>NZ_JBFUIF010000004.1:0-201871 GCF_056402015.1 Allobosea sp. P4_C6
CCGCCCGCGGCGCCCGCCGCCGGTCTGGAGGCCGAATGCCGCCCGTCGGCGAAAGCACCGAGAACACCGAAGAGGACTCCCGATCGAACCGCCGCCCAATCGAACTCATCGACTCGCCGGCCTTCCAGCGATCCCAGATCTCAGCCCGCTGGGCCGCCGAATAGTAGATCCGCCGCCGCTGCTTCATCACCCACGCTCCATCTCCAAAGGAAAAGTAGCGTGTTGCGATTACCGATTGAGACCACCACCCATTCCTGACATTTGTCGCGTTGAGCGCTTCAACGCCGCCGGCCCAACAAAAAAGCCCGCACGAGACGATCGCGCGGGCCTTGGGACTGCTACCCGGAAAGCCTCAGAGCTGGCCGAGCATCGTCTCGGCGCCGGAGGCGTCGGCTTTGCCCGGCGCTTCCTCGACATTGAGGGACTTCACCACGCCGTCCTCGATCAGCATCGAGTAGCGCTGGGAGCGTGTGCCCATGCCGAAGCCCGAACCGTCCATCGACAGGCCGATCTCCTTGGCGAAATCGGCGTTGCCGTCCGACAGGAACTCGATGACGCCGGCGCCGCCGCTGGCCTTCGACCAAGCATCCAGCACGAACACGTCGTTGGTCGAGGTCACCAGGATGGCATCGACGCCCTTGGCCTTGATCTCGTCGGCCTTGGCCAGATAGCCGGGCAGATGGTTCTTGTGGCAGGTCGGGGTGAAGGCGCCGGGCACGGCGAAGAGCACGACCTTGCGGCCTTTGAATAGGTCGTCGGTCGTCTTGGCCGCCGGCCCATCGGCGGTCATGACGCGGAACGTCGCCTGCGGAAGCTTGTCACCCACCTTGATCGTCATTGCGGCTGTTCTCCGTGAAGCCTGCGGCCGGGGCCGCTCGCCCCCGGATTAGGGCCTGCTGGCGGGGATGTCGAGTTCGAGCCGTGTCTCGACAGGCTTGGGCATTCCGCGGATGGTGAAGATGAGGGGGACCGGGCCGGCGGCGCTCTTCGGCCGTTCGTTGATCCGGATCTGGGCGACGACCGTCCCGTCGGGCTGCGGCGCCAGCCGGGATTTGCCGAAGGACCACATTCCCGGGCCTTCGGCGAAGATGTCCTGCACCTTGCCATCGGGCGGCGGCTGCAGGACGAGCCGCAACCCTGGATCGACCACGGTGTCGTCGAGCTTCGCCTCGATGATGGAGGTCTTCTCCTTGTGCGTTCCCGGCTTCACGGGCACCGGAACGCGCGCCTCGAAGCTCTCCAGCCGTGGCGACGTCACGGTGGTGACGCCGGGCTCGAGCCAGAGGCTCGCCTCGCCCTTGGCGGGAATGCAGATCTTCTCGCAGACCGCATAGTCGAGCTTGAGCACGACCATGACCGGCCGCGACGGATCGACCGGCTGCACCGAGATCGGGATCACGACCTCGCCGACATAGCCCACGGAATAGCCGGCCGAATCCTGGAACCGCTCCGGAACCGGCCAGCGCACGTCGAGCCCGCCGATATTGATCGAGCCCGACCAGTCGAAGCTTGGCGGGACGCCGAATTCACCCGGGCTGCGCCAGTAGGTCTTGAAGCCCGGCGACATCACGATCTCGACGCCGACGCGCTGCTTTCCGGTCGGGGTCGTGGGGCCGGCGATCAGCCGCAGCTTAGAATGCTCGCTCGTCGACCAGGGCGACGTCGCGGCTTCGGTCGCTGCCTCCTGCGCATGCGCGACGGCGCTCAGCACGAAAGGCGCCATGGCCAGCAGGGAAAAAACTCGGTTCACCGACCCTGCCTTATCCATTGCGAAACCGAAAAGCGAACAAATCCTGCATCTCCCTGCGAAGCCAGCGCCGCCGCGACCGTGCAGTTTCTTGCATAAATGGGGCACAATCGCGTTGCCGGCCGTGTCGGTACGCGCATTCAGCCGTGCCGCACGCGAACGTGATCCATGGCGGTGGCCAGGCCAGGGTCACGCGATCTTGGCAGGCCTGTTCGCATCCAACCCTTGCCGAGACTCCCCGACAACCTCTAGCATGGGTGGATGAAGATCGGCTCACAACCACGCGTCGGCGGCCGCAGCTATCTCGACGGGCAATGCCTGATCGCGATGCCGGGCATGGCCGATACGCGCTTCAGCCGCAGCGTCGTCTATGTCTGTGCCCATTCGGAAGATGGCGCGATGGGCATCATCGTCAACAAGCCGGCAGCCGATACGAGATTCCCGGACCTCCTCGTCCAGCTCGACGTCATCCCGTCGGAAGAGATCATCCGCCTGCCGAGCCGCGCCGAGAAGATGCAGGTGCTACGCGGCGGGCCGGTCGAGACCAAGCGCGGCTTCGTGCTCCATACCGCCGATTTCTTCCTCGAATCGGCGACGCTGCCGATCGACGACGGCATCTGCCTGACGGCGACGCTCGACATCCTCCGCGCCATCGCCGTCGGCAGCGGGCCGGAAAACGCCGTCCTCGCTCTGGGCTATGCCGGCTGGGCTGCGGGCCAGCTCGAAGCCGAGATCCAGTCCAATGGCTGGCTGCACTGCGCCGCCGACCCCGAATTGCTGTTCGACGAGGGCGTCGATACCAAATACCAGCGGGCGCTGAACAAGATCGGCATCGACCCGGCCTTCCTCTCGCGCGAAGCCGGCCACGCCTGAAACCGCCGCTCCGGCATTCTCGGCCCTGACCCGAGCATCTTTTCAACCCGAGTCATCCAGGGCGTGCCGATTTGGTGCGGAATCACGCCGTCATCCCGGGCTTGACCCGGGATTCATGCCGGGACGTTGCCGACGAAGGCTCGGGCATGGATCCCGGATCTCCGCTTCGCTACGTCCGGGATGACCCGCGTTTGACGAAAACGCGGCATGCTCTTGTCCTGCGATCCCCGGGTCTGCGCTTCGCTTTGCCCGAGCATGACGCAGTGGGTCACGCCGCTTCCGTCGCCGCAGCCGTTGCGCCCATCAGGCGGCGCGCTTCGGCCGCCGTCATCGGCTGTCCGAAGATGTAGCCCTGCGCGTATTGGCAGCCGAGCTGGTAGAGCTCGATCGCATCCGACTCGCTTTCCGCGCCTTCCGCGACCACGTCCATGCCGAGATCGGAGGCGAGTTGCACGATCGAGCGCAGGATCACCGGCGGGCGGCCATTGCCCATCTGCCGCACGAAGCTCTGGTCGATCTTGATCGTGTCGAAGGGGAAGCGCTGCAGATAGGACAGCGACGAGTAGCCCGTGCCGAAATCGTCGAGCGACAATCCGGCGCCGAGGTCGCGGATGCGTTGCAGCATCTGCGCGGCATATTCCGGATTCTCCATCACGAGGCTCTCAGTGATCTCGAGCTTCAGCGTGCCCGGCAGCACGCGCCGGCGCCCGAGCACGGTCTTCACGTCATGCAACAGATCGTGGCGCAGCAGTTGCCGGCTGGAGACGTTGACGCTGGCGAAGATCGGCGGGTCGACTTCGAGTGCAGCCTGCCAGGCTTCGAGCTCGCGCGCCGTCTTGTCCATCACATAGACGCCGAGATCGACGATCAGCCCGGTCTCCTCGGCGATGGCGAGGAAGTCCTGCGGCATCAGCCGGCCCTCGCGCGGATGGTCCCAGCGCACCAGCGCCTCGAAGCCCGCGATCGTGCGGTCCTCCAGCCGGACGATCGGCTGGTACATGACCTGGATCTCGCTGCGCTCGATCGCCCTGCGGAGGTCGCTTTCGAGCGCGAGCCGGTCGTTGCGGTCCGTCCGCATCGCCGGCACGAAGACCTCGATCTTGTTGCCGCCCTGGCGCTTGGCATGGGCCATGGCGAGCTCGGCGTTCTTAAGCGCATCGTCCTTGCGTGCGGCCGAAGAGGGATCGAACAAGGCGAGCCCGATCGAGGGCGTCAGCACGATCTCGCGCTCGGCATAGGTGATCGGCGTCGAGACGGCGCGGCGCACGAGCTCTGCCAGCGCCAGGATGCGCTCCGGGTCGCGCTCCGAGACAAGGATCATCGCGAAGGTATCGCCGCCGATCCGGGCGAGCGTGTCCTGCGCCCTCAGCAGCCGTCCGAGCCTGCGGGCCAGCGTCAGCAGGATCGAGTCACCGGCCGAGAAGCCGACCGATTCGTTGACCTGCTTGAAGCGGTCCACGTCGATCACGAGCACGGTCGGGCGGATGTTGTCGTCGGCACGGGTGAAGCCGAAGATCGCGCCGAGCCGGTCCTGGAATAGCTTGCGGTTGGGCAAGCCGGTCAGGTTGTCGTGGACGGCGTCGTGCAGCAGCCGCTCCTGCGCGGTGCGCTGCTCGGTGACGTCCGAGAGCGTGCCAATGACGCGGATGACCTCGCCGTCAGAGCCGAGGACCGGCCGCGCCTTGACGTTGAACCAGTGATAGGCGCCGCTTGCGGCGCGCAGGCGCAGGTCGAGATTGAGCTTGCCGCGCCGCTGCTCCAGCACGGCGTCGAGCGTGACGCGGTAGCGATCGCGGTCGGCGACGTGCATGTGCTCCAGCCATCGTGCCGCGGAGCCTTCGAGCGAGCCCTTGGGCAGGCCGAGCAGCGCCTCGATCTGCGGCGAGACGAAGACCTTGTCGGAACTGACGTCCCAGTCGAAGACGAGGTCGCCCGAACCCGAGAGGGCGAGCGCCCGCCGTTCGGTATCCGAGACCAGGCCTTGCGAGATCGCGCCGCCGGCGAAGGCGTGCTGGATCACGGTGAAGCCGATCAGCAGCACGATCAGCACGAGGCCGCCCAACAAGGCAGGCGCGACCAGATCGCGTTGGAATTGCCCGGTGACGGTGAAGCTCGCCGCCGTGACCCAGACCGCGAGCAGGAACCAGGTCGGGATCAGCATCACCGCGCGCTCATAGCCATGCGTCGCCAGATGCACGACGAGCACAAAGCCGACAGCCGCGACGGCGGCGATCGAGATGCGCGCGATGCCCGAGGCCATCGGCGCGTCGAAGACGGCAAGACCGATCAACCCGGCGAGCCCGAGGATCCAGATCGCCGTGACATGGCCGTAGCGCACATGCCAGCGCGACAGGTTGAGATAGGCGAAGAGGAAGACGAGCAGCGTCGCCGCCAGCACCACCTCGGCGCCGGCACGGTAGATGCGCTCGATCGCAGGCGTGAGCGGGAAGAGACGCTGGAAGAAGCCGAAGTCGAGGCCTGCATAGGCAAGGACCGCCCAGGCGAGCGCCGCGGCGGCCGGGAAGATCACCGCGCCCTTGACCACGAAGATGATGGTCAGGAACAGCGCCAACAGGCCGGCGATGCCGATGATGATGCCCTTGTAGAGGGTCAGCCCGTTGGTCTTCTGCCGGTAGGCTTCCGACTCGTAGAGATAGAGCTGCGGCAGGTTGGGCGACTTCAATTCCGCGACGAAGGTCACGGTCGTGCCGGGGTCGAGCGTGATCAGGAAGACGTCGGCGTCGGGGCTGGCCTCGCGATCGGGTGCGAGGCCCTGGCTCGCGGTCACCGCCTCGATGCGCTTGTCACCGAGATCGGGCCAGACCACGCCGGAGCCGATCAGCCGGTGGAACGGCGCGACCAGCAGCCGGTCGATCTGCTCGTCGGAATCATTCGTGAGCGCGAAGACGATCCAGTCCGGCCGCGCGCCGGATTCGCGCGCCCTGACCGCGATGCGCCGGACGATGCCGTCCGGCCCCGGCGCGGTCGAGATCTGGATGACGTCGCCGTCGGATTTGTTGCGCTCGACGACGTTGGTGAGGTCGATCACCGGCACGTCGACCGGCACGCGCACCGCTTCGACGGCGCTTGCCGGCGTCGCGGCCGCAAAAACAAACCACAGGGCAAGGCCGGCGACGGCGAGGCCGATCCGGAGGATGCGCTCGGAAATGGACAAGCTGTGCTCGGCTATCAGGCGGGAAACGATCATTCGAGTTTGAACGAAAATCCCTATTGGTCGCTCATGGCAAGGGCAAGGCAGAGCGCGGCTGTGGTCAACCGCTGCCGTCACGGCTTCTCTCCGGTCAGCGCGTCGTTCGAGAGCACGGCATAGAGCAGGTGATCGGCCCAGGCGCCGTTGATCTTGAGATAGGCGCGCGCCAGCCCCTCATGCCGGAAGCCGACCCGCTCCAGCAGGCGCCGCGAGGGCTCATTGTTCGACAGGCAGGCGGCCTCGACCCGGTGGAGCGCAAGTTCGGAGAAGGCGAAGCGTACGGCGCCGCGCACCGCTTCCGTCATATGGCCCCTGCCGGCATGGCGCTTGCCCATCCAGTAGCCGAGCGTGCAGGCCTGTGCGACTCCGCGCCGGATCAGGCCGAGCGTCAGCCCCCCGAGCAGCGCTTCCGAATGGGCCTCGAAGATGAACAGCGAATAGGCCTCGTCGCTGGCGATCTCACGCGACGCGCGCTTGGCCCGCAGCCGGAACGAGGCGCGGGTCAGGTCGTCCTCGTTCCAGGTCGGCTCCCAGGGCGTCAGGAACTCGCGGCTTTCGATGCGCAGCACGGCCCAGGCCGAGTAGTCGCTGGCCTGCGGCGCGCGCAGGAATAGGTTCTGCGTCCGGATCAGCGGGCGGTTTGGCGGCTCGCTCGGGAAACGGAAGAGCGCCATCGCCGTTCAGTCCGCCGCCCGGGCCGCCTGGCGCAGGCGCTTGGCCGCGGGAACGTCCTGGATAGGGCCGATCGCGGCGATGGTCGGTTGGTGGCCGAGCAGCGAGCGGCCGGCGGCGCGCACATCCTCCAGCGTCACCGCGTCGAGCCGGGCGGCCAGCTCCTCGCGCGGGATCGCCCGGCCGAAGATCAGCACCTGCCGCGCCATCTGCTCCAGCTTGCCGCCGGGGCTCTCAAGTGAAGCCAACAACCCCACCTTCATCTGGGCACGGGCGCGCGCCACCTCGATCTCGCTGACATCCTCGGCAGCCTGGCGCAGGCAGCCGAATGCGACCTCGATCAGCTCGTTGGCATCTTCCGGCGCGGTGCCGGCTCCGATGCCGAACACGCCGCAATCGGAGAAGGGCCAGTGGAAGGCGTCGATCGCATAGGCCAGGCCACGCTGTTCGCGCACCTCCTGGAACAGCCGCGATGAGAGCCCGCCGCCGAGCACGGAGGCGAAGATCTGCAGCGGATAATGGGCTCCGCCGGTGAAGGGCAGGCCGGGCAGGCCAAGCACGAGATGCACCTGCTCCTCGTCGCTGCCGATCCGGGCTTCACCGCCGCGATACTCGCCGGCTTCCCGCTCTGGTATTTCGTCCGGCCTGGCCGGCAGTTTCGACAGATGCTCGCGGGCCAGCGCGACCAGCTCGTCATGGTCCACGGCGCCGGAGGCGGCGAGCACCATGTTTCCCGCATGGTAGTTGCGCGCGAGATAGGCGCGGATCGCATCGGGCGTGAAACCCTTCACCGTCTTGGCGGTGCCGAGGATCGGCCGGCCGATCGGCTGGTCGGGGAAGGCGGCCTGCAGGAAGCGGTCGTAGACGAGATCGTCGGGCGTATCCTGAACGGCCGAGATCTCCTGCAGGATCACGCCCTTCTCGCGCTTCAGCTCCTCCTCGGTGAGGGCGGGCGAGGTCACGATGTCGGCGAGGATGTCGACGGCGAGCCCTAGATCGGCGCCGAGCACGCGGGCGGTGTAGCAGGTGTATTCGACTGATGTCGCGGCATTGAGGTCGCCGCCGACGCTTTCGATCTCCTCGGCGATCTGCAGTGCGTTGCGCCGCGCCGTGCCCTTGAACGCCATATGCTCGAGCAGATGGGCGAGGCCATGCTCATGGGACAGCTCGTCGCGCGAGCCGGCGCCGATCCAGATACCCAGCGAGACGGTCGCGGCATGCTCCATGTGTTGCGAGACGATGCGCAGGCCCGAGGGCAGGGTGGTCAGCCCGACCTCGGGATCATGGGCACCTTCCGGCCGAGCCGGTGCGGCGATCTCGGCGGCCTCGGCCGGTCCGGTCGCGCTCACGCTGCCGCCCCGCGGACGGCGCGGGCATGCTCGCGCACGAAGGCCTCGACCTTGCCGAGGTCGTTCGGCAGCAGCGTCAGGCGCTCCTTCCGCGCCATCAGATCGGCAAGATGGGCGGGCAGGGCGGGTTCGACGCCGCTCGCCGCTTTCACCGCCGCGGGGAACTTGGCCGGGTGGGCCGTGCCGAGCACGATCATCGGCGTCGCCGGGTTGCGCTTCAGGGCCTGCCGCGCGGCGCCGACGCCGATCGCGGTATGGGGGTCGAGCAGATATCCGGCTTCGGTCCAGCTCTTGCGGATCTCGGCCGCGACCTGCTCCTCGCTCTGAGCGCTCGCGTCGAAATCGCCGCGGATGCGCTGGAGCGGCTCGGCCGCGATCTCGAAGCGGCCGGATTGCTGCAGCGATTGCATCAGCCGGCGCACGGCGCCGCCGTCTCGGCCATGGGCCTCGAACAGCAGCCGCTCGAAATTCGAGGATATCTGGATATCCATCGAGGGCGAGGTTGTCGCCGCGACGCCGCGCATCTCATAGGCGCCGGTTTCGAGCGTGCGCGTCAGGATGTCGTTGCTGTTGGTCGCGATCAGCAGGCGCTCGATCGGCAGGCCTATCTGCTTGGCGACCCAGCCGGCGAGAATGTCGCCGAAATTGCCGGTCGGCACCGCGAAGGAAACCTTGCGCGCCGGGCCACCGAGCGCGACGGCGGAGGTGAAGTAATAGACCACCTGCGCCGCGATGCGGGCCCAGTTGATCGAGTTCACGCCCGAGAGGCCGATCTCGTCGCGGAAGGAGTGGTGGTTGAACATCGCCTTCACGAGATTCTGGCAATCGTCGAAGGTGCCTTCGACCGCGATGGCATGGACGTTCGGCGCATCGACCGTCGTCATCTGCCGGCGCTGCACGTCGGAGACGCGGCCCTGCGGATAGAGGATGAAGACGTCGACGCTCTTCAGCCCCTTGAAGGCGTCGATGGCGGCTCCGCCCGTATCGCCGGAGGTCGCGCCGACGATGCTGGCGCGCTGGCCCCGCTGGCCGAGCACCTGGTCCATCAGCCGCCCGAGCAGCTGCATCGCCACGTCCTTGAAGGCGAGCGTCGGGCCGTGGAACAGCTCGAGTACGAAGAGATTGTCGCCGATCTGGGTCAGCGGGCAGACGGCCGGGTGCCGGAAGCCGGCATAGGCCTGATGGATCATCGCGCCCAGCGCCTTAGGCTCGACATCGCCGTCTGTCAGGGCGCCGAGCACGCGTTCGGCCACGGCAGTGTAGGGCTGGCCCGCGAAGCCGGCGATCTCGGCCGGCGTGAGTTTCGGCCAGCTCTGCGGCAGATAGAGGCCGCCGTCGCGGGCGAGCCCGGTCAGGAGCGCGTCGGAAAAGCTGAGCGCCGGGGCTTCACCCCGGGTGGAGACATGCAACACGATCTTGGCCTCGGTGATCTCAGTCAGATGCTATAGGCCGGTCCGTCGGTTTCGGCAAAACCGTCGAGACGTCAGGCCGGGGCCGAGCCCTTCCGCGCCTGCCAGACCCAGGCCGCGAAGACGCCGAGCAGGGTCAGCGCCAGTCCGAACCAGGTCAGGGCGTATTGGAGATGGTTGTCGGGGATTCGTCCGATCAGCTCGCGCACATCGACGCCGGCCGGTGGCGTCAGCTCGTCGCCCTCCCGCTCGGCTTCGAGATAGAACGGCGCCGGAGGCAGGCCGAGCGAGGCGGCGATGGCGCCGGGATCGCGCGTGTAGAACTCGCGGATCGACGGCAGGTCATCCGGCGTGAAGGTGTTTCGGATTTCCGGCGCGCGCAGGAAGCCCTTGATCGTGTCGGGGCCGCTGGCCGGGCCGATCTGTCCGATGCGGCTTTCGGGCACGAAGCCGCGATTGACCAGGATGATCCCGCCATCTTCCAGCCGGAAGCCCTGGAACACCCAGCGGCCGAAGCCGGAGAGCTGGCGCGAGCCCGGCGGGCCGGCGGCGATCGTGGTGCGCACGCCGGCGATCGGCCCGTCGACGTAACGGCCTGTTGCGGCGACGCGGGTCAGGTCGAGCGCGGCGGCATCGAGCTTGGCCCATTCGGCGCTCGCCGGCATCGCAGCCGGTGCGCCGGCAGCCTGCGCCTGCAGCCGGTCGATATAGGCGTGCTTCTCCTGCATGCGCTGGAGTTGCCAGGCCCCGAGCGTGCAGAGGATCGCCGTGCCCACGATCGTCAGGATCGTCGGCAGGATCAGGCCCGGCCTCCGCTCGATTGCGATCTTCGCCGTCACTTCGCGCGCCTGCCTTCCTCGGCCTTGTGGGCGTATTGCAGCGCGACGGCGAGCCCCTTCATCGGCCTGAGCAGTCCGAGGCAGAGGATCAGCGCCAGCGGCAGCCACATCGACAGGTGCAGCCAGATCGGCGGCTCATAGGCGATCTCGACATAGAGCGCGGCGCCCAGCACGACGAAGCCCGCTATCAGCATGATGAAGACGGCCGGGCCGTCGGCTGAGTCCGCGAATTTGTAGTCGAGCCCGCAGGCGCTGCAGCGCGGCTTCAGCTTGAGGAAACCGTCGAACAGCGCGCCTTCGCCGCAGCGCGGGCAGCGCCCGGCCAGCCCCGTGGAATAGGGGGAGGGAGGTGTGGGTTCAGGACCGGCCATCGCAGCCTCCCAGAGCATCGGCCCGAAACGTGGAATGCGATTTTCGGGAAAGCCGATGCAAATCAAAGGACCTAAGCATGAAAGGCGGCCTCGCGGCCGCCTTTCATCAGACGAGAACCGCGGGGGCGCGGTAGTTGTTCGCGATCTAGTGCGCCGCGGCCGCGTGCCCACCCGCGCCCCAGACGTAGATCGCGGCGAACAGGAACAGCCAGACCACGTCGACGAAGTGCCAGTACCAGGCGGCGAACTCGAAGCCGAGATGCTGGTTCGGCTTGAAGTGGCCGAGATAGGCCCGGTAGAGGCAGATCGCCAGGAAGATGGTGCCGATGATGACATGCGCGCCGTGGAAGCCGGTCGCCATGAAGAAGGTGGCGCCGTAGATGTTGCCCCTGAAGGCGAAGGTGGCGTGCGAATACTCGTAGGCTTGGCACAGCGTGAACAGGATGCCGAGGATCACCGTCAGCCACAGGGCCTGCTTCAGGCCGGCGCGGTCGTTGTTGATCAGCGCGTAATGCGCCCAGGTCACGGTCGTGCCCGAGGTCAGCAGGATCAGGGTGTTGAGCAGCGGCAGATGCCAGGGATCGAAGGTCTCGATGCCTTTGGGCGGCCAGACGCCGCCGGTAAAATCGTAGCGGAGATAGTTGATCGTCTCGCCGGAAAACAGGCTGGCGTCGAAATAGGCCCAGAACCATGCGACGAAGAACATCACCTCCGAGGCGATGAACATGATCATGCCGTAGCGGTGGTGGAGCTGGACGACGCGGGTGTGGTGGCCTTCCGTCTCGGCCTCGCGCACCACATCCATCCACCAGGAGAGCATGGTGTAGAGCACGCCGAGCAGGCCGGCGCCGAAGACGAGCGGGCCGATATGCATGCCGCCCACGGGCAGCGCCTTCATCCACATCACGGCGCCGATCGCCAGCACGGTCGCGCTGGCGGCGCCGACGAGCGGCCACGGGCTCGGATCGACGAGGTGGTAGTCGTGGTGCTTCGTATGGGCCCCGGCCATCTTATTCAGTCTCCGCGTACGGCGTCTTGTCCGCGCTTTTGCTCTAGCGCGTTCTACAGTTTCGAATTGCCCGCGTCACCCTTGACGGAGCCGGCCTTGTCCTCGGCGACGGGCTGGCCCGACTTGGAGGCGAAATAGGTGTAGGAGAGCGTGATGGCGTGGACCCCATCGAGTTCGCGATTCCCAGCGATCTCGGGGTCGATATAGAACACCACCGGCGCTTCGAAGCTCTCGCCCGGCTTGAGCGTGTGCTCGGTGAAGCAGAAGCACTGGATCTTGACGAAATAGGCCGCGCCCTTCTCCGGCGCGACATTGTAGGTCGCGATGCCGGTCACGGTGCGGTCCGAGCGATTCGTCATCTTGTAGAACACGGTCTGCGTCGCGCCGACGCGGACCTTGATCTCCGGGCTCTCGGCCTCGAACTTCCAGCCCAGCCCCGGCGCGACATTGGCATCGAAACGCACTGCCATCGTCCGGTCGAGGATCTTGCCGGCGCCGGCCGTGCCGACCATCGGCGTGCCGCCGAAACCGGTGACCTTGCAGAACAGGTCGTAGAGCGGCACCGCCGCGAAGGAGGCGCCCAGCATGCCGAAGGCGACGCCGGCGCAGATCAACGCGGTGCGCGCCGGATTGGCCCTGGGCTTCTCGGGGGCGGGGTTCGTCATCACAGCGGCCGGTTCATGATCGCGGGGCCGGTCTTCACCAGCGTCACCACGAAGAAGAACACCACGAGCCCGGCCAGCACCAGCGCGAGCGCGACGGAGCGGCGGCGGCGGCGCGCCATGTCCTCCGGCGAGAACGGAGCCGGCGCGGGCTGCTTGGGGGGCTGCTCGCTCATCCGATCACCTTCGGCAGGGCCCACATCAGCCCAAGGCCGTTCTCGACGAGCAGCACGGCGAACAGCAGGAAGAGATAGATGATCGAGAAGCCGAACAGGGAATAGGCGGCCTTCACGGCGGGCTGTCCCTCCGTGCGGCGCCAGACGCGGATCGCAAGCCAGATCATGGCGAGGCCGGTGGTCACCGAGACGATCAGGTAGAGCAGGCCGCCGAAGCCCATCAGTGCCGGCAGCACGGCGACGGGAGCCATGAGCAGCGAATAGAGCACGATCTGCCGGCGGGTGGCGGCGGGGCCGGCCACGTTCGGCATCATCGGGATGCCGGCGCGCGCATAGTCTTCGGACTTGACCAGCGCCAGCGCCCAGAAATGCGGCGGGGTCCACAGGAAGATGATCGCGAACAGCACCAGCGAATGCCAGCCGAAATCGCCGGTCACCACCGCTTCGCCGATCATAGGCGGGAAGGCCCCGGCGGCACCGCCGATCACGATGTTCTGCGGCGTCCAGCGCTTCAGCCACATCGAGTAGACGACGGCGTAGAAGAAGATGGTGAAGGCCAGCATGAAGGCCGCAAGTTCATTGGCGACCAGGCCGAGCACCAATACCGAGCCGATCGAGAGTGTCAGCCCGAAGGCCAGCGCCTCGGAGGCCAGGACGCGGCCGGCCGGGATCGGGCGCTTGGCCGTGCGGCTCATCAGCGCGTCGATATCGGCGTCGTACCACATGTTGAGGCAGCCGGAGGCACCGGCGCCGACCGCGATCGCGATCAGCGCGGCGAGTGCGAGGACCGGGTGCACGGAGCCCGGCGCCGTCGCCATGCCGGTCAGCGCCGTCACCACGACGAGCGACATCACGCGCGGCTTCAGCAGCGCGAAGAAATCGCGCGCTTCGCCGGGGGAGGCGGTCAGGCCGTCGGTGCGGGTTTCGAACGCAGCAGACATCTGTCGAATCGTCTTCGTACTCGTGAAACGGCGCCGTCAGGCGCGTGGGTATTCGCGGCGATGATCTTGCCGCCCGTCTCCGGAAAGCCTCGGGCGAGGCTCTCGGGGGAAGGGCGGCGGCGGGCCGGTTGGCCCGCCGCCTGTTGTCTCAGTGGTCCGAGCCGGTGATGCGCGGCAGCGTCTCGAACTGGTGGAACGGCGGCGGCGAGGACAGGGTCCACTCCAGCGTCGTCGCGCCTTCGCCCCACGGATTGTCACCGGCGAGCTGCTTCTTCGTGAAGGCGACCACGAGGCCGTAGAAGAAGATCAGCAGGCCGAAGGCAAAGATGTAGGAACCGATCGACGACCAGAAATGCCATCCCGCGAAGGCATCGGGATAGTCCACATAATGACGCGGCATGCCGGCGAGGCCAAGGAAGTGCTGCGGGAAGAACAGCAGGTTCGCGCCGATGAAGGCCACCCAGAAGTGCAGACGGCCGATCCAGTCGGGGATCACGTAGCCGCTCATCTTCGGGAACCAGTAGTAGAAGCCCGCGAAGATGCCGAACACGGCGCCGAGCGACAGCACGTAGTGGAAATGCGCCACCACGTAGTAGGTCGCATGCAGCGAGCGGTCGACGCCGGCATTGGCCAGCACCACGCCGGTCACGCCGCCGACGGTGAACAGGAAGATGAAGCCCACCGCCCAGACCATCGGCGCGGTGAAGCGGATCGAGCCGCCCCACATCGTCGCGATCCAGGAGAAGATCTTGATGCCGGTCGGCACCGCGATCACCATCGTCGCGAACACGAAGTAGCGCTGCGTGTTGAGCGACAGGCCGGCCGTGTACATGTGGTGCGCCCACACGATGAAGCCGACGACGCCGATCGCGACCATGGCGTAGGCCATGCCGAGATAGCCGAAGATCGGCTTCTTCGAGAAGGTCGAGATGATGTGGCTGACGATACCGAAGGCCGGCAGGATCATGATGTAGACTTCGGGGTGACCGAAGAACCAGAACAGGTGCTGGTACAGGATCGGGTCGCCGCCGCCGGCCGGATCATAGAAGGTCGTGCCGAAATTGCGGTCGGTCAGCAGCATGGTGATCGCGCCCGCGAGCACCGGCAGCGCCAGCAGCAGCAGGAAGGCGGTGACCAGCACGCCCCAGGCGAACAGCGGCATCTTGTGCATGGTCATGCCGGGCGCGCGCATGTTCAGGATCGTGGTGATGAAGTTGATCGCGCCCAGGATCGAGGCCGCACCGGCGAGGTGCAGCGACAGGATGCCGAAATCGACCGACGGGCCGGGATGTCCGGTCGTCGAGAACGGCGGATAGACCGTCCAGCCCGTGCCGACACCGTGCGCGCCGGGAGCACCTTCGACGAACATCGAGATGATCATCAGGATGAACGCCGCGACGGTGAGCCAGAACGAGATGTTGTTCATGCGCGGGAAGGCCATGTCCGGCGCGCCGATCATCAGCGGCACGAACCAGTTGCCGAAGCCGCCGATGACGGCGGGCATGACCATGAAGAAGATCATGATCAGGCCGTGGCCGGTGACGAAGACGTTGTAGCTCTGGCCGTTGGCGAAGATCTGCAGGCCGGGCTGCTGCAGCTCGATGCGCATCATGATCGAGAGGAAGCCGCCGACGAGGCCCGCGATGATCGAGAAGATCAGGTAGAGCGTGCCGATGTCCTTGTGGTTGGTGGACAGGAGCCAGCGGCGCCACCCGGTCGGGTGGTCGTGATGGGCCTCGTCATGTCCATGGCCGTGAGCGTGCGGTGCCGCGGTTGCCATCGTCTAGTCTCCTCGGCGAATTACTTGGACGCGGCGGCGAGCTTGCTGCCCGCATCCTCGGCATTGGCGAATTTCTGCTTCGCTTCGGCGAGCCAGGCGGCGTAGCGCTCCTGGCTGACGACGCGGAAGGCGATCGGCATGTAGGCGTGGTTCTGGCCGCAGATGAACGAGCACTGGCCGTAATAGATGCCTTCGCGCTCGGCCTTGAACCAGGTTTCGTTCAGCCGGCCGGGAATCGCGTCGATCTTGATGCCGAAGGACGGCACCGTGAATTTGTGGATGACGTCGGCGCCGGTGACCTGGACGCGGACGGTCTTGCCGACCGGCACGACCGCCTCGTTGTCGACGGCGAGCAGGCGCGGGGCTTCCGCCGCCGCGATCTTGTTGCTGGCGATCGCCTCGGCGCGCTGCTTCTCGTCCAGCATCAGCGAGTCGAAGCCGAAGGCGCCGGTGTCCTGCGCATATTCATAGGACCAGTACCACTGCTTGCCGGTGACCTTCAGGGTCAGGTCGGCCTGCGGCACTTCGAGCTGCAGCTTGAGCAGGCGGAACGAGGGAATCGCGATGACGACGAGGATCAGGACCGGGATCACGGTCCAGGCCACTTCGAGCAGGGCGTTGTGCGTGGTCTTCGACGGAACCGGGTTGGCCTTCTCGTTGAAGCGGAAGACCACGTAGACCAGCAGGGCGAGCACGAAGAGCGTGACGACGCCGATGATGATGTTCAGCCAGTCATGGAACCAGTGGATGAACTCGGCGACCGGGGTCGCCGCACCCTGCAGGTTCATCTGCCAGGGCGATGGCATGCCGGTGCCGGCGATGGCCGGGACAGTCGCCAGCGCGGCGACGGCAAGGGCCGTGGCGGCCGCTGTTGCAAAGGTCCTGCTCAGAAATCGCATCGATCCGACATGCTCCTCAATCGACCTGCATGGGAACCTACCGGCTTTGCCCCACGCACGAAGGGGCGACCGCGAAGTCGCCTCGTTCTTCGGGATTGCGATAAATCAAAGATCGCGCTTACGCCAGAGGGGCAATGAAGAGGCGCCCCGACATCTGTGCGGCATAATCGCGCGAGGTCTTGACGGAAGCGGCTGGACACGCCCGTGCCCGCCTTGACAGGGCCCTGCCTGCATGGTCCCAACGGATTTTATGTGAAGAGCGGTGGGATTCTCTCGCACGGTCGGCGTTTTGCCTGAATCTTGCGCTTCTGCTGCAGTGACGAGTCGGTTTGGAGGATGGCACGGATGATGAGGATCATCGGAGCGGCAGGCGCCTTGGCGCTGGCGCTGCTGGGGACGAGTCTCACCGCCGGCTCCGCTTTCGCGCAGGGCGCGGTGCGTTCGACACATGGCGATTGGCAGATGCGCTGCGAGGTGCCGCCGGGTGCCAAGGCGGAGCAATGCGCACTCGTCCAGAACGTCGCCGCCGAGGACAGGCCGAATTTGACGCTGCTGGTCATCGTGCTGAAGACGGCCGATCAAAAGAGCCGGCTCCTGCGTGTCGTCGCGCCGCTCGGTGTGCTGCTGCCGTCCGGTCTCGGCCTGAAGATCGACGACAAGGATATCGGCCGCGCAGGTTTCGTGCGCTGCCTCACCACCGGTTGCGTCGCCGAGGTCGTGATGGACGACAATCTGCTCGGCCAGCTCAAGGGCGGCAAGAGCGCGACATTCATCGTATTCCAGACGCCGGAAGAGGGGGTGGGCGTGCCCGTCTCGCTCAACGGCTTCGGCCCCGGCGTGGAGGCGCTGCCTTGATCGACCAGACTTTGACTGCGAGCCGCTGGTTTGCCCTGCCGCTGCTCTGCCTTGGCCTTGCCGGCTGTGGATCCTCTTCGTCCTCGTCGGGCCAGCCGAGCACGGCGCAGACGATCGGCAACGTCCTCATGTTCCAGTCGACGAAGCCGCCGGCGCCGGATCAGCTGCCGAAGGAGGAGAATGACGGTCAGTCCATCTGTCCGGAGGTCATCGTCGCCGATGGCGGTGCCGCGGTTCGCGCACAGGCCGGGCAGGACAGCAGCGGCCTGCGCTATCAGATCTCGATCACCAACGTCGCGCGCGAATGCACATCGACAGGCAATGGCGGCTTCCGGCTCAAGGTCGGTGTCGAGGGGCGCGTGCTTCTCGGCCCCGCCGGCGGTGCGGGAAGCTACGGCGCCACGCTGACGACGACGGTGTCGCGCGGCACGACGACTGTCGCCCGCCGCGCCTCGCGCGTCGGCGGCACGATCTCGTCCGGCCAGGGCGGTGTCGATTTCTCCCATGTCGAGGACGGCATCGTGGTGCCGGCCGGCAGCGGCGATGTCGAGATCATCGTGGGCCTGGGCCAGGGCGGCGCTGTCACTCCGGCGCGCAATCGCCGTCGATAAAGGCGGCTTTGCCGTGAAAGAGGGCGGCGCGCCGATTGACTAAGGCCGCGCCTCCTGTATCTCTGCCCCAGCCGCATATCCCCGCGGAAGAGACCGGGCCTGATCCGTCAGGGCCGGCGCCGAAGGCGCAACCGCCCCGGAAACGCTCAGGCAACAAGGACCGCTGGGGATTTGGCGCTCTGGAAAGCGGCGGGAAGCGATTCCCGCCCACCGACGGGTGTAACTCGTCCGGCCTCACGGTCTGGCGGGGAAATCTCTCAGGTCCCAAGACAGAGGGGGCGCGTTCCGGGCGATGCCGTCCGGAGCTTGCGCTCGACTCTGGGAGGGGCATGCCATGGCTGCCGAGGCACTTGAGGCCACAACCGACAATGCCGGCGCGCCTGCGCCGCTGAAGACGCCCTTGTACGCCCGCCATGTCGCGCTCGGTGCCCGCATGGTGCCCTTCGCCGGCTACGACATGCCGGTGCAGTACCCGGCCGGCATCCTGACCGAGCACAACTGGACACGCGAGAAGGCCGGGCTCTTCGACGTCTCGCATATGGGCCAGGCCTTCCTGATCGGTCCCGATCACGAGACTACGGCCAAGGCGCTGGAAGCGCTGATTCCCGCCGACATCGTCAATCTCGCCGCCGGCAAGCAGCGCTATTCGCAGCTCCTCAACGAAGAGGGCGGCATCCTCGACGACCTGATGGTGACGCGCTCGCTCGATCCCGACGAGGATGGGGCGCTCTATGTCGTGGTCAACGCCGCCTGCAAGGATGCCGACTACGCCCATATCGAGGCGCGGCTGCCGGCCAATGTGAAGCTGGTCAAGGCCGAGCATCGCGGGCTGATCGCGCTGCAGGGGCCGGGCGCCCAGGCGGTGCTAGCCGCCATCGCTCCGGAAGCGGCCGAGATGGGTTTCATGACGTCCCGCACGATGAAGGTCGCGGGCATCAAGGCCAATGTCAGCCGCTCCGGCTATACCGGCGAGGACGGCTACGAGATTTCCGCCGCCGCCAACAAGATCGGCGAGATCTGGGACACGCTGTTGCTCGATGCCACGGTGAAGCCGATCGGCCTCGGCGCCCGCGATTCGCTTCGGCTCGAAGCCGGACTTTGCCTTTACGGCCATGATATCGATACCACGACGTCCCCGATCGAGGCCGCGCTCAACTGGTCGATCCAGAAGCGCCGCCGCGAGGAGGGCGGTTTCCCCGGCGCCGCGCGCATCCAGCGCGAGCTGGCCGAGGGTGTGTCCCGCATCCGCGTCGGCCTGCTGCCGGAGGGCCGCGCGCCGGCTCGCGAGGGCACTGAGATTGCGACACCGGACGGCGAAGTCGTCGGCACCGTGACCTCGGGCGGCTTCGGCCCGACGCTGAACGGCCCCTGCGCCATGGGCTACGTCGCCAAGGCCCATTCCGCACCGGGCACGAAGCTCAACCTGATCGTGCGCGGCAAGCCGCTGCCGGCCGTGATCGCGCCGATGCCCTTCGTGCCGAACGGCTACAAACGCTGAATCGTTTTTCCGAGATATTTCGCCAGGAGGAGACCATGGCAGAGACCCGTTACAGCAAAGACCACGAATATATCCGCATCGAGGGTGACGTCGGCACCGTCGGCATCAGCGACTACGCCCAGTCGCAGCTCGGCGATGTCGTCTTCGTCGAGCTGCCGGCCGTCGGCAAGGCGCTGGCCAAGGGCGGCGAGGCCGCCGTGGTCGAGAGCGTCAAGGCCGCCTCGGAGGTCTATGCCCCGGTTTCCGGCGAGGTCGTCGAGGTCAATGGCGAGCTCGAAGCCACGCCCGGCACCGTCAACGAGGACCCCGCCGGCAAGGGCTGGTTCCTCAAGCTGAAGATCAAGGACGCGGGCGAGCTCGACGGGCTGATGAACGAGGCCGAGTACCAAGATTACGTCAAGACGCTTTGAGCTGAACCTCCGCGTCATCCCGGACAAGCGGCGAAGCCGCGCTGCTCCGGGATCCATCGGAGAGCGCGCCGCCCTTCGATGGATCCCCGGTCTTTGCCCGGGATGACGACGCGGTTTGGAATGCGTTCGGCGCCAGCACGATAACGGAAAACCCCATGCGCTATCTCCCCCTGACCGATACCGACCGCGAGGACATGCTCGCACGGGTCGGCGTCTCCGACATCGACGCGTTGTTCAGCGACGTGCCCGCCGGCAAGCTCCTGAAAGGCCCGGTCGATCTGCCGCGTGCCAGGGGCGAGCTCGAGGTCGAGCGCATCCTCGGCAAGATGGCCGGCCGGAACACCGCGGCTTCCGCCGTGCCTTTCTTCGTTGGCGCCGGCGCCTACAAGCATCATGTCCCAGCGACGGTGGATCACCTGATCCAGCGCTCGGAATTCCTGACCAGCTACACGCCCTACCAGCCCGAGATCGCGCAGGGCACGCTGCAATATCTCTTCGAATTCCAGACCCAGGTCGCGGCGCTGACCGGCATGGAGGTCGCCAACGCCTCGATGTATGACGGCTCGACCGGCACCGGCGAGGCCGTGCTGATGGCGCATCGCGTCACCCGCCGCCGCAAGGCCGTGCTCTCCGGCGGCCTGCACCCGCATTACACCGATGTCGTGAAGACGCTTTCCGAGATGGCGAACGACGAGGTTGTGGCGCTTAAAGCCGACGTCTCGGCCAATGAGGACATCCTCTCGCAGATCGACGACAGCGTCTCCTGCATCGTCGTCCAGTCGCCCGACGTGTTCGGCAATCTCCGCGACCTCAAGCCGATCGCGGAGAAGGCCCATGCCCATGGCGCCCTGCTGATCGCTGTTTTCACCGAGGTCGTCTCGCTCGGCGCCGTCGTGCCACCGGGCGCTGAGGATGCCGATATCGTCGTCGGCGAAGGTCAGTCGATCGGCAATGCGCTGAACTTCGGCGGCCCCTATGTCGGCCTCTTCGCCGCCAAGTCGAAATATATCCGCCAGATGCCGGGAAGGCTTTGCGGCGAGACGGTCGATTCGACCGGCCAGCGCGGCTTCGTGCTGACGCTCTCGACCCGCGAGCAGCACATCCGCCGCGACAAGGCGACCTCGAACATCTGCACTAATTCCGGCCTCTGCGTGCTGGCCTTCACCATCCATATGACGCTGCTCGGGCAGGCGGGTTTGACCCGCCTTGCCGAGGTGAACCACGCCAATGCCGTGAAGCTTGCCGATCTGCTGGCCGGCGTGAAGGGCGTCTCGGTGCTCAACGAGAGCTTCTTCAACGAGTTCACGGTGAAGCTGCCGAAGCCTGCGGCCGAAGTGGTCGAAGCTCTCGCCGAGAAGGGCGTGCTCGGCGGCGTGCCGGTCTCGCGGCTGATGCCGGGCGCCGGGCTGGACGACCTGCTGCTCGTCGCTTCCACCGAAGTGAATACCGATGATGACCGGGCGGCCTTCGCCAAGGCGCTCGCGGAGGTGCTGTGATGCTGAACCGTCAGGGACGTCCCACGCAGGCCGGCGAGGCCTCACATGAAGAGCACCTCACCTTCACCGGCAACAAGGCGCTTCAGCAGATCGAGCCGCTGATCTTCGAGATTGGCCATCACGAGACGACCGGCGTCGACATCGAAAAGCCGGCGCCGTTCAAGTCGCGTCTGGGCAAGCATGCCCGCCAGGGCGAGATCGGCCTGCCCGGCCTCTCCGAGCCCGAGGCGATGCGCCACTATGTCCGCCTCAGCCAGAAGAACTACGGTATCGATACCGGGCTCTTCCCGCTCGGCTCGTGCACGATGAAGCACAACGCCCGCCTCAACGAGAAGATGGCGCGGCTTCCGGGTTTCTCCGACGTGCATCCGCTGCAGCCGCTCTCGACCGTGCCCGGCGCGCTCGAATTGATGCTGGAACTGGCCAACTACCTGATGACGCTGACCGGCATGCCGGCCGTGGCGCTGAGCCCCAAGGCCGGCGCCCATGGTGAGGCCTGTGGCATGATGGCGATCAAGGCCGCGATCGAGGCCAAGGGCGAGGGCGCGACCCGCAACGTCGTGCTGGTTCCCGAATCGGCGCATGGCACCAACCCGGCGACCGCCGCGCTGATCGGCTTCTCGGTGAAGGCCGTTCCGGCGCGTCCGGACGGCACCGTCGCGGTCGAAGACGTGAAGGCCCTGCTCGGGCCCGACATCGCGGCGATCATGCTGACCAACCCGAACACCTGCGGTATCTTCGAGCCGCAGATCGTCGAGATCGCCGCGGCGATGCATGAGGCCGGCGCATATTTCTACTGCGACGGAGCCAACTTCAACGCCATCGTCGGCAAGGCGCGTCCGGGCGATCTCGGCGTCGACGCCATGCACATCAACCTGCACAAGACCTTCTCGACGCCCCATGGCGGCGGCGGGCCGGGTGCCGGCCCGGTCGTACTCTCCGAGCGCCTGGCGCCCTTCGCGCCCGTGCCCTTCATCCATGTCGAGGATGGCGGCAAGCTGCATCTGATCGAGAGCCGGGAGGAAGCGCCGGAAGGCAACAAGCCCTTCGGCCGCATGACCGCCTTCCACGGCCAGATGGGCATGTATGTCCGGGCTCTCGCCTACATGCTGAGCCATGGCTCGGACGGCATGCGGCAGGCGTCGGAAGATGCGGTGCTGAACGCCAACTACATCCGCGCCGGGCTTGCCGACCTGATGTCGCTGCCCTTCCCGGACCATCCGTCGATGCACGAAGTGCTGTTCGACGACGAGTGGCTGAAAGGCTCGGGTGTCTCGACGCTCGATTTCGCCAAGGCGATGATCGACGAGGGCTACCACCCGATGACGGTGTATTTCCCGCTGGTCGTCCACGGCGCCATGCTGATCGAGCCGACCGAGTCGGAATCGAAGGCTTCGCTCGACCTTTTCATCGCGACGCTGCGGGACCTCGCCATGGCCGCCAAGGGCAATGACAAGGAGCGCTTCACCAGCGCCCCGCACCACGCTCCGATCCGCCGGCTCGATGAGACCCGTGCCGCGCGCCAGCCGGTGCTGAAGTGGGAGAAGCCGGCGCCGGCGAAAGTCGCGGCAGAGTAAACGGCGACAGGCCGTCGCCGGCCGATCTTAATGCTTCCTTGACTATGTCGAGGAATGATCCCCCCGTGCCGCTCCCTGCGGCTCGGGGGTTTCCATGTCTATCCGTCCCGCCATCCTCGCTGCGACGGCCGCTCTTCTCCTGGCTTCGACGGCGGTCGTGCGCGCGAACGAGCCGAGTTACGGCCCGAATACCTATGACCGCACGCTCGAGGCGCTGATCGCCCATGAGGATGTCGCTGGCCGTGGCGGCTGGCCGAAGGTGCCGGGCAGCGCCGCGGCGCTGAAGCCGGATTCGCAGGGCGCGGATGTCGTCGCGCTGAAGCAGCGGCTGCTCGCCAGCGGCGATCTCGCGCCCGAGGCTATCGCGGGCGACGTCTACGATGCCGCCGTGACCGAGGCGGTGAAGCGCTTCCAGCGCCGTCACGGCCTGTCGGATCTCGGCACGGTCGGGCGCCTCACCCTCAAGGCGATGAATACGCCGGTCGAGACCCGGCTCAACCAGCTCACCGCGACTCTGGAGCGCCTCAAGGGCAACGGCTTCAACTTCGCCAGCCGCTATGTCGTGGTGAACATCCCCGGCGCCAGCGTCGAGGCGGTCGAGAACGGCGCCGTCCAGCAGCGCCACCTCGCCATCGTCGGCCGGGCTGACCGGCCTTCGCCGGTGATCCAGGCCAACATCACATCGGTCAACCTCAATCCCTATTGGACGGTGCCGATGTCGATCGTGAAGGCCGACATCATCCCGCATATGCGAAAGGATCCGGGCTTCATCGCCAAGTCGAACATGAAGCTGCTCGGAGCGGAGAACAAGGAAATCGACCCGGCGAGCGTCAACTGGGCGGGCCTGACCAATCCCTATTTCTATGTCCGGCAGGAGCCCGGGCCGACCAATTCGCTCGGCCAGCTCAAGATCGACATGCCGAATTCCGAGGCGGTCTACATGCACGACACGCCGAAGAAGACGCTGTTCCGCAACGATGTCCGTTTCAACTCCTCCGGCTGTGCCCGTATTGAGGGCGTCCGCGATCTCGCGGCCTGGCTGCTGGAAGGCTCGGAGTGGAATCGCCAGGCGATCGAGGACGAGATCGCCAAGGGCGAGCGCAAGAACATCGCGCTGAAGAAATCCGTGCCGGTCGCCTGGGTTTATCTCACCGGCTGGCAGGGCGCGGACGGGCAGGTCCAGTTCCGCGACGATATCTACGGGCTCGACACGCCGCAGGGCATCGTTACCTCGACGATCCAGCCGCGCAAGCCGAAGCCCAAGGCGGCGGTGGCTCCGCCGCCGTCACGACCTGCTGCGATGCCGGTGACTGCGGCGGGCAATGCTCCGGCTCCAGCGGCGACCGCCAGCAACTGAAGCGGCAACCCTGCCGTCATTCTCGGGCGAAGCGAGGCGCAGGTCCGAGAAGCTCTTTCAGGATGGGGCGCCTCTTTCGTCCTGAGATGCTCGGGGCAAGCTCGAGCATGACGCGTCACCCTCTCAGGCATCAAAAAGAAAACGCCGCGCTCCGAAGAGCGCGGCGTTGATCTTTCAGACGATCAGGGCTGGGCTCAGTTGAGCTTGGCCTTGACCTCCTGCAACCCGGCGGCGAAGGCGGCTTCGCCCGCCTTGCCGGCCATCTGGCCGCGCAGGATTGTCTCGGCCGCCTTGGTGGCAGCCTCCGCAGCCGCGGCGCGAACCTCGGCCTCGGCCTGGCTCTCGGCTTGGGCGATCTTCTCCTCGGCCGATTTGGTCCGGCGGGCGACGAAGTCCGCGAGCTTGGCCTCGGCTTCCGCCGCGAGGCGCTTGGCCTCGTCATTGGCGGAGGAGATGATCTCGGCGGCGTCGGCCTCTGCGGCCTTGCGCTTGGCATCGTACTCGGCGAGCAGCTTCTCGGCCTCCTGGCGCAGGCGGCGGGCTTCCGCCAACTCCTGAGCGACCTTCTCCCCGCGCGCATCGAGCGCGGAGACGATGGCCTTGGGCACGCCGAACTTGGCGAGCAGGGCGAGGAAGATAACGAGCGCGACGCCGACCCAGAAAGTATCCATCTGATCTCTCCTCAGCCGCGCGACAGGGCCTGGTCGACAGCCGCAGACGCCTCGCTGGCGCTGGGAGCCTGACCGGTCAGCTTCTCGACGATCGCGACGGCGATGTCGCTGCCGAGGCCGCGCACATTGGTCATCGCCTCGGTCTTGGTCTTGGCGATGGTCGCCTCGGCCTGAGCAAGCTTGGCGGCGAGCTCGGCCTCGGTGGCGTGACGCTGGGCGTCGCTCGCCTTGGCGCCGGTCTCGCGAGCCGTCTGGGCGATGCCCTGAGCGTTCTTGCGCGCCTCGGCGAGGGCCTTCTCATAGGCCTGCGCCATCTCCTCGGCCTTGCCCTGCATCTGCGTGGCGTGGTCGAGGTCGCGGCCGATCGTGTCCGCGCGCTCTTCCAGGATGGCGCCGAGACGGGGCAGGGCGACCGTGGACATCAGCCAGTAGAGCACCGCGAAGGTGATCGCGAGCCAGAACAGGTTGCTGGCGAAGTGTGTCGGATCGAAGGGCGGGAAGGAGGCCTTCTCGCCGCTCAAGCCGTGTTGCTGCTCGGCAGCCTGCGCCGCACCCGCCAGCAGAGTGGCGAACGAGGCGACAGCCACCGGCCATCCTTGTCCGACGAACCCTGAAGATCGAACCGGCATGGGGTGCCTTTCAGCGCAGAGAAAAGGAATCGCCGCGCACATGGCCGAAAGATGGCCGGCGCGCGCGACGAGAAAGCGATCGACGAAAAGCGTCAGACCACGAAGAGCAGCACGAGCGCGACGACGAACGCGAAGATGCCCAGACCTTCGGCGAGCGCCGCACCGATGAAGGCGCGCGGGAACTGGCCGTCAGCCGCGGAAGGGTTGCGCAGCGCGCCCGAGAGGAAGTTGCCGAAGATGGTGCCGACGCCGATGGCGGCGAGGCCCATGCCGAGCGAGGCGAGGCCGGCGCCGATGAACTTGGCTGCAACAGGATCCATGATGTTTCTCCAGTGTGGAAGGCTAAACGGTGGGTTGAACTCTCGCGAGCGCTGCTACGGGCTCAGTGGCCGGGGTGCAGCGCGTCGTTGAGATACACGCAGGTCAGGATCGCGAAGACGTAGGCCTGCAGGAAGGCGACGAGGAACTCGAGCGCGGTGAGCGCGACGGCCAGCAGCAGCGGCAGCGGCGCGATGGCATAGTTCAGCACGGCGCCCGAGCCGAGCAGCACGACCACGAAGCCGCCGAAGACCTTGAGCGCGATATGGCCGGCCAACATGTTGCCGAACAGGCGCAAGCTGAGCGAAACCGGGCGCGAGAGGAAGGAGACGACCTCGATCACCACCATGAAGGGCAAGAGCCAGCCCGGCACGCCCGACGGCACGAACAGGCCGAAGAAATGGCTGCCATGCTTCACGATGCCGTAGACCAGCACCACGCTGATGACGAGCACGGCGAAGGCGGCGGTGACGATGATCTGGCTGGTGACGGTGAACGAGCCGGGGATCATGCCCAGCATGTTGCTGGCCAGCACGAACATGAACAGCGAGAACACGAGGGGGAAAAACTTCATGCCCTCACGGCCCATCACGCCCGTGAGGGTGGAGGCGACGAACTCGTAGATCATCTCGGCGAGCGACTGCAGCCGGCCGGGAACGACCGAACGCTGGCTCGAGCCGTAGATCATGATCACCGAGACGACGGCGAGCACGATCACCATCCACAGCGAGGTGTTGGTGAAGGACAGGTTGAGGCCGAACGGCTTCAGCTCCACGATGGGAGTGATGTGGAATTGGTGGATCGGATCGATTCCGCCGCCGGCCGCCATGCTCTCGTTCCCTGTGGTGCGGCCTTCGCAGGCCGCCCTTCGATCAATTCGCCTTCGGACCGCCATTCGACCCGGAGGTCGGACGCGAACCGAGCCGATAGACGGATCTCAGGCCGGCGATGGTTCCGATCACCATGAAGGCGATCAGCAGGAACGGAGACGTTCCCAGCCACCGGTCGCCGAGGTACCCGATCAGGGCGCCTGCGATGATGCCGCCTGCGAGATCCGTCGCGGCGCGAAAGCCTGAGGACATCGCACCCGCAAGGGCCTTGTCCTCTCCAGCCGGGCCCGCGCCCGGCTTATCGTTCTCTTCCGCCCGTTTGATTGCGGACTTCAGGGAACCCAGTCTTGCGCGCAACTCCGAGTCTGAGGCGTTTGGGTCGGGTTCGGGCATGGTCTCGGTCCTCCGTCTTGATCGCGTTTACGCCGCGATCCCGCGAAAAACCACTATAACCACGACCAAACTCGCGCATCGAGCCGTCGTCAGCACGGCCTCCTTTATTGACAGCCCCCCGCGCTGTCAAGGCAGGTGGATAACGCCTAACGCATTGGAATATTTAGAAATTCGGGCTGGGTGCGACATTCTTGCCGCAATGCGGCGCAGATTGTGGCATTTTTTCAGCGCAGGGAACGCCGCCTTCAGACGGCCTCGCGGATGCGTTCGGCGGTGGCGAGGTCGACAGAAACCATCTGGCTGACGCCGCGCTCGGCCATGGTCACGCCGAAGAGCCGTTCCATCCGCGCCATGGTGATCGGATTGTGGGTGATCAGGATGAAGCGCGTCTCGGTATTCCGCGCCATGTCCGCGAGCAGGTCGCAGTAACGCTCGACATTGGCGTCGTCGAGCGGCGCGTCGACCTCGTCGAGCACGCAGATCGGCGAGGGATTGGTCAGGAACACCGCGAAGATCAGCGCGGTCGCGGTCAACGCCTGCTCGCCGCCCGACAGAAGGGTCATCACCTGCGGCTTCTTGCCGGGCGGGCGGGCGAAGATTTCGAGCCCGGCATCCAGCGGATCTTCCGAATCGACCAGCTTGAGCTCCGCCTCGCCGCCGCCGAACAGGATGCCGAAGAGGCGCTGGAAATGCGCGTTGACGATCTCGAAGGCAGCCAGAAGCCGCTCGCGGCCCTCGCGATTGAGCGCCCCGATCGCCTGGCGCAATCGCCGGATCGCCTCGGTCAGGTCGTCGCGCTCGCCGGAAAGCCCCTCGCGCTTCGTCTTCACCTCCGCGAGTTCGTCCTCGGCGCGCAGATTGACGGCGCCGAGCCGCTCGCGTTCGCCCTTCAGGTTGGCGAGCCGCCGCTCGACGGCCTCCGGCTCGGGCAGGGCGTCGCCCGGCTTGATCCCGGCGATTTCCTGCAGCCCGTCGAGCCCGGTTTCCAGCCCGTCCTCGATCTGCCGCGTGATGTCGCCGACACGCTGGCGGGCGGCTTCGAGCCGCGCCTCGGCCGAAGCGCGGCGCTCGCGCGAGCCGGACAATCCTTCGAGCCCGATGCGGGCCTGCCGGTCGGCGTCCGCAAGCGCCGTTTCGCCGGCGGCGAGCCTGTCGGCGGCGTCGCGGCGGGCGCCTTCGGCCTGCTCGATCTCCGCCAGGAGTCGGCGCCGCTCTGTCAGGAAGGTGTCGGGTGCTTCCAGCAGCGTCTTCTGCTCGGTGCTTGCGGCTTCGATTCGGCGGCGTGTTTCTTCGGCGGTCTGCAGGCTTGCCGTTGCGCGTTCATTCCAGGCCCTGATGTCGGCGGCGATGGCGGCGCGGCGGCGCATCCGCAATTCGGCCTCGCGCGCCAGCGTCTGGACGCGGGCGCGCGCATCAGAGGCCGCAGCGCGGCTCTCGCCCAGCAGCACGCGCGCCTTGAGCAGAATGTTCTCCAGTTCCGCGGGGGCAGGCAGCGCCGCGAGCCCCGCCTCATGCGTCGCGATCTGCGACACCGCTTCGGAGACGGCCTGGCCGAGACGCTTGATCGCCTCGGCCAGCGTCGAGCGCTTCACCAGCGTTTCGGCAGCCTTGCGCTCGGCGGCGGCCAGTTGCTCGCGGGACTGATCGACGCCACGGCGGGCCTGCCGCGCGGCCTCGATCGCGGCGGTCTCTGCTTGCGCGGCCTTACGCGCCTCGGTGCTGACGGCCTCCAGAGCCCGCCGGGCGGCATCCGCCGCTTCGCGCGCCGCTTGGGCCGCACGCTCCAGATCGGCAAGCCGGTTCTTCTCGGACAGCCGCCGTGCGGCCGGGGAGGGCGCGTCTGCGGCGCTGGTGAAGCCGTCCCAGCGCCAGAGATCGCCCTCGCGCGAGACCAGGATCTGGCCCTGCTTCAGATGATGCCGCATCCCTTCGCCGTCGCCGCGCGCGATCACGCCGATCTGCGCCAGCCGCCGCCCGAGGGCCGCCGGTCCCCCGACATGGTCGAGCAGCGGCGTCGCACCTTCCGGCAGTGCCGGATCGTCGGATCCGGCGCCGGTGTCGTCCCAATGGGCAGGGGCCGCGGCCTCGGTCGAGGCATCGAGATCGTCGCCGAGCGCCGCGCCGAGCGCGACTTCATAGCCCTTCGCGACGCTGAGCGATTCGAGGATCGCCGGCCAGCGATCACCAACTGCCGGGGCGAGCAGCTTGCGTAGCGTGCCGATCTCGGTGTCGAGACGCTGGGCGCGGCGGTCGGCCTCGGCGAGAGGGCCACGCAGCGCGGCCTCGCGCTCGCGCGCCGCCGCGACGGCCGAACGCGCCGCGGCGACTTCGCTTTCCGCGCTCTGCACTGTCTTCTCTGCCGCCGCCAGCGCCTCGCGCAGCCGGTCGAGCATCGTCTTCGCGTCGGAGGAATCGAGGATTTCGAGTTCGCGTCGCAGTTTCTCCCGCTCGCCAGTTGCACGCTCCTGGCGCTCGCGGGCCTCACGCGCCGCACGCTCCAGGGCACCGCGCCGCGCGGCGAGATCGGACAAGGCCGCCTGTGCGGCGCCGTGTTCAGCCTCCGCTGCGGCAAGCGCAGCCTCCGCCTCCTGCTGTTCTCCCGTGGCGGCTTCCGCCCCGGAGCCGGCGCCATCGCCCTCGCGGGCAAGCGCTGCATCCTCCTCGCCGAGCCGGGACAGGCTTTCCGCAGCATCGCGGCCGACGCTTTCCTGACGCGCGAGATCGGCCTGCAATTCCGTGAGACGGCGGCCGAGTTCCTCCGCTCGCAGGCGGGCACGGCGATTCTCGGCTTCGAGCTCGTCGAGCCCGCGCTTCAGCCGGACCAGCGCCGCGGCGGCCGTGGCCTCGCCCTCGCGCAACGCCGGCATCTCATGGGCGGCGATGGCCTGCCGCTTGGCGGTTTCGGCCTGGATGCCGGTCTGGTCGGCGACGCCGCGCACCGCTTCCTCCAGCACGCGCGTGGCCTGCGCCTCCTGGGTGCGCGCATCATGCAGGGCGATCAGCGCCAGGATTGCTTCGGCCCGGCGGATATCGGAGGCGAGGCTGCGATAGCGCCCGGCCTGCCGCGCCTGCCGCTGCAGGGCTTCGATCTGCCCGTCGATCTCGCCGAGCACATCCTCCAGCCGGGTCAGATTGTCCTCGGCGCCGCGCAGCCGGAGTTCCGCCTCGTGGCGGCGGCTGTGCAGCCCGGCGATGCCCGCGGCGTCCTCCAGGATGCGCCGGCGCGATTGCGGCTTGGCCGAGATGATCTCGCTGATCTGCCCTTGCCGTACGAGC
Source organism: Allobosea sp. P4_C6 (assembly GCF_056402015.1). NCBI lineage: Bacteria > Pseudomonadati > Pseudomonadota > Alphaproteobacteria > Hyphomicrobiales > Alloboseaceae > Allobosea > Allobosea sp. P4_C6. The sequence continues at coordinate 29,860 of NZ_JBFUIF010000004.1, forward strand.
GCCGGAGAGCGCGCGCCGGTCGCAGCATCGGCGAAGAGCAGCTGCACGTCCTTCGCCCGCACCTCCTTGCCGTTGATGCGGTAGGTCGAGCCTTCCTCGCGCTCGATCCGGCGCGTGACTTCGAGCACCTCCGCCTCGTTGAAGGCGGCGGGCGCCTTGCGGTCGCTGTTGTCGAGGGTGAGCGAGACTTCGGCCATGTTGCGGGCCGGGCGTTCGCCCGAGCCGCCGAAGATGACGTCGTCCATCCCCGAGCCGCGCATGTTCTTGAACGAGCTTTCGCCCATCACCCAGCGCAGGGCTTCGACGAGATTGGACTTGCCGCAGCCATTCGGCCCGACGATGCCGGTCAGGCCGGGCTCGATCAGGAATTCCGTCGGCTCGACGAAGGTCTTGAAGCCGGCGAGCTTGAGGCGCGTCAGATGCACGGCTGCGCCTCGCCGCTTCTCCCCGCGAGCGTCATCCCGGGCGACCGAAGGGAGACCCGGGATCCATGCCGGAACGCTTCCGTTTGGGGTTCAGGCATCGATCCCGGCTCTGCGCCGCTTTGCGGCTTGGCCGGGATGACGGCGAGAAAAGGGACTGCGAAAACCGCGCCCTCACTGTCCGAGGAGCGGCTCCAGGATCTTGTCGAACTCGGCGATCGAGAGCGCACCGGAACGCTTCTGCCCGTTGATGAAAAAGGTCGGCGTCGAATCCACGCCAGCCTTGGCCCCGCCATCCTTCACGACAGTGACGGCGTCATAGATATCCTGCCTTTTCAAGCAGGCCTCGAACGATTCCTGTGTGAAACCGGCCTGTTTCACCAGCGCGGACAGCGCGTCGACCGGCTTTTCGGTGAAGGCCCAGTTGCGCTGCTGCGCGAACAGCAGGTCCGTCATCGGGAAGAACTTGTCGTTGCCGTTGCAGCGGGCGAGCATGAAGCCGGCCGTCGCCAGCGGATCGAGCGGGAATTCGCGGAGCGTGAAGCGCACCTTGCCGGTGTCGATGTACTTCTTCTTCAGCTCCGGCCACGTCGTCTCATGGAAATGCGCGCAGTGCGAGCAGGTCATCGAGGCGTATTCGACGATGCTGACCTTGGCGTCGGCCGGGCCGAGCCAGACATCGCCCAGCGGGCCGGCGTCGGGCAGCTTGGTCTGGGCCCGCGCGGCGTTCGTGCCGGCGAGCGCGGCAGCGGCGATGCCGGCCGCGCCGGTCAGGAGCTGTCGCCTGTTCGTCATCGTGAGAATTCCCCGGAAGGTCCAAATCGGTTGCGGAGCTATAGAGGCCATCGCGATTGTGGCAAGAGCACATCGCGCCGCGCACCGCCTCGCTCACGAAGCCGTGTCATGGCCTCGCGTTTTCGCGTTGAGGGCGACGGCGCGGCCGAGCCGCGCCAATGCCTCGCGCAGCCCCTCGTCGGCGACGCAGGCGACCTGCTCGTCGACGCGTGCGGCAGCTTCCCCGTCGAGCTTCGGCACCGGCTTGGCTGTGACAGGCGGGGCAACCGGCCCCTGCTTGAGCACGAGCTTGCCGACAGCGCGCCAGCCGAGATGGGTGTTCACCCGTTCGACGACCAATGGGCCGAGCTGCTGCATCTCCAGCGCGAAGGCGCCCTCGACGCGCACGACCATCGTCGCCGGCTCGGTCGCCTCGCCCGGGGCGGGGCGGCGGCGCGGCCAGTCGATCTTGAGCGGGCGCGAGCGCGCCGCCAGCCGCTCGCCGACGATCTCCGGCCAGAGCGAGACGATGGCGCGCCCCGCGAAACCCTGCGCGGCGAGCGCGGGCGCGATGCAGTTGTCGATCAGCTCTGCGAGCGGTTTTGCGGCCATGGCCCAGTTTGCGCGAGCGAGCGGTGGCAAGGCAAGCCGAATGCGTCGGGAGGCGAGAACGTGCTTCGGTTTTCGACCCCACCGGGAACTTGGACAGGTCCGCGTGCAAGGCGAATCCTTGCGGCGGGACGATCTCCGTGGTTTGATGCGCGTAGAGGGGTTATCGCGACGACCCCGTGAGGCGTCAGCCCAACGATCGCGTCCATTATCCTCGGTTCATCGGGATGGACGCTCATGTCTTCATTCACCCAGATATCGCCACAGCAGCTCTCGCGTCTCGTCGGAACGCTTGACGCGCCAACGATCATCGATGTCCGCATCCCCGACGATGTCGCCATCGATCCCCGAATCCTGCCCGGAGCGGTTCACCGCTCTCATAAGAACGTCGCCGAATGGGCGCGTGAATATCTTGGCCAGCGCATCGCCGTCGTCTGCCAGCGCGGCCAGAAGTTGAGCGAAGGCGTCGCGGCATGGTTGCGCCACGAAGGCGTCGAGGCCGAGAACCTGGCGGGCGGCTTCGAGGCGTGGCGAGATGCCGGTGGCATCCTGGTCGCGACCGGCAAGCTGCCGGCGCGCGATACCGCCGGGCGCACCTTATGGGTCACGCGCTCCCGGCCGAAGGTCGACCGCATCGCCTGCCCATGGCTGATCCGGCGCTTCGTCGACCCCAACGCCGTGTTCCTGTTCGTGACGGCCGCCGAAGTGCCTGATGTTGCCGACCGCTTCGGGGCGACACCGTTCGACATCGATGACGTGTTCTGGAGCCATCGCAGCGAGCGCTGCACCTTCGACGTCATGATCGAGGAGTTCGGCCTGGCCAATCCAGCGCTCGATCAGCTCGCCACGATCGTGCGCGCGGCCGACACCGCGAGGCCGGACCTCTCGCCCCAGGCGCCAGGCCTCCTGGCGGCTTCCCTCGGGCTCTCACGGATGTATCGGGACGATCTCGAACAGCTGGGCGCGGGCATGTTGCTCTACGACGCCTTCTATCGCTGGTGCCGGGACGCAACCGAGGAGACCCACAACTGGCCGTCCGTCCCGAAGAAGTCTTGAGGGAGGGCGCCATGACGATCGCTTCGACCTCGGACGACACCCACATCTCGCCATCGGCGCCGACCTTCGCAGGGGCCACCAGGGTCTGGGCGAAGATCGGCTGCCTGTCGTTTGGCGGCCCAGCCGGGCAGATCGCCCTCATGCACAAGGAACTCGTCGAGGATCGGCGCTGGATCGGCGAGCAGCGCTTTCTGCACGCTCTGAACTACTGCATGCTCCTGCCGGGCCCGGAGGCGCAGCAACTAGCTGTCTATATCGGCTGGCTGATGCATCGGACCATCGGCGGCCTCGTCGCGGGCTTGCTCTTTATCCTTCCCGGCGCACTGGTGATGCTCGGGTTGAGCCTGCTCTACGTGCTCTACCGGCAGGTGCCGCTGGTCGATGCCGTCTTCTTCGGCGTCAAGGCGGCTGTCCTTGCGGTCGTGATCGAGGCCTGCCTCCGCATCAGCCGTCGCGCCTTGAAGAACCGCGCGATGGTCATGATCGCGATTGCAGCCTTCGTCGGAATATACCTTTTCAAGATCCCGTTCCCGATCATCATTCTTGCCGCCGGCATCGTCGGTTGGGCCGGAAACCGTTACGCCCCCGCGACGTTCGTCGGCGGTGGCCACGCGGCCAAAGCCGGCGCGCCCGAATTCAAGGGCGTGGTCGACCTGATGTTCGAGCGCGGCGAACTTGCGCACGCCACGCCTTCGGGCGCGAGGGCGCTCCAGACGGTCGCGATATGGCTTCCGCTCTGGCTCGGCCCCGTCGCCCTGCTCTGGTTGCTGACCGGGCAGGCCAGCGTCTGGACGCATATCGGCGGCTTCTTCAGCACGATGGCTGTCGTCACCTTCGGCGGCGCCTATGCGGTGCTGGCCTATGTCGCGCAGGCCGCAGTGGAGAGTTTCGGGTGGCTCGCGCCGGGGGAGATGGTCGACGGGCTCGGGCTCGCCGAGACGACGCCGGGTCCGCTGATTCTGGTGCTGCAGTTCGTCGGCTTCCTCGCAGCCTATCGCGCTCCGGGTATGTTCGATCCGCTGCTGGCCGGTTGCCTCGGGGCGCTGCTGACGCTCTGGGTCACCTTCGCGCCCTGCTTTTTCTGGATCTTCCTCGGGGCGCCCTATGTCGAGGCATTGCGCGGCAACAAGGCGCTCGCGGCGGCCCTGACCGCGATCACAGCCGCGGTGGTCGGCGTGGTAATGAACCTCGCATTATGGTTTGCGCTGCACGTCGTTTTTCGAGAGGTGCGCTCGGTGAGCTTTCTCGGCCTCTCGCCTGATATGCCGGTCTTTGCGTCGGTGGATTGGCGGGCCGCGCTGTTGTCCATTGCGGCGATGATCGCGATGCTGCGGTTCCGGTTGGGCATGATACCAACCTTGGCCATGGCAGCCTTGGCCGGCGTCCTGCTGCGTATGGTTTTCTGAAACAACGGTTCGGGGCTGCCCAGGCATGTCCGCTCCTGGCTCCATGGCGCCAAGCTGCTGCTCACCTCTTGGCTGGCATCTGGAGCCCCCGCTGCCGTTCGGCCCTTCCACAGCCGCGGCTCCTCGCGCTAAACCGGACGCATGGACGCCCCCGTTCCGATGCCCCGCGCGGCCGACCTTCTCGCCTGGTACGATCGCCATCGCCGCGCGCTGCCCTGGCGCGCCATCGCAGGCGCGCGGCCCGATCCCTATCGTGTCTGGGCCTCCGAGATCATGCTGCAGCAGACCACGGTCACGGCGGTGAAGCCCTATTACGAGCGCTTCATGACCCGCTTCCCGACGGTGAAGGCACTTGCCGACGCGCCATCCGAAGAGGTCATGCAGGCCTGGGCCGGCCTCGGCTATTACTCACGCGCCCGCAATCTCCATGCCTGCGCCAAAGCTGTGATGGAAAGCCATGGCGGCCGCTTCCCCGATACGGAGGACGGGCTGCGCTCGCTGCCCGGCATCGGCGCCTATACGGCGGGCGCCGTGGCCGCGATCGCCTTCGACCGGCCTGCCGCGGCCGTCGACGGCAATGTCGAGCGCGTCATGACGCGGCTTTTCGCGATCGAGGACGAATTGCCGGGCGCGCGTCCGCTGATCCGCGAGAGGGTGCTGGCGCTGCTGCCGCATGGCCGTCCGGGCGATTTCGCGCAGGCCCTGATGGATCTCGGCGCCACCATCTGCACGCCGCGCAATCCGGCCTGCGGCCTTTGCCCGTGGCGCGAGCCCTGCCGGGCGCGGGTGGCGGGCACGCAGGAGAGCTTTCCGCGCAAGGCGCGCAAGAAGGCGGGGGTGACGCGCTATGGCGCCGCCTTCGTGCTGGCGCGGGCCGACGGCGCGATCCTATTGCGTACGCGCCCGGCCAAGGGGCTGCTCGGCGGCATGGCCGAGGTGCCGACCAGCGAATGGCGCGCCGATTACGAGCTCGACGGCGCCGCGCAGGATGCGCCCTTGCCGCTGCGCTGGAACCGGCTGCCCGAGCCGGTGCGCCATGTCTTCACGCATTTCCCGCTGGAACTGACCGTGTTCACCGGCAGCGTGCCGCAGCAGACGCGGGCGCCCGTCGGCATGCGCTTCACGCCGCTGGCGGATATCGCGAGCGAGCCGCTGCCGAGCCTCATGCTCAAGGTGGTCGAGCGTGCCGGGCTTTATCGCTCGAAGACGCGGTAGGTCATCGTCGGAAGGTCGACGGACCATTTGAAATAGCCCTTGGAGTAGATCTTGCCGCGGTTCGGCGGCCAGGGATCGTGGATGCGCAGCGTCGTGCCGGTGCCGTCGGGGTTGCCGTCCCCGCGCATGCCGACCACCACGATCATATGGCCGGGGCTGCCGCGCCCGGCGGTGTATTCGTTGACGCGCCAGAGCATGTCGAACATCAGCGGCCCGCGTGACAGCGCCTGCCGCAGCAGCTCGACCGACCAGGACATCGGCGCGTTGCAGCGCAGCCCGTGGATGCGGCCATAGCGCTGGCCGGTCACGATCGCCTGGTCGCTTTCGGAGGAGTTCAGCAGACCGCCATCGGAGGCGATCATGTCCGGTGGCGTCCTGGCGATGATGATCGGAACGGTCGAGTTCTTCATCATCGCCGTCGACGTCGCCCAGCAGGTCGTGTTCGTCGGCTGCGCGATGAAGGAGACCTTGTGCAGGATCGGCGCGAAGGCCTCGATGTCATAGAGGCAGGATTGCGTGGCCGGGCCGGCCTCGCCGTCCTCGACCAGCCAGTTCTTGCGCTGGAAGGCGAGGACCGCGCTGCGGGTCAGGTTGCCGAACTGGCCATCGGGTACGAGCAGCGGCCGCGGCTTCAGCGTGGCGTTCAGCGCTTCCTGAAGCTTCTTGACCTCAGGCCCGCGGGAACCGTTTTTCAGGATTGTGGCCATGACGTATCCGCCGGAGATGTCCTGCGCCCAGAGTGAGTGCGCCCAAGGGGCGCAGGCATCATCCGAACGAAGGACAGGCGGGTGGATACGGGGCGGCCCGCCGTTCAGGCGGCCGCCATCTGCGCCCTGATCTCGCCGCGCAGCGTGTCGAGCACGGTCAGATTGCCGCCGCGCTCGACATGCCAGAAGGTCCAGCCATTGCAGGCGGGCAGCCCCTGAGCGAGAGCGCCGACCTTGTGGATCGAGCCCACCGCGGGGCCGAGGATCAGCGTGCCGTCGGCCCGGATCACGGCCTTGTGGCGGCGCTTCTCGTCATGGACGGTCTCGCCCGCCTTCACCAACCCGGCCTCGACCAGGCTGAGGAACGGCACGCGCGGCTCGCTGCGCTTCGAAGGAGCGGTCGAGAAGGCCTCCGGCGCGAGTGGCGTCACTGCGGCGATGCGCTCGCGCGCCGCCTTGGCATAGACCGGATCGCGCTCGAGCCCGATGAAATGGCGGCCGAGCGCCTTGGCGACGGCGCCCGTCGTGCCGGTGCCGAAGAAGGGATCGAGCACGACGTCGCCGGGATTGCTGGCCGAAAGCAGTACGCGGGCTAGCAGGGCCTCCGGCTTCTGCGTCGGATGCACTTTGGCTCCGCCAGCGTCCTTCAGGCGCTCCTCGCCGGTGCAGAGCGGCAGATACCAGTCCGAGCGCATCTGCAGGTCGTCGTTACCGCCCTTCAGCGCCTCGTAATGGAAGGTGTATTTCGAGCTTTCGCCGCGCGCCGCCCAGATCAGCGTCTCATGCGCGTTGGTGAAGCGCCGGCCGCGGAAATTCGGCATCGGATTGGCCTTGCGCCAGACGATGTCGTTCAGCATCCAGAAGCCGAGATCCTGCAGCGTCGCGCCGACACGAAAGATGTTGTGGTAGCTGCCGATCACCCACAGCGCCCCGTCCGGCTTCAGCACGCGCCGCGCCGCGGCAAGCCAGGCGCGGGTGAACGCATCATAGTCGGCGAAGGAGGCGAACTTGTCCCAGTCGTCGTCGACGGCGTCGACGAGGCTGTCGTCGGGCCGGCGCAGATCGCCGCCGAGCTGGAGGTTATAGGGTGGATCGGCGAAGACGAGATCGACGCTCGCCGGTGGCAACGCATTCATCGCCGCGACGCAATCGCCGACGAGAATCTGATCCAGCGGCAGTTCCGATGGAACGCCGATTGTTTCGGGAAGGCTCTTGGCCTTCATCCGAGCCCCCAGCGCAGGCCGTCCGGTACGCGAAACTTGAATCCGGACGGGAGCGCTGGCGGTCCCGGTACGCGAGATACCCATGACGCCAAGACCGTTACGCAACTTCAACAAGCGCGATATTGGCCGGACAGGGTAAAGGGCGGGTTTCCGCTTTGAAAAAAATGCGTCCCGTTTTGGGGCTGCAGAAATTGCCTAGCCCATTGGCATTGAAAGGAAATTTCCTAACGGGAATTAACGCTTCGCCCTGCCGTAACGGCAGTCTCTAGCGCGACCAGACGCCCTTCACCGGGGCGAAGGAGTAGCGGTGCTCGGGGCAGGGGCCGTGCTCGGCGATCGCCTTGCGGTGCTGCGGCGTCGCATAGCCGACATGGCCGGCGAAGCCATAGGCCGGATAGCGCCGCGAGAGCCGCGCCATCATCCTGTCGCGTGTCACCTTGGCGACGATCGAAGCCGCTGCGATGGAGGCCACCGCCCCATCGCCTTGAATGATGGCCTCGCAGCCGCAGCCGAATTGCGGCGGGTCGTTGCCGTCGACCAGCACATGCAGCGGCGCGAGCGGCAGCGCGGCTACGGCCCGGCGCATCGCGAGCAAGGTCGCCTGGCGGATGTTCAGCGCATCGATCTCGATCGCGGTGGCGCTGGCGACCGCGACGGCCAGCGCGCTCTCGACGATCTCGCCGAAGAGTTCCTCGCGGACCGGCGCCGACAGCTTCTTCGAATCGTCGAGCCCATGCGGCACGCGGGCAGGGTCCAGGATCACGGCGGCGGCCACAACAGGCCCGGCCAGCGGCCCGCGCCCGACCTCGTCAATGCCGGCAAGCGGCCAGCGGCCGGTCGCGATGGCGTGGGTCTCTCGGCTGAAATCGGCGGGCATGGCCGGGTTATGCAACATCCGTCCCTGGGGAGCCAGAGCGACATGAGTGCGCTCCACGGTCATCCCGGGTCAACGCTTCGGTTCGCCCGGGACGATGGCGCCTCACTCTCCAAACGCTCCCGCTCAAAACAAACTCAGCTGCGCCTTCTCCTTCTCGGGCTTGACGAACAGGTCGGTGCGCAGGCGCCGCCGCGTCGTGTTGAAGCCGCTGCGCTCAGCCGCGAGCTCGAAGCGCCGGCCGATCATCCAGGCATAGGGGCCTGAGCCGACCATGCGCTGGCCCCATTGCGAATCGTAGTCCTTGCCGCCGCGCGTCGAGCGGATCAGCGACATCACATGCCGGAGCTTGTCCGGGTGATGCGTCAGGAGCCATTCCTGCACGATGTCGCGCACCTCGAGCGGCAGCCTGAGCAGCACATAGCCGGCCTCCTGCGCGCCCGCCGCCTTGGCGGCGTCGAGGATGCGCTCGATCTCATGCTCGTTGATAGCCGGCACGATCGGCGCGACCAGCACCGTCACCGGAATGCCGGCCTCCGACAGCTTGCGGATCGTCTCCAGCCGCTTGGGCGGCGAGGCGGCGCGGGGCTCCATGCCGCGTGCGACCTTGGGGTCGAGCGTCGTCACAGAGAGCGCGACCTTGACCAGCCCCTTCTCCGCCATCGGAGCGAGGATATCGATGTCGCGCTGGACCAGCGCCGACTTCGTCACGATGCCGACCGGATGATTGAACTTCGCCAGCACCTCCAGGATCGAACGCATGATCCGCAGCTTCTTCTCGATCGGCTGATAGGCGTCGGTGTTGGTGCCGATTGCGATGGTGCGCGGCTGGTAGGAAGGGGAGGAGAGTTCCTTCTCCAGCAGCGCCGCGGCATCGGGCTTGGCGGTCAGCTTGCTCTCGAAATCGAGGCCGGGCGACAGGCCGAGATAGGCATGGGTCGGTCGCGCGAAGCAGTAGACGCAACCATGCTCGCAGCCGCGATAGGGATTGATCGAGCGGTCGAAGGAGATGTCGGGCGAGTCGTTGCGCGTGATGATGTTGCGCGCCTTCTCATAGGCGATCTCCGTCGTGAACGGCGGCAGCTCTTCCAGCGAGCCCCAGCCATCGTCCTCCGCGACGCGCTGCTCGGCCTCGTAGCGCCCGCCCGGATTGATCGTGGCGCCGCGCCCGCGCCGTCTCTCCGGATCGATGCGGTGGCCGGCATAGGCCATCGGGTCGGCCGGGGCGACGACAGGCGCGGAGACCGTCGGCTCCCGGTCGTGCCGCTTCAGCGGCTGGGCCGCCGGATAGGGCCTCTCGGTGGGTCTGGCCTGACGCATGGCAGTCGAACCTCGTCCAAAGCCGGGAATCGGCGTCGGTTCTCGCTCACCAATGTGAACATACCAAGAACAAATGGCAAGTGACAGGATTGCGACATGCTGCGCCGCATCATAAGCATTGGGCATGCTCACAGCCGTGATCCGGGCAGACGGTTCTCCACAGGCACTCGCCGCGACGCTCGCCGTGCTGATACCGGCGGTGGCCGAGGGTTTTCTCGGCCATGCGGTAATCGTCGATGCCGCGGGCTCGGCCGATATCGAGCGCATCGCCGACGGGACCGGGGCGCATTATCTGCGCGGCGGGGTCGAGGCCTGGCAGCGTGGAGCGGCCGAAGCGCGCGGAGACTGGATATTGCTGCTCGATGCCGGCGACGTCCCGCAGCCCCATTGGGTGCAAACCGTCGAGCGCCATTTACTGCTCGCCCCGAATCGGCCGGCACTGATCCCGGTGGAGGGGGCGGCAGCCTCGCTGCGTGAGCGTGCGGCAGTGGCCTTCGGTGGGCGCCGGCTGAGAGCGGGCCTCGTCGTTCCGAAAAGCGCGGCGCAGTCCGGGCACCTCGCTCGCGCACCGAAGCGGCTGGCGGTGCGGCGGGAAAGGGCCGGCTAAAGAGCCGCCCTAGGTCTTTTGCGTTCCTGGCATGCAAAGGCCCCGCCGAAGCGGGGCCTCAGGATTGGGAGCCGGTGGCTCGGCCGGAACGCGACGCCTATCCGGTCAGGCTTGCTCCAGCAGCAGGTTTTCGTCCCGATGCTCGCCGCCGAGTCCGGCAGCCCAAGCCGCCGCCGCGGCGCCGACAAGCAAGGCCGCCGCCGTCAGGAAGGCGGAGAGGACGGCGATCTTTCGGGCGCGTTCGGCTGCCTGCTTCGCGGTCTCCTTTGCCTGAGCCAAGCGGGCGTAGGCGTCATCGATGCGCTTCTGGGCATCCTGCTGGGCGATACTGGCCCGCGCCGCGAGCCGGCCGGCGAGGTAGTCCCGATCGGCAGGCTCGATCTTTCCATTGGAGAGCGCATTGACGAAGATTCGCGAGGCTTCGTTACGCTCCTCGGCCGTTACAGGCTGCTGGCCGCTGGCGCGCATGGAATTGTCGAGCGCCATGCTGAGCGGATCGACATTCTGGGAGATCAGCGATGCCGCTCCCGAGCCGGCGGAGGCGACGCCGCTGGCTGCCGTCTTCGCGGCCCCGAACAGCGACGATGTCGCGACGATGGTGATCAGCAGCGCGCCGGTGGCCCAGACGAGCAGACCATGGGTGGCGTCGCGCACTTTCCGCTCGTCCTTGGTGGAATCGAAGGTCGGCTGGCGCATGCGGCCGGCGAGATAGCCGCCTGCCATGCAGCAGGAGACGGTGACCCAGAGCGCCCAGAGAGCGCCGGCGATCGCCAGCGCCGTTGCGCTCGAACTCCTTTCGTAATCGGCGGAGACCATCGACAGGCCGATGGCCGAACCGAATACGGTCATGATCGTCGAGATGGCGGTGGCGATGACGGCGCCGCCGATGATCGGCCCCCATTGCACGTAAGAGTGCGTCTGCTTGTTGACGGTCACCGGGGCGACGACGACGTCTGTTCCTGACATGGACATGGGGATCTCCTATCGAAGCCCGAGGAACGACAGGATGGCCAAGATGACCACGACTAAGCCGACGAGATAGATGATGCTGTCCATGAGCCCCTCCTGCTGGCGAAAATCGCCATCTGCGTGAGAGGCAAACGGTTCTGAGGGCGCAGAGGTTCCTCCGCACCCGTCCAGATTGCAAAACAGCCGAAACCTGTCGTCGCGGCTGCCGGCGTGTCGATGCTCGCTCCGGCGGTGTCGGAGTTCCCCGCTACACCTGATTGCGGAACGTGTCGCAGCTCTGCATCGAGCCCGACTGGAAGCCGGTATTGAACCACTTCGTGCGCTGTGCCGAGGAGCCGTGGGTGAAGGAATCCGGCACCACCGTGCCCTGCGCCGCTTTCTGCAGTTTGTCGTCGCCGATCGCGGAAGCGGTGCGGATCGCCTCCTCGATGTCGCCCTGGTCGAGCCGGCCCATGGCCTGGACGTTGTGCGCCCAGACGCCGGCAAAGCAGTCGGCCTGCAATTCGACGCGCACCGAGATGGCGTTGGCATCGCGCTCGGACGAGCGCTCGCGCAGCTGGTTGGCCTTGGGCAGGATGCCGAGCAGGTTCTGGATGTGGTGGCCGACCTCGTGGCCGATCACATAGGCATAGGCGAAGTCGCCGCCGCCGCCGAGCTTGCGCTGCATCTCCTGGAAGAAGGAGGTGTCGAGATAGACCTTGCGGTCCTGCGGACAATAGAACGGACCCATCGCCGATTGTGCCGTGCCGCAGCCGGAGCGGTCGATACCGGAGAACAGGACGAGCCGCGGCGCCTGATAGCGGGTATTGGCCTGCTGCGGCAGGATCTTCGTCCAGACATCCTCGTTCTGCGCCAGCACGGCCGAGACGAAGCGGCCCATCTGGTCCTGCGGCGGGCCGGACGAGCGTCGGGTCTCCTGCGTCTGCTCACGCCCGCCGATGCCGCCGATCATCTCGGCGCCACCGATCAGCAGGCGCGGATCGATGCCGAGCGCCCAGCCGAGCAGGCCGAGCACCACCATCGTGCCGATGCCGATGCCGCCGCGGCCGCCGGGCATGCCGGCGAACCCGCCGCCGCCACCGCTGCCGCGCCTGTCCTCGAGATTCTCGGACTGGCGGTAATCTTCCCACTGCATGGACCGGTCCCCGAGAAAGCTCCCCGCAATCTCGCCAAGTGAGGCGGGGAACTCAAGCCGTCTTTGCAGGCGGCGGCTGAATATAGGCTGACTGCGGCCTGTCGGCTCAATGATAGCCGCTGTCGGCCCGCACCTTGCCGCGGAAGGTCCAGTACACGAAGGCCGTGTAGAACAGGATCATCGGCAGCAGGAACGCGACGCCGATCAGCACGAAGATATGGGAGGAGGGCGCTGCGGCCGCATCCCAGATCGTCACGTTCGGCGGCACCAGATAGGGGAAGTTCGAGATCGAGAGCCCGAGGAAGCAGAGCAGGAAGATCGCGATCGTCAGCGCGAAGGGCGTGAACTCATGCGCGCCATGGAGCCGCCGCCAGGCGAGGTAACCGCACAGCGCCGTCAGCACGGGGAAGGGCCACAGCCAGACGAGATTGGCTGGCGTGAACCAGCGCTCGGCGATGCGCGGATGCGCATAGGGCGTCCAGAGCGAGACCAGCACCGCGAAGGCCAGTAGCCCCAGCAGCAGCGTCTTCGCCTGACGCCGGGCCCGTTCGGCGACCGGGCCGTCGGTCTTGTAGAGCAGCCAGGTCGCGCCGAGCAGCGCATAGCCGACGACCACGCCGGCCCCGCACATCACCGTGAAGGGCGTCAGCCAGTCGAGCGGTCCGCCGGCAAACTGGCCCTTCGCGACGGTGACGCCCTGGATCAGCCCGCCGAGCACAAGGCCCTGCGAGAACGCGGCCACCGTCGAGCCGAGCCAGAAGGCCAGATCCCAGCGCTGGTGATGCGGCTTGGCGACCCAGCGGAATTCGAAGGCGACGCCGCGGAAGATCAGCGCCAGCAGCATCAGCGTGATCGGGATGTAGAAGGCGGGCATGATGATGGCGTAGGCCTGCGGGAAGGCGACCCAGAGGCCGCCGCCGCCCAGCACAAGCCAGGTCTCGTTGCCGTCCCAGAACGGGGCGACCGAGTTCATCATCTGGTCGCGCTCGCCCTCGTCCTTGGTCGTCGGGAACAGGATGGCGATGCCGAGGTCGAAGCCGTCGAGCACGACATAGAGCATCACGGCGGTGCCGATCAGCACGGCCCAGATGATCGGAAGATACCATTCCATCGTCGTGGCTCCTCAGATCGCCGGCTGGATCTTGTCGTCGCCGGGCCGGCCGTCGCCGAAGATCGTGGCGGCCTCGCCCTGCACCGCCTTGAGCGGGCGCTTCGATGGCTGCTCCGGTGGCTCCTCCCCGGTGATCTCGTCCGGTCCCTTGGCGATCAGGCGGTTGATCAGCAGGATGCCGGCCGTGAACACCACCGAATAGACGCAGACGAACAGGAAGAGCGAGATCGCGACCTGCAGGGTCGTGACCGGGGAGACGGCGTCGGCCGAGCGGATGATGCCCGTCGCCAGCCAGGGCTGGCGGCCGACCTCGGTGACGAACCAGCCTGAGAGAATGGCGACGAAGCCCGCCGGCCAGGAATATTGGGCGACCCAGAGCCAGCGCCGCGATTCGAATACTGTGCCCTTGCGCCAGAGCCAGGCGCCGGTCCAGCCGAACAGGATCATCAGCACGCCGATCCCCACCATCGCCCGGAAGGCGAAGAACGGGATCAGGACGGGCGGCCGATCCTGTGGCGCGAAGTCCTTCAGGCTCGGGAAGAGCGCGTTCATGCTGCCATGGGTCACCAGGCTGGCGACGCCCGGGATCGAGATCTCGAATCGGTTGAGCTCGGCCTTCTCGTCGGGCCAGGCGAAGAGCACGAGGGCGCCGGGCTTCGACGAATCCCAGTGCGCCTCGATCGCGGCGAGCTTGGCCGGCTGATAGGTCGCCGTGTCGCGACCGTGGAAATCGCCGATCACCGCCTGCAGCGGCGCCGTCAGTGCGATCATCAGGATCGCCATCCGCACCATCGTCTTGGCCGATTCGGTGCGATGTCCGATGAGCAGATGCCGCGCGCCGGTCGCCAGCACGACGAAGGCGGTCGTCAGATAGGCTGCCGTCATCATATGGGCGAAGCGTAGCGGGAAGGTCGGGTTGAAGACGATCTTCATCCAGTCGACCGGGTAGGCGATCCCATCGCGCACCTCATGCCCGGTGGGATGCTGCATCCAGCTATTGGCCGAGAGAATCCAGAAGCCGGAGAGCGCCGTGCCGCCCGCGACGATGATCGCCGAGGTGAAATGCAGCCAGGGCGGCACGCGCTTCCAGCCGAACAGCAGCACGCCGAGGAAGGACGCCTCCAGGAAGAAGGCCGAGARCACCTCGTAGCCGATCAGCGGCCCGATGACGTTGCCGACCGCCGTCGAGAACCGGCTCCAGTTGGTGCCGAACTGATAGGACAGCACGATGCCGGAAACCACGCCCATGGCGAAGGAGACGGCGAAGATCTTGGTCCAGAAGCGGGCGAGCAGGTGGAATTTAGGATCGCCGGTCTTGAGCCACAGGCCGAGCAGCGTGGCGATATAGGCGGAAAGCCCGATGGTGAACGCTGGAAAGACGATGTGGAAGGAGACGGTGAAGGCGAACTGCAACCTTGAAAGCAAGAAGGCGTCGATGACCATTGCAGAACTCCATCCGGCAGCGCCATGAAGGCGCCGGGTTTCGCCCGCTGGGGCGCTTCTGGATATGATCTAATTCGAGCTTGCCCTGCTTGGCTCCGGTCCGCAACGCCGCTGCGTCAATTCTTCCCATCGAGCGCGGTTTTGAGCGCGCGCAAATCCCGCCAGGCGAGCCGCTTCTGCAATGGCTGGCGCAGCAGATAGGCCGGGTGCAGCGTCGCGAGGGCGCGGATGCGCCGCGAGCCGGTATCGTACTCGACCCATTGTCCGCGCGAGCGCAGGATGCCGCTGAAGCCGAGTAGCCCCTGCGCCGAGGGCCCGCCGACGCAGACGAGGATATCGGGGTCGGCAAGCTCGATCTGGCGCTGGATGAAGGGCAGGCAGATCGCGACCTCCTGCGGCGTCGGCGTGCGGTTGCCGGGCGGCCGCCAGGGCAGCATGTTGGCGATGTAGACGTCTTTCTTGCGACTGAGGCCGATCGCCGCCAGCATCCGGTCGAGCAATTGCCCGGACCGCCCGACGAAGGGCAGGCCGAGCCGATCCTCGTCGGCGCCGGGCGCTTCGCCGACCATCATCACCCGTCCCTCCGGATTGCCGTCGGCGAAGACGAGGTTCTTGGCGGTGGCCTTCAGAGCACAGCCCTCGAACTTGGCCAGCGCCTCTTTCAGTTCCTCGAGCGTGCGCGCTTCGCGGGCAAGCGCCCGCGCGCTGACCGCGGCATCTTCGGGCGCCGTGGCGGCGGCTGCGATCGGCCGTGGCGCTGCGGCCGGGCGGCCCGGCAGCGAACGCAGTTGTCCTGCGGGCCGGTCAGCGGGCGACGGCTCGGCGAAATGATTGCGCGGTGTTTCGTCGAGCGCTTCCGTCACGCCCATCTCGGCGTACCAGCTCAGAAGCTCGTAAGGGTTTGGCTCGTCGGGGCCGGCTGCATCGGACAGGCTCATGAGCGCATCCTATACCCTGCAAAGCCGCTTCGCGAGCCAACGCAGTTGCAAAATGGAACGGGCACTTGGATAGAGGGGTTCCAGACTGGACGGAAGCCGAACGTTGAACGAGTCGGCGGGATAGTTCATATATAAACAATTGCGCGGCGCGGATGAAGGCGGAGGGCAGGATGGATCTGAAGGAAGCGCAGAGCGAACCGCGCGAGAGCATGGACTATGACGTCGTCATCGTCGGCGCCGGTCCTGCGGGTTTGGCTGCCGCGATCCGTTTGAAGCAGCTCGACGAGAACATCACCGTCGTCGTGGTCGAGAAGGGGGCCGAGGTCGGCGCCCACATTCTCTCCGGCGCGGTAATCGACCCGATCGGCCTGGATCGTCTCGTGCCCGATTGGCGCGATGATCCGGAGCGTCCGCTGACCACGGAGGTCAAGGAGGACATCTTCTATTTCCTCACAGAGCCGAACGGCATCCGCCTGCCGAATTTCGGTATGCCCAAGCTGATGAACAACCACGGCAATTTCGTCGGCTCGCTCGGGCTGGTGGCGAAGTTCCTGGCGGCGCGCGCCGAGGCGCTGGGCGTCGAGATCTATCCCGGCTTCGCCGCTGCGGAGCTGCTCTACAACGATGACGGCTCGATCGCCGGCATCGCCACTGGCGATATGGGCATCGCCAAGGACGGCACGGTCTCCGAGCGCTTCACCCGCGGCATGGAGCTGCGCGGCCGCTACACGCTTCTGGGCGAGGGCGCACGTGGCTCGCTCTCCAAGATCGCCATCCGGAAGTTCGCTCTCGATGAGGGGCGCGAGCCGCAAAAATACGGCATCGGCCTGAAGGAGCTCTGGCAGGTCAAGCCGGAGAAATTCCACAAGGGCCGCGTCCAGCATTCCTTCGGCTGGCCGCTCGACAACAGCACGGGCGGCGGCTCCTTCCTCTACCATTTCGACGACAATCTCGTCACCGTCGGCTTCGTCGTGCATCTGAACTATCAGAACCCGACGCTCTCGCCCTTCGACGAGTTCCAGCGCTTCAAGACGCATCCGCTGATCCGCGACACTTTCGAAGGCGCCAAGCGCATCTCCTATGGCTCACGCGCCATCACCGAGGGCGGCTATCAGTCGGTGCCCAAGCTGACATTCCCGGGCGGCGCGCTGATCGGCTGCGCGGCCGGCTTCGTCAACGTTCCCCGCATCAAGGGCAGCCACAACGCCATCCTGTCCGGCATGCTGGCGGCGGAAAAGCTGGTGCCCGCATTGCAGGCGGGGCGCAGCCATGACGAGGTCGTCGAGATCGAGGATAGCTGGCGCGACAGCGCGATCGGCAAGGACCTCAAGCTGGTCCGCAACGTCAAGCCGCTCTGGTCGAAGTTCGGCACGCTGATCGGCATCGGCCTTGGCGGCATCGACATGTGGCTGAACCAGCTCTTCGGCTGGTCGCCCTTCGGCACTCTCAAGCACGGCAAGCCGGATTTCGCGACGCTGAAGCCGCTCGCCGAGGTCACGCCGATCACCTACCCGAAGCCCGACGGCAAGATTTCTTTCGACAAGCTGTCCTCGGTCTTCCTCTCCTCGACCAACCACGAGGAAGACCAGCCGGCGCATCTGAAGCTGACGGACCCGTCGATCCCGATCGCGAAGAACCTGCCTGTTTATGGCGAGCCGGCCCGGCTCTACTGCCCGGCGGGGGTCTACGAGGTGGTCTATGACGATGCCGAGGCGAAGACCAACCCGCGCTTCGTGATCAACGCGCAGAACTGCGTCCACTGCAAGACCTGCGACATCAAGGACCCCGCCCAGAACATCACCTGGACGGTGCCGGAAGGCGGCGGCGGACCTGGCTACGCGAATATGTGATCGGCCTGCGCCGGCGCGCTTGCAACACGTCATGAAAAAGGGCGCGCCGGCAGGCGCGCCCTTTGTTTTTGCGAGGCTGATCAGCCCTTGCGCACGACGGACGGAGCCGGCTTCGGCTCGTCCTTGGTGCAGCGGGCGGCGAAACCGGCGAGAAGAGCGGCAGCCGCGAAACTCGGAACAATCTTTTCCATTGGAACGATCCCAACAGAGAAGCTGCGTGATCTGGGGACCAACGAAATATGGAGCTGATAACCTTGCCTGATGACTGGCGTTTTCTCACGGCCTCCTCTCCGTCAGCCGGTTTTCGGGCACTGTTGCGCCGCCGCTACGAGACTGCCGCATTCGCTCGGAGCCCGGCTTGCCGGCCCGCCCGGAAACCGCCATCTTGCCAGCCTACGCGAAGCGATCACGGTCCGCTGGAAAAAGCGCCCCGGAACAGTGAGGCGGCGGACCGAGGGAGAATGGCAGTCGTGACATTTATGAAGAAGCTGCGTGCCTCCGGTACGGCTGCTGCCTTGTCGTTTTTGATGGTTCTGCCGGTGGCTGCTGCCGCTCAAGGCGCGACCGCGCCGCGTTCGGCCGATTCGCTCGAGCCGGCCGACAGCCTTGAAGGGAATTACCTCGCCGCCATCGTGGCAGGCGCCTCGCGCGATCTCGGCGCCGCCTCCGTCTATCTGCGTGAGGCCGTGCGGGACGATCCGCAGAACAACGACCTGCTGGAGCGCGCTTTCGTCGCTTTCCTGGCCGACGGCGCCATGCCCGACGCCTTCCGCGCCGCCGACAAGCTGATCCAGCAGGATCCGAGCAACGGCCTGGCGCAACTCGTCATTGGCATCCGTTCGATCAAGCAGAAGAGCTACCAGACCGCGCGCAATCACCTTCAGCGCGGCGGGCGCGGCCGGGCGGCCGACATCACCGCGACGCTGCTTTCCGCCTGGTCCTATCTCGGTTCGGGCAATTCCAGGCGCGCCATCGAGACGCTGGAGCGGTTGAAGGGCGAGCCGTCCTACAATCTTTTCCGCGACTATCACGCCGGGTTGATTCTCGACGCCGCCAACCGCAAGGCCGAGGCCGAGAAGCGGCTGAAATCGGCCTATGACGCCGAAAAGACGACGCTGCGCCTGGTAGATCTCTGGGCGCGCTTCCAGGCCCGCGGCGGCGATTATGCCGGGGCTGCGGCGACCTACGCCGATTTCGACCGCTTGCTGCCCAACCACCCGATCATCCGCGAGGGCATGTCGCTGGTGGCGAAGAAGGAGGCCCCCTCGCGCCAGATCCAGACGGCGCAGCAGGGTGCCGCCGAGGTGCTCTACGGGCTCGCCAGCGCCGGCAATCGCCAGGGCGACGAAGCCGCTGCGCTGCTCTATCTGCGCATGGCGATCTATCTCGACCCCGGCCACGACCTCGCCATCCTGACGCTGGGCGACATCCTCGAGCGCGCCCGCCAGCCGGAGGACGCGGTCGCGGTCTACGACAGGATGCCGGCTTCCTCGCCGCTGCGTTCCAATGCCGAGATCCAGGCCGGCCTCGCGCTGGAGAATCTCGGCAAGCCGGAAGAGGCGGTGAAGCATCTGGAGAAGGTCATCGCCGAGCGCCCCGATGATGTCGACGCGCTCTCCGCGCTCGGCAATATCTATCGCTCGCGCAAGCAGTTTGCCGAGGCGGCGGCGGCCTACGACAAGGCCATCAACAAGATCGCCTCGCCGGGCCGCGCCAACTGGGACCTGTATTATTTCCGCGGCATCGCGCGCGAGCGCATCAACCGCTGGCCGGAAGCCGAGGCCGATCTGCGCAAGGCGCTCGAACTCCTGCCCGATCCGCTCGGGCGCGAGCGCGCTCTGGTGCTGAATTATCTCGGATATTCGCTGGTCGACAAGCATCTCAAGCTCGACGAGGCGCTCGACATGCTGCGCCGTGCCGTCGAGCTGCGGCCGCGCGACGGCTACATCATCGATTCGCTGGGCTGGGCCTATTACCGCCTCGGCCGCTACGAGGATGCCTCACGCGAGATCGAGCGCGCCGCCGAGCTGCGCCCCTCCGACCCGGTCATCAACGACCACCTCGGTGACGTCTATTGGCGCACCGGCCGCCAGCTCGAGGCGAAGTTCCAGTGGAACCACGCCCGCGACCTCAAGCCGGAGCCCGAGGATCTGGAGAAGATCCAGCGCAAGATCGAGCGCGGGCTGGAGGATCCCTCGGCCAATGTCACGGACGACGCCAAGAAGGACGGCGGCTGACGCCTCCCGCGTCATAGGCGCCTCTAGAGAGTTTTCGCGTTGCTCCGAAGCGCAGAAATTCTCTAGCCCCTTGATTTATCGCATTTTCTTCACGCGAACCGGTATCCACTTCGCTCGAAAATGCTTCAGCCGGGATCGGCCGTGGCTCTACCGCTGACGACGCGTGCGCGCGCCAAGGTCAATCTTGACCTGCGGGTTCTTGGTCGGCGCGACGACGGCTATCACGAGCTCGAAAGCCTCGTCGCCTTCGCCGGAATCGGCGACGAGCTGACGCTCGATCCCGATGGACCGCTCTCCCTGTCGATTGCCGGTCCCCGCGCTACGGGGCTGGCGGTCGATGACGGCAATCTCGTCCTGCGCGCCGCCCGCGCGCTGGAGGCCGCCCGCCCCGGCCTGCGCTTCGGGCGCCTCCACCTCGTCAAGCGATTGCCTGTCGCCTCCGGGATCGGCGGCGGCTCGGCTGACGCGGCTGCGGCTTTGCGGCTGCTCGCGCGCCTGAACGGCATCGCCATGTCCGATCCGATTCTGCACGATGTCGCCGCGCAGGTCGGTGCCGATGTGCCGGTCTGCCTCGATTCGCGGGCGCGGCTGATGGCCGGTATCGGCGAGCGGCTCGGCCCGGCGCTGCGCTTGCCGCGGCTCTTTGCGCTGCTGGTCAATCCGGGCGTGGCAGTCGAAACGGTTGCGGTCTTCCGGGCGCTTGGACTGGCGCATGGCCAGCGGCTGGGCGGCCCCGATGACAAGCTCGGCTATGGCACGGTCTCGGCGGCGGAGCTTCTCGCGAATCTCACCCGTTCCGGAAACGATCTCACCGTGCCCGCTCAGCGCGTTGCGTCTGAGATCGGCGAGGTTCTGGAGCGGTTGGAGCGCATTCCGGATTGCCGGCTTGCCCGCATGTCCGGCTCCGGCGCGACCTGCTTTGCGCTGTTCGATGATTGCCGCGCCAGCGCCGCTGCGGCGAAGGTACTGCAACGCGATCGGCCGGATTGGTGGGTGAAGCCGACGCTATTGAGCTGATAATCAGCCGTCATTCTCGGGCGACGCTCAGCGCAGACCCGCGAATCGCTCACAGAATGAGGAGCAGGAGCATCTGCGTTACCAGATGCTCGGGTCGAGCCCGAGCATGACGCTCTGCCTCAGTGCGCCCGCGCCACGCAGAAATCGACGGCGGCGTTGAGCGCCTGCTTCATCGGCGAGGCCGGGAACAGGCCGAGCGCGTCCTTGGCCATCCGCGCATAGTGCTCGGCACGGGCGATGGTGTCGTCCAGCGCCTTGTGCCGGCGCATGATCGCCTGCGCCTCTTCCAGATCGCCGTCCCTGATCTCGCCGTCCTGCAATGTGCGCTTCCAGAAGGCGCGCTCCGTCTCGTCGCCGCGGCGGAAGGAGAGGACGACGGGCAGGGTGATTTTGCCCTCGCGGAAATCGTCGCCGGTGTTCTTGCCGAGCTTGGCCGCGACGCCGCCATAGTCGAGCGCGTCGTCGATGAGCTGGAAGGCGATGCCGAGATTGAGCCCGTAGCTGCGGCAGGCGGCGGAATCGGCCTTGGAGGAACTGGCGATCACCGGCCCGACCTCGCAGGCCGCGGCGAAGAGCTCCGCCGTCTTGCCGCGGATGACCGAGAGATATTCGTCCTCGGTCGTCTCGGTGTTCTTGGCGACGGAGAGCTGGAAGACCTCGCCCTCGGCGATCACGGCGGCGGCGGTGGAGAGAATGTCGAGCGCCCGGAGCGAGCCCACCTCGACCATCATCTTGAAGGCCTGGCCGAGCAGGAAGTCCCCGACCAGCACGCTGGCTTCGTTGCCCCAGAGCATGCGGGCCGCGAGCTTGCCGCGGCGCATGTCGCTCTCGTCGACGACGTCGTCATGCAGCAGCGTCGCCGTGTGCATGAACTCGACGGAAGCCGCGAGCTTGACCTGACCCTCGCCCTGATAGCCGCAGAGATTGGCCATGGCGAGCGTCAGCATCGGCCGCAGCCGCTTGCCGCCGGAGGAGATGAGGTGGTTGGCGACCTCCGGGATCATCGTCACGTCAGAGCCGGTGCGTGACAGGATCATGGCATTGACCCGCTCCATGTCGGCACGCGTCAGCGCGACGAGCGGCTCGATGCTCGCCTGATTCGATTCCCGTTCCTCGAGGGATACGACAACGCCCACTGGAAACACTCCGGATCAGATCCACGCGCCGATACGGCGCGCCTGCAGCCATGCCACAACCGTCGCATGGGACGCCAGCCCCCGCAAACCGGCGGGACGCCGCACCTTGCGCGAAGCGGCCGGCTTGGGTTCCATGGGGCGATGCACGAACTCATGCGCACCAACGACCTCATCCTGCTCGGCGCCGTCGAGGCCCTGCTGGACTCCGCCGGGCTCGACTGCCTCATCGCCGACCAGCACATCAGCGCGCTCGAAGGCATGATCGGTGCCTTCCCCCGGCGCCTCCTCGTGCGCGAGGCGGATAAGCGCCGGGCGCGGGCCCTGCTGGTCGAGGCCGGCTATGGCGGCGAGCTGCGTGATGAATGAGGCGGATGCTGCCTCGGCATTGGGCGAGATCGTCGAGGACCGGCTGCTCGACGGCCGTCTCGTTCTGCGCCAGCCGCGCAAGGGCCATCGCGCCGGCACGGATGCCATTCTCCTGGCGGCAGCGCTGCCCGATCTCGATGGCGGAACGCTGCTTGATATCGGTTCGGGCGTCGGAACGGTCGGCCTGGCCGCAGCGCTCGCAAGGCCCGGATTGAGCGTCACGTTGCTGGAGCGCGATCCCGATCTCGCGGCTCTGGCGAAGCACAATGCCGAGACGAACGGCATGGCCGGCCGCGCCGGCGTCATATCGGCCGACATCACGGCTCCTGCTGTGGAACTGGAGGCGGCGGGGCTGAAGGCAGCTTCCTTCGACGCGGTTGCGATCAATCCGCCCTTCTATCCCGCAGGGGGGACGCGGGCCTCGCCGACGCCCAATCGCAGGGCCGCCCATGTCGCCGAAGGCGATCTTCAGCCCTGGCTCCGTGCGGCCCGGCGCGCGCTGAAACCCGGCGGGCTCCTTGCGATGATCCATCGGGCCGAGGCGTTGCCGGAACTGCTCGCCGGCCTCGGCACCGGCTTCGGCGCCATCGCGATCCGGCCGGTCCACGGCTCGGCCGAGAGGCCGGCGATCCGTGTCATCGTCACGGCGGTCCTGAACAGCAGAAAGCCGGCAGAGGTGCTGCCGGCTTTCGTGATCAATGGCCCCGATGGCCGCTTTACCGATGCGAGCGAGGCCGTCCATCGCGGCCGCGCGCGCCTTGCGGCCTACCAGTAGCGCGGCCCGTAGAACGGCGGCGGCGGGGGCGGCGGACCATAGAAGCGCGGGCCGTAATAGGGGCGCGGCCCGTAATAGCGCGGCGGACCATAATAGCGGCGGGGCCCATAGTAGCCGCGCGGTCCGTAATAGCGGCGCGGCCCGTAATAATACTGGGCTTGCTGCACCATGCCGCCGGTATCAACCAGCGGCGCGGCGGCGACGGGCGCGGCAGCGGCCGGGGTGGCGCTCAGGGCGGCCACGCCCAGCGTGCCGGCCGTCGCGACGGTGAAAAGCATCGTCCGGAACATGATATCCTCCATGAGGTTGGCGCCGGCAGTATCTGCCGTCGAAATGAACGCCGTCCGTGGAAACGAAATTAGGTCTTTGAAGCTGAACGGAACGAAACCGCGCCGTTCAGCTTGCCTTCATTGAGCGGCCGATCATGGCCGGAATGCGTCGGCCTCAGCGGCAGACCCGTACGGGGCGGACGACCCAGCGCCAGCCATTCCACACGCGGCGTTCCGACCAGAAGCAGCGCGGGCGATAATAGGGGCGCGGGCCGTAATGGCGGCGTGGGCCTCGGTAGTAGTACTGGGCCTGTTCGATAAGGCCTTGGCCGGCCTGCGCGGTCTGGCCGGCCGGGGCAGCGACCGGCGCGGCCGAGGCGGGAGCAGCCGTCAGGGCAATACCGCCCAGCGCCGCCGTCACGGCAGCCGCGAGAAGCGTTGTACGGAACATCGTGATCTCCATCGCTGGCCACCGGCTTCGCCGATGGCCGACTTGTCGTCCCTGCAAAGGAACTTAGGCGTTTCACCTGAACGGCGCGAAACCGCGCCGTTCAGCTTGTCTTCATCTGGGGAAGGGCGCCGGCTCAGCGGCAGACGCGGTGCGAGCGCACGATCCAGCGCCGGCCGTTCCAGACGCGGCGGGTCTCGGTCCAGCAGCGGCGGACATGCGGGCGGCCCGGGCCGTAATGCGGGCGGCCACGATGCCAGGCCTGCTGCACGAGGCCGGTTTCAGCGCCGGAAGCCAGCGCCGTGCCGGCCGAGATCGGCGCGGCGGAAGCCGGGGCGCTGCTCATGGCGGCACCGAGCAAGGTTGCTGCGCCGAACGCGGCGGCAATGATGCGGGTTGTCAACATGGGCTTAACTCCTTCGTTATCCAGCCGCCGGCCCGGCATCAAATGCTCGCCCCGAACATCGCGAGCCCAGCGGTTGTCCCGGTGGTTATCAGACCGGGTATGAACGAAACCTGTCCGGTTCCGGCCGGGCGCTTGACCCTGGCGGGCGCGAACCCTAAGCACCCCGCCATCCCTTTGTTATCGGAAGGTTGCCGGCACTTGTCCGCCCCAGCACCGCACTTGCACCCTGCCAACCCGGTTTCCTCGCCGGCGATGGACCCGACGCGCTCTTTCCAGGCGCTGCTGCTGACGCTGCAGCGCTTCTGGGCCGAGCGAGGTTGCGTCGTGCTGCAGCCTTACGACATGGAGGTCGGCGCCGGCACCTTCCACCCGGCGACGACTTTGCGTGCGCTTGGGCCCAAGCCCTGGAAGGCGGCCTATGTCCAGCCTTCGCGCCGCCCCAAGGACGGCCGCTATGGCGAGAACCCCAACCGCCTCCAGCATTATTACCAGTTCCAGGTCATCCTGAAGCCGTCGCCGCCGGACCTGCAGCAGCTCTATCTCGACTCGCTCAAGGCCATCGGCGTCGATCTCGCGCTGCATGATGTCCGCTTCGTCGAGGACGATTGGGAAAGCCCGACGCTCGGCGCATGGGGGCTCGGCTGGGAGTGCTGGTGCGACGGTATGGAGGTCAGCCAGTTCACCTATTTCCAGCAGGTCGCGGGTGTCGAATGCGCCCCGGTCGCGGGCGAGCTGACCTATGGGCTCGAGCGGCTGGCGATGTATGTCCAGGGCGTCGAGAACGTCTACGACCTCAATTTCAACGGCCTCGACGGCGAGGACCGGATTTCATACGGCGACGTCTTCCTGCAGGCCGAGCAGGAATATTCGCGGCATAATTTCGAGCACGCCAATACCGAGACGCTGTTCCGCCACTTCTCGGACGCCGAAGCCGAATGCAAGGCGTTGCTGGCCGCCGGCGAACCCGTCTCCGGCGCCAACCAGCCTCGCCACCAGCTCGCCCTGCCGGCCTATGACCAGTGCATCAAGGCGAGCCACATCTTCAATCTGCTCGATGCGCGCGGCGTGATCTCGGTCACCGAGCGCCAGAGCTATATCCTGCGCGTGCGTGAGCTCGCCAAGGCCTGCGGTGCAGCCTGGCTGAAGACCGCCGGCGGCGGAGCCATCTGATGCCCGATCTCCTGCTCGAACTCTTCTCCGAGGAAATCCCCGCGCGCATGCAGCGCAAGGCGGGCGAGGATCTGAAGAAGCTCGTCACCGATGCGCTCGTCGAGCGCGGCCTCGTCTATGAGGGCGCCAAGGCCTTCGTCACGCCGCGCCGGCTGGCGCTGCACGTCGCCGGGCTGCCGGTGCGCGGCCGCGATGTCCGCGAGGAGCGCAAGGGCCCGCGCGTCGGCGCGCCCGAGGCTGCCGTGCAGGGCTTCCTCAAGGCTGCCGGGCTGAATTCGCTCGATCAGGCGACCATCGTCAGCGATCCGAAGAAGGGCGATAGCTACGTCGCCATCATCGAGAAGCCCGGCCAGGAAACTGTCGCCGCCATCGCCGAGATCGTCCCGGCCGTGATCCGGTCCTTCCCCTGGCCGAAGTCGATGCGTTGGGGCAAGGCTTCCGCTGCCGGCGCCAGCCTGCGCTGGGTGCGCCCGCTGCATTCGATCCTCTGCACCTTCGGCGCGGAGACCGAGGACACCGAGATCGTGCCCTTCGAGGTCGACGGCATCGTCTCCGGCAACGTCACCTATGGCCACCGCTTCCATGCGCCCGGCCCGATCACGGTGAAGCGCCTCGACGACTACGTGACCTCGCTGGAGAAGGCCAAGGTCGTGCTCGATGCCGACCGGCGCAAGGAGATCATCCTCACCGACGCCCGCAACCTCGCCTTCGCGCAGGGGCTCGATCTCGTCGAGGATGAGGGGCTGCTGGAGGAGGTTGCCGGCCTCGTCGAATGGCCGGTCGTGCTGATGGGCGAATTCGAGGAGCGCTTCCTCGACATCCCCGGCGAGGCGATCCGCGCCACCATCCGCGCCAACCAGAAATGCTTCGTGCTGCGCGATCCCGCGACGGGCGCGCTCGCCAATCGCTTCATCCTGGTCTCGAACCTCCTCGCCAGCGACGGCGGCACGGCGATCACCGCCGGCAACGGCCGCGTCGTGCGCGCCCGCCTCTCCGACGCCGCCTATTTTTGGCAGACCGATCGCGGCTCGCTGCCGGACCTCGATACGCTCACGGCCAGCGCCGAGAAGCTCGGGCTCGATCTCGCCAAGCCGCTCGACCAGCGCATGGCCAAGCTCGACAAGCTCGGCGTCGTCTTCCACGCGAAGCTCGGCACGCAAGGCGAGCGCGTCCAGCGCATCGCCGCGCTGGCGAAGGAACTGGCCCCGATCGTCGGCGCCGATCCGGAAAAGGCCGAGCGCGCCGCCAAGCTCGCCAAGGCCGATTTGCCGACCGAGATGGTCGGCGAGTTCCCGGAACTGCAGGGCCTGATGGGCCGTAAATACGCCGAGCTGCAGGGCGAGGACGCCTCGGTCGCCGCCGCGGTGGAGGAGCACTACAAGCCGCTCGGTCCCTCGGACCGCGTACCGACCGATCCGGTTTCGGTCGCGGTGGCGCTGGCCGACAAGCTCGATACGCTCGTCGGGTTCTGGGCCATCGACGAGAAACCCACGGGGAGTAAGGACCCCTATGCGCTGCGACGGGCGGCGCTGGGTGTTTGCCGAATTTGCGACGAGAATAATCTGAATCGCCTTCAGCTTGAGCTGATCTTGATCCGCTCGTTCGACAGATGGCCGTCCGTCGACGGGCCTGTTGCTGCTTTTGATCTCATCGACTTCATCGTCGAGCGTTTGAAGGTCATGCTTCGTGATCGAGGCATCCCGCATGACGTTGTTGATGCAGTGTCACAGCAAGGTATTCGACGCGAGGCCATGATGCCTGGCATGGCGAATGTCAGGGTGATTTCGATCATCATTCGAACAGCTGATGCGCTCGGCCGCTTCCTCGACACAGAGGACGGCAAGAACCTGCTCGCCGGCTACAAGCGCGCCGCCAATATCCTCAAGGCCGAGGAGAAGAAGGACGGGGAGGGCGCCTTCGCCGACGCTCCGGACCTGCACCTCATCGCCGATGCCGGGCTGATCGAGGAGAAGGCGCTCGCCGTCGCGCTGGCGCAGGCCACTCCGAAGGCCGAGGCCGCCGTCGCCGCCGAGGATTACGAAGGCGCCATGGCCGCGCTGGCGGAGCTGCGCCCGGCGGTCGATGCCTTCTTCGACAAGGTCACGGTCAACGATCCCGATCCGGCCCAGCGCGCCAACCGCCTGAAGCTGCTGAACCAGCTTCGTCAGGCGACGCGCTCGGTCGCGGATTTCGACCGCATCGCGGGCTGACACACCGCCGTCATGCTCGGGCTTGACCCGAGCATCTCGGAAACCAGTGCCTTCTCGTCCTGAGATTCTCGGGTCTGCGCTTCGCTTCGCCCGAGAATGACGCCCTCGACGCCAAGCTCGCCCTTGTGCGGGCATCCACGTCTTGACCGCGACCTTCGACCGCCGAAGACGTGGATGGTCGGGACAAGCCCGACCATGACGATGGAGCTCCCCGCCAAGCACACCCACTTCGCCGGCAAAAGCTCGAACCGGAACCTATTCCCACCCTGCGACGTTCTGTCGGCGGGGCTGACATGCTGCGAATACGTCGCGGCAGGGCTCCGGGGGGCCGGCTATCGGCCGAGATAAAGGGCTTCACGCATGTCCATTCTGATTTCGCTTCTGATCACCGTTCTCGTGATCGGCCTCGTGCTCTATCTCGTGCGCATGCTGCCGCTCGACGGGCAGATCAAGAACGTCGTGCAGATCATCGTCATCGTGATCGGCATCATCTCGCTGCTGCGCTATCTCGCTGTTTTCTAAGGCGATTGACGGCGCGCCTGCGCTGGTTCACACTTCGCAAGGTCCAGAGGGCCCCGGACGTTCCCGTCTGGGGCCCTTTCCTGTTTCAGGGCGAGACCTGCGATGAACGCGCCGAACCGCACCGGCCATATCAGGCTGACCTCCCATCCCGAGCCCGGCAGCGCCGCCGTTCGCTTCCCGATCCGATGGGGCGCCCCGACCGCCGCCGAGCGCGGCCCGATCATCGCCTCGACCACAAACCCGGCCGACCGCAACGTCATCGGCGCCCATGGCGGCTCCTATTCGGTCTATCGCGCGCTCGCGATCTCGGCCCGCGCGATGAACCCCTCGCAGCGTCCCGACCTGACCAACACCTATCCCACCGCCGAGATCGCGCCGCAGCCGCAATGGGCCGATCCGAAGAAGATCGTCTCGCTCGATCCTTACGGCCACACGGTGGCGCAGGATTTCGGCAAGCTGATCGGCGAGGGCATCGATATCCGCCCTTCCATCGCAATCACCAAGGCGAGGCTCAACCTTCCCGAGATACTCGCGGCCATGGGCGCGCATCGCCTTGCCGCCGACGGGCATATCCTGCATTCCACCGGCGACATCTCCGTCACCAAGATCGCGGTCGACCCGGTCTGGTATCTGCCGGGCATCGCCGAGCGCTTCGGCACCACCGAGAACGAACTGCGCCGCACGCTCTTCGAGCAGACCGGCGGCATGTATCCCGAGCTGGTGACGCGGCCTGACCTCAAGGTCTTCCTGCCGCCGATCGGCTCGATCACCGCCTATGTCATGGGCGAGGTCTCCGGCTTGGCCGACCGCAAGACGCGCATCGCCTGCCGCGTCCATGACGAGTGCAACGGCTCGGATGTCTTCGGCTCCGACATCTGCACCTGCCGGCCCTATCTCACCCACGGCATCGAGGAATGCGTGAAGGAGGCCCAGAGCGGTGGCGTCGGCCTCATCGTCTACAACCGCAAGGAGGGCAGGGCGCTTGGCGAGGTCACCAAGTTCCTCGTCTACAACGCCCGCAAGCGCCAGGAGGGTGGCGATTCCGCCGCGACCTACTTCGAGCGCACCGAATGTGTCGCCGGCGTGCAGGATGCGCGCTTCCAGCAGCTCATGCCGGACGTATTGCACTGGCTCGGCGTCACCCGGATCGACCGGCTGATGTCGATGTCGAACATGAAATACGACGCCATGGTCGAGAGCGGCATCGAGATCGGCGAGCGCGTCGCCATCCCGCCCGAGCTGATCCCGCCCGATGCCTCCGTCGAGATCGAGGCGAAGAAGGCGGCGGGCTATTATTCGCCCGAGGGCAAGCCCGGCGACAACGCGCTCAAGGCCACCGTCGGCCGCGAGCTCGACAAGTTCTGATCCCGTCCCGCCCTATCCGAGTTGATGATGCCTGACCGCGATTCCGAGGCGTTCCGCGCCCTGTTGAAACCTGCTGCCGTGCGCGAACGCGCGCGGGAGATGCTGGAGCTGGGATTGTCCGGCGGGCTGCTCCATTTCAGTGTCCATCCCGAGCGGCTGGAGGCTTGCGCCGACTATGTGCTGGAGACCATCCGCGCGAATTATCCGACGCTCGAAATCCCCTTCCACGCACGCTGGCGCCACTTCGTCGTCGCCGGGGACGATCGCTGGCAGAGACTGGATCAGGCCGCGGCCTTCTCCGACACAGGCGCGCGCGGCCGCGCCGCTTACGACCTCGCCATCGTCAGCGTCCTGCTCGATGCCGGTGCGGGACCGGACTGGCGCTATCGCGACGCGGCGACCGGCAGCGAGATCGGCCGCTCCGAGGGGTTGGCGCTCGCTTCGCTCGATATGTTCGCCGCCGGCCTGTTCTCCAGCGACCCGGCCGATCCTCTGCGCGCCGATGCCGACGCGCTGAAGCACCTCGACACGGCAGGGCTTGCGCGGGGATTCCAGGCCGGGCCGGACAATCCGCTATTGGCTCTCGAAGGGCGTGCCGCCCTGCTCAACCGCCTCGGCGAGGAGCTGGAGCGGCAGGGTTTGTCGCGCCCCGGCGAGCTTTTCGACCGCTTTGCGGCCGCCGCCGATACGGGGACGCTCCGGGCCGCCCATATGCTCGGTGAGGTCCTTGCGGTCTTCGGCGGCATCTGGCCTTCGCGCCTGACGCTGGCCGGCGTGGCGCTGGGCGACACCTGGCGGCATCCGCTGATCGCGCCCGGCGAGCCGACGGAAAGCCTGGTGCCCTTCCACAAGCTCTCGCAATGGCTGACCTATTCCCTGATCGAGCCGCTGCAATGGGCCGGCATCACCGTCGTCGATATCGACGATCTCACCGGCCTGCCCGAATATCGCAATGGCGGGCTCTTCCTCGACAGCGGTGTCATCGCGCTCAAGGACGAGGCGGATCGGGAGAAGGCGCATGAGGTCGGCTCGCCGCTGGTGGTCGAATGGCGGGCGCTGACCGTGGCGTTGCTGGACGAGATCGGCGCCCTGATCCGCAGGCGCCTCGGCCGTTCGCGCGCGGAATTGCCGCTCGCCAAGGTGCTTGAAGGCGGCAGCTGGGCCGCCGGGCGCCGGATCGCGCGCGAAAAGCGTGTGGATGGCGGTCCGCCCTTGACCATTGTCAGCGACGGCACGGTATTTTGAGGGTGAGCACCGCTTCGAGAATAAAGGGGTAACCGGCGTATGACTTCGAGCCAGGACGGCGTCACCGTCGTCGATCACCCGTTGGTCCAACACAAGCTCACGCTGATGCGCGAGAAGGATCGCTCCACCAAGAGCTTCCGCCAGCTCCTCAACGAGATCGGCATGCTGCTCTGTTACGAGGTGACGCGCGATCTGCCGACCGAGAAGATCGAGATCGAGACGCCGCTGCAGAAGTCAATGCAGCCGGTCATCGCCGGCAAGAAGCTGGTCTTCGCGCCGATCCTGCGCGCTGGTGTCGGCTTCCTCGACGGCATGCTGGAGCTGGTGCCGGCAGCCCGCGTCGCCCATATCGGGCTCTACCGCGATCCCGATACGCTCCAGGCGGTCGAGTATTATTTCAAGGCGCCATCCGACATCGCCGACCGCATGATCGTGGTGATGGACCCGATGCTGGCCACCGCAAACTCGGCTGTTGCCGCCGTCGAGCGCCTGAAGGAGCGCGGCGCCAAGGATCTGCGCTTCGTCTGCCTGCTCGCTGCGCCGGAAGGCATCGCTCACCTGCGGGGTGCCCATCCCGATGTCCGCATCTGGACGGCAGCGATCGACGAGCGCCTCAACGAGCACGGCTATATCGTGCCGGGCCTCGGCGACGCCGGAGACCGCATGTTCGGCACGCGCTGAACAGCAAAAAGGCCCGCGCCGTCTCCCGGCGCAGGCCTTCCAGCGTTGCGACCGTCAGGCCTGCCGTCAGTCGATGACTTCGATCACGCGGCGGGTGCGCGGCTCGACGATCACGGGCTCGTCGTTCACCACCGTGTAGCGATAGCCATGCGCGCCATACTCGGCCGGCACGACGTGATAGACCACTCCGCGCGACGGCAGCACTGTTCCGACCGCGACCGGCTCGGCATAGCGATACGAGCGCATATGTTGTGCCATCACATAGTTCCGGAAGCCCGGCTCGTCGCTGATCATCGTCCCACCGGCCGGGTCCCGCGTCAGGGTAGGGGCGAACATATCCGACCCCGCAAGCGCGGGATCATGCGTGAAGCCACCGCTGGCGGGATCGCGAATGATCGGCCCCGCAGTCTGCGCAAAGGCAGTTGCGGGAAGGGCCGCGAGGACGACAGCAAAAAGAATCCGCTTCATTATAAGTGACCTCCGATAACGCCCCGCTCTGAAAACGCCGTCACCTGGCGGCGGTTCCGGCTGTGGCGATCACCAAAAAGAGAGGCCCGCCCCCGTTTCCAGGGGCGGGCCTCCCTACGACTCCGAGGAGCGTCAGGCGGTTACTGGATGATCTGAACCACGCGACGGGTCTGCGGCTCGACGATGACCGTGCGGTCGTTCACCACCGTGTAGCTGTAGTTCGAGGCGCTCGCGCCGTATTCGGCCGGCAGGCGGTGATAGGTCACGCCCTGCGCCGGCAGCACCGTGCCGACAGCGATCGGCTCGGCATAGGTATAGGACGGAACGCGCTGCTCGACGACATAGGTGCGGAACCGGGGCTCCGCCGCATCGCCGACGATGGCGCCGACGACTGCACCGCCGACGCCGCCGACGACTGCACCCACGGGGCCGCCGACGACAGCGCCGCCTACGGCACCGGCCGCCGCGCCGCTGGTCGCGCCGCCGACAGCGCCGCCCGAAGGCTGGCTCTGGGCGAAGGCAACAGCCGGGGTGATGGCGAGGGCGGCAACAAGAGCGATCTTCTTGAACATAATGTCTCTCCTTCCGAAGTGAACGTCGGCGAGACAACCGCAGCTTGGCAAAACAGTTCCCGGAAAATCGGTCACGAGATGTTAACGCCACGCAACCCGGCGGAAAAAGAACAGGCAGAACAAAGTCTTGCTTGTTCATGGCAGAACACGGACCCGCGGCTCATTCTCGCCCGCGCAGCCTGAAACGAAAACGGCGGGCCCCGAGGCCCGCCGCAAAATGCGCTCTGTCCGGCTGGATGCTTACTGCTTGGGCGCGGCCGAAAGTGCCGGCGTCAGCTTGTCGGCGTCGCGCTTGATCAGCGCGGCGAAGCCGGCAGGCGTCCGCTCCTCCGCCGTCGGCAGCACGGTGCCGAGGTCGAGCAGGCGCTTCTTGGTGCCCTCGTCGTTGAGCGCCTTGTTCAGGGCGTCGACGAGCTTGTCCACGGCCTCCTTGGCCATGCCCTTCGGCCCGGCGATGCCGTTCCAGGCTTCGATCTGGTACTCGGGCAGGCCGGCTT
The DNA here is from genome assembly GCF_056402015.1 of Allobosea sp. P4_C6. NCBI lineage: Bacteria > Pseudomonadati > Pseudomonadota > Alphaproteobacteria > Hyphomicrobiales > Alloboseaceae > Allobosea > Allobosea sp. P4_C6. The sequence continues at coordinate 62,903 of NZ_JBFUIF010000004.1, forward strand.
CCTTGGTGGTCGGGACGTCGGGCAGCGCCGGCGAGCGCTGGGCCGAGGCGATGGCGTAGGCCTTGATCGTGTTGGCGCGGACCTGCTCGGCGACGGAGACGATCTGGTCGCACATGAAGTCGACCTGGCCGGAGACGAGGTCGTTCAGTGCAGGGCCCGTGCCGCGATAGGCGACGGCGTTGATCTTCGGCGTGCCGAGGATGCCCTTCAGCAGGGTGCAGGTCGTCCAGGAGACCGAGCCGAGGCCGGCATGGGCCTCGTTCACCTTGTCCGGGTTCGCCTTCACATAGGTGACGAACTCCTTGAGGTCCTTCGGCTCGAAATTCTTGCGTGCCACGAGCAGGATCGGCGTGCCCCCGGCGAGACCGATGGTCTGCATGCCGTTGATCGGGTCGTATTTCAGGCCGGGATAGGTGGCCGGCGCCGCCGAGAAGGTGCCGAGATGGCCCATGGCGATGGTGTAGCCGTCAGGAGCGGCCGTCACGGCGCGCGCGATGCCGGTGGTGCCGCCGGCGCCGGCGACGTTCTCGATGACGATCTGCTGGCCGAGCGTCTTCGACATGTGGTCGGCGACGATGCGCGCGATGATGTCGGTCGGTCCACCCGCCGCGAAAGGCACGATCATGGTGATAGGCTTCGTCGGATATCCCTGCGCCTGCGCGCCGCCGGTGAACGCCAGCGCAGCAGCCGCAGCTAGGCCTAGAACGAGTTTCTTCATTCGGATTCCTCCCTCGATGTTGCTTGAGATAAAACTGGGGTGCCGCCGCCGGGGCGGCAACCCCGTCATTCGGTGAAGACCTCTTCGCGCTTCTTCGAGATCGAAGGCAGCAGGGCGATGGCCAGCACCAGCACCGCGACGAGCAGCAGGCCCAGCGAGATCGGCCGGTTCTGGTAGTCGATGAAGGTGTAGAACGAGCCGCGCGAGATGATCAGCGCCTGCCGGAGCTTCTCTTCCATAAGCTTGCCCAGCACGAAGCCGAGCAGCATCGGCGCGGGTTCGAAGCCGAGCTTGATCAGAAGGTAGCCGAACAGGCCGAACAACGCGGTGAATGCAACGTCGAGCGGCTGATTGTTCACCGAATAGATGCCGATGCAGCAGAAGATCAGGATCGCCGGGAACATCAGGCGGTAGGGCACCTGCAGCAGCTTCACCCAGACGCCGACCAGCGGCAGGTTGATGACCAGCAGCATCAAGTTGCCGACCCACATCGAGGCGATCATGCCCCAGAACAGCTCGGGGTTGCGGGTCATGACCTGCGGGCCGGGGATGATGCCGTGGATCGTCATCGCGCCCACCATCAGCGCCATCACCGCGTTCGGCGGGATGCCGAGGGTGAGCAGCGGGATGAAGGCGGTCTGCGCGCCGGCGTTGTTGGCCGATTCCGGCCCCGCCACGCCCTCGATCGCGCCCTTGCCGAAGCGCGACGGATCCTTGGCGATCTTCTTCTCCACCGTGTAGCTGGCGAAGGGGCCGAGCACTGCGCCGTTGCCGGGCAGGATGCCGAGGATGCCGCCGATCGCGGTGCCGCGCAGCACCGGCGCCGTCGCCTGCTTGATGTCGTCCCAGCCCGGCAGGAGCCGGCCGATCTTGCCCTTGACGACGTCGCGCGCCTCAGGGCTTTCGAGATTGCGCAGCACCTCCGCGAAGCCGAACACGCCCATCGCCAGCACCGAGAAGTCGATGCCGTCCGAGAGCGAGGCGATGCCGAAGGTCAGGCGCTCCTGGCCGGTCTCGAGATCGGTTCCAACGGTCGAGAACAGCAGGCCCAGCATGATCATGCAGAAGGCCTTGAGGATCGAGCCGCGCGCCAGCACGACGGCGAAGCACAGGCCCATCACCATCAGCGAGAAATACTCGGCCGGGCCGAAGAGCAGCGCCATCTTGGTCAGCGGCGCGCCGAGCGCGGCGATGATCAGCGTCGCCACGCAGCCGGCGAAGAAGGAGCCGATGGCCGCCGTGCCGAGCGCGACGCCGGCGCGGCCCTGCCTGGCCATCTGGTGGCCGTCGAGCGTGGTGACGACGGAGGTCGCCTCACCGGGGATGTTGACCAGGATCGCGGTGGTCGAGCCGCCATACTGCGCGCCGTAATAGATGCCGGCGAGCATGATCAGCGCGCCTGTCGGATCGAGCCCGAAGGTGATCGGCAGCAGGATCGAGATCGTAGCGATCGGGCCGACGCCGGGCAGCACGCCGATCAGCGTGCCGACGAGGCAGCCGACGAAGCAGAGGCCGATGTTCTTCAGTGTCAGAGCGACGCCGAAGCCCAGTGCGAGATTGGAGAACATGTCCATCGGTCAGATCCCCAGCAGCCAGGGCGCGAGCGGGATCGGCAGCGACAGCGCGTATTTGAACAGGAGGATGCAGCCGGCGGACATCGCCACCGCGAAGATCAGCAGCTCCTTGAGCTTGCGGTCGTCGGCGGCGAGGCCGGAGAAGAAGATCAGCAGCGGGCCGGAGACGAGCAGCCCCAGCGCTGGGAACCGGATCGGACCGATCTCAAAGCCGCGGATGGTCAGTCCGAACAGGCAGGCGCCGCCGAGCGCGAAGAAGACGCCGCGCCAGGACCAGCCCTGCAGCTTCTCGCCGTTGTAACGCAGCGAGGCGAGGGCAAGCATCACCCCCAGCGCGCCGCAGATCACGGCGAAGGTCTTGGGCAGCATCCCCGGCCCGAGCTGGCGCAGCGTGCCGGCCGGCAGGTCCCAGGTGAAGATGAAGGCACCGAGCGCCAGCAGGATCATGAACAGGCCGCCGGCCAGATCCTGCGTCGATCGTACGCGCAGGCCCTGCGCCTGTTCTATCTGATTGAGACTCATCAGGCTCCTCCGACTGGCGACCCGGTTCGGGCTGTCCGTTTCTGCGATTTGGGGGAAGGGGTGAAGGAAAGGGTCTGGCGATCGTCGAGCAGGGTCACGCTTTCCCTCAGGATCGCAAGAAAATCGTCGCGCGCCGGCAGTTTCTGCTGGGGACGCCAGGCGACGCCGACGAGAGCGCCGGGCGGCGGCGGGTCGAGAAGGGCGCCGCGCAGGCGCCGCATCGTCACGCCGGGGAAGGACAGCCGCGACACCCAGTCCGGCGCCAGGGCCATGCCGAGCCCGGCTGCGACCGCCGACATCATCGCCGGCTTCTCGGTCGCCTCGATCGTCACGTTCGGCACCGCGCCGACGCTCTCGAAATAGGCCATGACCAGATCGTAGGCGTAGGGGCGGATGCGCTTCGACGGCACGACGAAAGGCTCGCCGACGAGATCGAGCATGGTCAGGTGCTCGCGGGCGGCGAGGGGATGGGCCTCGTTCAGCACCACGAGCGGGCGCTCCACCCGCAGGATCTCGAAGGCGCAATCGGTCGGCTTGCGTGGCGGGCGGGTCAACGCGAGGTCGAGCTTGCCGGATTCGAGCATCTGGACCAGCGCCGCCGTCATCGCCTCGACGAACTTGATCTCGATGCCGGGGAAGCGTGTCCGGAAGGCCACCAGCGCCTCGGGCACGAAGCTCGAAGACGCCGCGTCGATCGCCCCGACGCGCAGGATCTTGCCTGAGGCGAGCGAAGCCTCGCGCACCGCGCGGGTGGCATGCTCCATCTTGACGAGGATGCCCTTGGCTTCCTCGAGCATGATCAGCCCGGCCCGGGTCATGGCGACCTGTCGGGTCGTGCGGGTCAGCAGGCTGACGCCGAGTTCATCCTCGAGGGCACTGATCTGGCGGGACAGGGCGGGAGGCGCGACGCCGAGCCGCTCGGCCGCCCGGCCGAAATGCAGCTCTTCCGCGACCGCGATGAAACATCGCAGCTGCCGCACATCCATGGCCGTCCCCTGTTCCCCGGTACCGCTTGCCCGCGATATCTCTCGGTGGGCCGTGCCCAATAGCGACTCCAGCCGACAAGTCGACTCTAGAGCAATTCATAATTTTTTGGCAATAAAGTCTTTGGTTCTAGGCAGGCCTGGCGCGGGCCATCCTGAACAGGCGTCCGTCGATCAGGGCGAGGCCGGCGGCGATGGCCGCCATCCCCCAGAAGTGCCGAGCCAGAAGCGCTTCTCCGAGGAAAACCGAGCCGAGCAGGATGGCACTCACGGGGATCAGGAAGGTCACCAGGGTGACGTTGGTGCCACCGGCCCGGCGCATGATCCGGAAGAAGATGACATAGGCCAGCGCCGTCGAGAGCAGCGCCAGTCCGACCAAGGACAGCGCGACCCTGGTGCTCGGCACCGGCAGCAGCCAGGGCGGGTGGAAGAAAATGACCAGTGGTATCGTCATCAATGTCGTCGCGCTGACCTGGCCGGCGGCGCTGACGAGCGGCGGCATCCCGCGGAAGCGGCGTCCGAAAAGCGCGGCGAAGCCGTAGGACAGCGCAGCGGCGAGGCAGGCTAGCTGCGGCAGCAGCGCCCCGCTGACGCCATGGACCGCGTCAGGCCCCATCAGGATCGCGACGCCGACGATGCCCGCGCCGACGCCGGCGAGCTTGAGCCCGCCCGCCTTCTCGTCCGGCGCGAACAGATGCGCGACGACGACGCCGAAGAGCGGGGTCGTGGCATTGATGATCGAGGCGAGGCCGCTGGCGATCTGGGTCTGGCCCCAGAAGATCAGGCCGAACGCGATCAGGTTGTTGAGCAGGCCCATGCCGAAGAAGGCGAGCCACATCCGCCCGCCGACACGCATCGATAGGCCTGACAGCCTGACTACGAGGAGCAGCGCGATGGCGGCCATGCCGACGCGGGCGAGCACGACGGCGAGCGGCGGCCATTCGGCGACGGCGATCTTGCCGAAGAAGAACGAGGCACCCCAGAGCAGGGAGAGCAGCAGGAGCAGCAGCCAGTCGCTCAGGTCCATAACGGGTTGCGGAGCGGGGGAGGACGACATGGTGAACCTGCTGAACAATAACGAGCCGGAGCGATAGGCTCGCCCCGGCTCTTCCCCCACCCGTTTCCTGTATCAGGCGGCTTCTGCGTCGCGCGCCTGCCACATCGCCTGGAAGGCCGGCCGTGCCTGGCAGGCATCGAGCCAGGCCTTGACGCGCGGAGCGGCCTCGAAGAGCTGCGTTGCGGGCTTCGCGTAGCGGATGATCTCGGCGACGTTGATGTCGGCGACTGTGAAGCGGCCGCCCATCACATAGCCGTTGTTCTCGGCCAGCGTCTTGTCGAGCACGGCGAAGGGGCCGGGCAGGGCGGCCAGGGCAGCATCGACCAGCTCGGGCTTGCGCTTCTCCGGCGGATAGGCGGCGAGGTGGAACTGCAGGTTGAGCGCGTGGGTCTCGCACTCGGTCGCCGCCCAGAGCGCCCACATCACCGCGAGCCCCTCTTCCTGCGCGTTCTGCGGCGCGAGCGGGCCACCATGCTTGCGCGCCAGATAGAGGTTGATCGCCAGCGATTCGTGCAGCTTGAAGCCGTTGTCGTCGATGCTGGGGATATGGCCGTTGGGGTTGATCTTCAGGAACTCGGCGCTGCGCGTGTGCAGCGGCACGCCCGGCGCCGCCGGATCGGGGAGGCGATAGGCCTGGATCACCGGCACATGGCTGAACGGCAGGCCGAGCTCGTTGGCGAGCCAGATGACGCGCGTGGCGCGCGAACGATAGCAACCGTAGATCGTCAGGGTCATCGGCGGGATTCCAGTGAGAAATGGCGGACCGTCGGCGGAGGTGGCGCAGGGCGCCGATTCCGTCGCCGCGACCTTAGGCGCGCGATGGCGCTGAGCCAATGCGGATGATCGGGGGCAACGCGCCGAAAAAACCGTTTGACGCAGGCGTTTGGCGGGTGCATTGGCCTCCTGCTCCCGGCCTTCGTGGCCGGCTGCTCACAGGAAACTTCAACCCGATGCCAAGCGACAGTCCCAGCCGACAGTCGAAGCCGTCTGCCGCCGCTTCGCGCGCCTGACCGGGTTGCCCGGCTCGCCTGCGATCCGGCCATGACGGCCCGATCGCAAGGAATAGAGCCATGAACGATACCGCCGCCACGACGGACCTCCTTGCCGTGACGCTGGCCCAGACGCTGGCGCAAGAGCATGTCGCCGACATCGTCGAGACGCTGAACGAGCAGGACGAAGCGACCATCGCGCATGTCCTGGCCGAGTTGCCTTTCGATCGCGCCGTCGAGGCGCTCGACCAGCCGGAATTCACCGCCGCCGCCGAGGCGCTGGCCTTGCTGCCTGACGGGCGCGCCGGCGCGCTGCTCTCGGCCATGTCGGCGGACCGCACTGCCGACGTCTTCCAGGAATTCGACGAGGAGACCCGTCAGCGCCTGAGCGGCCGTATCGACCGCCAGACCCGTTCCGACCTCAACAAGCTGCTGGCTTATCCCGAGCATAGCGCCGGCTCGATCATGACGACAGAGTTCGTCAGCGTGCCCAGCAACTGGTCGGTACAGCAGGCGCTCGACCATATCCGCCGCGTCGAGCGCTCGCGCGAAACCGTCTACGCCATCTACGTGCTCGATTCCGTGACCCGCAAGCTGGTTCGCGCCGTCTCTCTCCGGCGCCTGATCAGCGGCGACCCCGAGGCTCCGGTCGAATCGGTCGTGCCGGCGCACAAACCGATCACCGTTGCGCCCGAGGTCGATCGCGAGGACGTGGCGCGCCTGATCACCAAATACGACCTGCTGGCCGTTCCCGTCGTCGATGCCGACGACCACGTCGTCGGCATCGTCACCTTCGACGACGTCATCGACGCGATGATCGCCGAGACGACGGAGGACGTGCAGAAGCTCGGCGGCATGGAGGCCCTCGACCAGCCTTATAACGAGATCGGCTTTCTTTCGATGATCCGGAAGCGTGCCGGCTGGCTCTCGATCCTGCTGGTCGGCGAGATGCTGACCGCCTCGGTCATGCAGTATTTCGAGGGCGAGCTCGAGAAGGCGATCGTGCTGACGCTGTTTATCCCGCTCATCATGAGCTCGGGCGGCAATTCCGGCTCGCAGGCGACCTCGCTGATCATCCGGGCGCTGGCGCTGCGCGAGGTCACGCTGAAGGACTGGTGGCGGATCGCACTGCGCGAACTGCCGACAGGTCTCACGCTCGGCGCCATTCTCGGCGTCATCGGCGTTATCAGAATCATCGTGTGGCGGTGGCTCGGCTTCTACGATTACGGGCCGCACTGGATGCTGGTGGCGGCGACGGTCGGCGGCGCGCTGGTCGGCATCGTCACCTTCGGCTCGCTTGCCGGCTCGATGCTGCCCTTCGCGCTGAAGCGGCTCGGCTTCGACCCCGCCAGCGCTTCCGCGCCCTTCGTGGCGACGCTGGTCGATGTCACCGGGCTGGTGATCTATTTCGGCGTCGCCGCCGCGATCCTGACCGGGACGCTGCTATAGAGGCACGCTCTTCAAGTGCAACCGTGCCGTCATTCCGGGGCATCGCGTCAGCGATGAGCCCGGAACCCAGAGCCGCCGCCGATTCTGGTCAAGGCGCAGGCCCGGCCGTGTTCAAATGAAACAGGGCATCGGTTCTGGGTTCCGGGCTCGGGCCTTCGGCCCGCCCCGGAATGACGGCTCGCGTTTGTGTATCGTCAGCTCGCCAGCACGCGCTGCGGCGGGAAGGTGATCTCGACCAGCGTGCCTTCCTTCTTGACTGATGTGATCGACATCGCGGCGCGGTTTGCCTCGACCAGCGCCTTGGTCAGCGGCAGGCCGAGGCCGGTACCGCCCGCGCGCCGCGTCGTCGGCACCTGCCGGAAGGGCTCGAGCGCAAGCTTCAGCTCGTCATCATCCATGCCGATGCCGGTATCGCGCACCCGCAGGATCGCCTCGCCCTGATCGCCGAGCGCGGTCGAGATGATCACCTGCCCGCCGGCATCGGTGAACTTCACCGCGTTGGAGAGCAGGTTGATCGCGATCTGCCGGATGGAACGTTCGTCGGCGACGACCGGCGGCAGCTTCGGGGACAGGCCGGAGCGCAGCACGACGCGTCCGCGTTGCGCCTCGGGCTGCAGCAGCGAGACGGTCGACAGCGCGATCTCGTTCAGGTTGACGCTGACGAAATCGAGGTCGAGCTTGCCGGCCTCGATCTTGGCGAGATCGAGCAGGTCGTTGACCAGGCTGATGACGTAGCCGCCGGACTGGTGGATGTCGCGCAGATATTCCTTGTAGCGCTCGTTGGCGATCGGCCCGAAGCGTTCCTCCGCCATCACCTCGGCAAAGCCGATGATGGCGTTGAGCGGGGTGCGGATCTCATGGCTGATCTTGGCGAGCACGTCGGATTTCTGTGCGCTCGCCATTTCCGCAGCCTTGCGCGCGTCGACCAGCTCGCCCTCGGTCTTCTTCCAGGCGGTGATGTCTCGCAGCACCGCGCAGAAGCGCGGCTCGGCCCCATGCGCGATCTGGCCCATGGTCATGAACAGCGGGATCTTGCCGCCCTGGCGCACCCGGCCCTGCACCTCGCGCCCGTCGTTCAGCACCGAGGCGACGCCGCCGCCTTTCAGGCCTTCGAGATAGTCGAGCGCCGGCGCATGGCTCTCGCTGGCGAAAAGCAGCGTGAACAATTCGCCTGTGACCTCGCGCTGGTCGTAGCCGAACAGCGCCTCGGCCGCCTTGTTCAGCGCCAGGATGCGCCCGCGATCATCGACCGTGACGACGCCGTCCGTCGCCGTGTCGAGCATGGCGGTGAGTTCGTCGATGCGGGCATCGCGGGTCTCGGCGTCGAGCCTGAGCGCCTCGACACGCGCCGCCGATTCGGATTCCTCGGCAGCGAACTCGGCCGCAAGCTCGGCTTCCTCCGCCTCTTCCGGCGTCAGCACCTTGACCTCGCCGCCGCCATTGGGATGGCGGAAGGCCATCAGCGTTGCCGGCTCGTCCTGCCAGCTGACGCTGGAAAGGATGGCATCGACGCTGACCAGATGGCCCCGGCGATCGATCAGCGTCATCGCGCCACCTTCGGCGCGCGAGGCTTCCTTGATAAGGCGGCTGACATTGCCGCCGGCCTTCAAATCGGCGAGGTCGGCAAAGTCGAGCAGGTCGAGCAGCGTGCGGTTGGCGTAGACCGCCTCGTCGCCGCGGTTCACCAGGACGGCGACGGGCAGACGGTCGAGCACATCGGCATGGGAGTTGCGCTGCCGTGCGGGCGCGACGGCAGAGTCCGCTTCGGCTCCCGCCTTCTCTGCGGCGGCGGCTGCCTCTTCGCGTTCCTTGACCTGCAGCGGCGCGACGGGCGGCAGCCGTGGGCCGACTGTTTCCTCGTCGCCGGCCAGCCGCGCGCCCAGCGCCTTGGCGATCTCGCGGAAGGCATTGCGCTCGGCGGAACTGAGGTGAGGCTTCGACGGCTCCAGAACCGGCCGCAGCGTGGTCAGCGTGCCGTTACGGAGCGGGACGATGTTGCCGCCCGGTGCCGCAGCTTCAGCCACAGGCTGCTCGTCGCCAAGCCATTCGGCCGGCCGAATCTCGGGCTCATCGTCTTCAGCCGGATTCGCGAGCGGCGTGGCAGCGCCTTCATCGACATGGCCCTCCGCTTCCGGCTGCTCATGCTGATCAGCAGCGTCTTCGGCGAGGGGCTCGGGAATTTCGTCGGCTTGTGCCGGTAGAGCATCCGCTTCGGGCGCGGTTTCCGTCGCGGCTGCAGGCTCTTCCTGCCGGCTCGCCTTATCGTGCTCCGCAACCGGCGCGTCCGCTTCCGGCAGGTCGAGGACGGCTTCCGGCGCGGCGAAAGGCTCGCGCTCGTTCAGGCGGGCGATGCCGAAGCCGCGAAATCCGGTGAGCGCGCGTCCGGCATCGAGAAGCGGCACGCCCGAGAGCTCGACGCGCGCCCCTTCGCCGGGCGTATCCGTCTGCCAGAGCAGGGCGTGGCCGCTCCAGGTCGCCGCCGTGGCGAGCCGCTCCGCCAGCCCGCCGTCGCGGTCGAGAACGGTGGAGCCGAGGAGGTCGTGCCAGCTTTTGCCGGCAAGCCCGGCTGCGGCCTCTGCGCCGGTCAGGGCTGCGATCTGTTCGGAGACGCTGGTCAGCGTCCCCTCGCGGTCGCTCTGCCACAGAAAGCGAATCATTGCCGGCCGCGCAGGCGCGGCGGCTTCGACCTCGGCCGGCGGTGTGGGGGGCGTCGCGATCGTAGCGGCTGCCGTCGGCTCGCTGGACTGGGGAATCGCGATGCCCAGCCGGCGCAACTCGGCTGCCGAAACCACGACCGCCAGGACCGTTTGTCCATCGGGGCAGGACAGGAGTTTGCAGCCGCAGGTGACGGGCAGGGCGGCGAAGCCCGAAGTCAGGCGCAGCCTTTCGAGGCGGATGCCGGCCATGGAGGCCAGGCCGCCGGCGAGGGCATCGAGGCGCTGCCGCGCTTGATTCGGAACGACGATTTCAGCGGTCTTGCCGCCGAGCAGAGCCTGGCCGGCGGAGTTGGCGAAGCCGGGGCGTCCGGCGCCGGCATCCCAGAGAAGCAGGGCGCCGCCCGCGGCAAAGGTCGCAAGGGCGGCGTCCTCAGCCGCCGCCGCTCCCCGTCGCGCCCAGTCCTGTCCGGATTCGCTCATGCCTGCCTGCTCGTTCAATCCGCGCCCGTTATGCCTAACAAACCTTTAATAGCTCCCAAATGGCCGCAAATCCATGGAACCAAAGATCGCTCTCCCGCTTCTCCTCGAAACAGCGTTAACATGGGCGGCGTCGCGATAGGTCACGCGGTTGTCATTGCATTGCAACAATGATATTGCAGTGCACAATATTGTAAGGCTTGGCTGCAAGACGACAGGAGGATCCCATGAACGGCAAATCACCCTACGAAGTGCCAACCGAGATGCGCGAGTTCGCGGAACGCAGCGTCGAGCAGGCCCGCAAGGCTTTCGACGGCTTCATCGGCGCGGCCCAAAAGGCTGTGGATAGCGCCCATGGCTCGGCCGAGAACGCCCGCGCCAACACTCACGACGCCACCCGCAAGGCGATCGCCTATGCGGAAGACAATGTCGCGGCGGCTTTCGACTTCGCCCAGAAGCTGGTGACGTCGAAGGACCTCACCGAGGTCATGCAGCATCAGTCGGATTTCCTGAAGTCCCAGATGGCGTCGTTCCAGACCCAGCTCAAGGATCTCGGGGCTGCCGCCCAGGACGCTGCGACGAAGGCTGCCGAGACCGTCAGCAAGGCCACCAAGGGCGGCCGCTGAGGCGCGTCTGCCGGCGCTACTGCGCGCCGGCACACATTCTGGCCGGGCCAAGGGCCCGGCTTCCGCTGTTTGCCGCTGAAGGAGAGCCGCCATGGTTAAGCCTGCTCCCACCAGGACCACGTCCAAGGTTCCGGTCAGCCTGCCTCCGGTGAGGGCGCTGTCGCCCGCGCCTGCCGAGAAGCAGGTCGACAAGCTGCCGTCGCCGAATCCGGATGCGCGTCCCGCCGCCAGCGACGCGACGCCGCCTCGGCCTGCTCCCGCCAGCCCGGCCGTTTCGAAGCCCGCTTCTCCCGCGGACGCGGCCCCTGCGGCGGCTGCTCCCGTCGTCGTGGCTCCCCCGGCTGTCGCTCCCGCAGTGGCCGCGCCAAGTGCAGCCGCGCCAAGTGCAGCAGCTCCGGTTGCCGCGCAGAACAAGCCTTTGGCCGCAGTCTCACCGCCGGCAGCGCGAACCGAAGCGGTTGCTCCGGCCGAGGTCGCTCCGGTCAAGGAGGCCGTTACTCCGGTTAAGGCGGATCGGCCTGCCGTGACACCGGTCTCCGTCGCTGCCAAGAAGGCGGCGCCGGCCAAGAAAGCAGCTTCGGCCAAGATCCGCATCGAGAAGCCGGTCGCCAAGGTCGTTGCGCCGAAGATTGCTGCCAAGGCCGCTCCCGCTGCGCCGAAGGTGGCCCCGCAAGCTCCCGCGCCTCAGAAGGCCACTCCCAAAACCATCGCCAAGCCCGCCGCGCCGAAGGCGACATCAGCGCCGGCGAACGCCGCTGTGGCTGCACCTCCTGCCAGGACGATCCAGCCGGTCGCTGCACCCGCTCCTGCACCCGCCAAGCCGGTGCAGCCGGTATCGCTCGATTCGCTGCCTCTGCCGCGGCCGCCCGAGGCTGTCACCGTCGCGTCCGCGACCGTGATGAGCCAGGCGCTGACGATGGCACGGGCTTTCGGCGCCTTGCAGGCCCGCATGCTCGACCATGCCTGCGCGGAACTGGAAGCGACGTTGCACGACGCCCAGACGGTGGCGCGCAGCAACAGCGCGTCCGAAGCCATCACGCTTCAGGCCAAGGCGGTTCGCCGCAGCTACGAATCCTACGCGGACCACCTGAAGGAGCTTGCGCGCGTCGCCAATGCCGCCTTGCGCAAGGATTGATGGGCCACTGTGTACGGCGCACTCTCGGGCGCGCCGAAATTCGGCCGGCCGAATGCATTACGCGGTTGCAAAAGCAAAAACTCGGCACTAGGGTCCGCGCCGCTGGTGACCCCGCCGAGGCGGCTGGTTGCAAGGCCCAAGGTACGGGCAGCCATAGCTCAGTTGGTTAGAGCGCTAGATTGTGGATCTAGAGGTCCCCCGTTCAAGCCGGGGTGGCTGTACCATCTTTTCGACGAGAATCCTGAAGCGACCGTCGGCTGGCCAGGGCTCTCCGGTGCCTGTTCGGCTCCTCTTGAAGCAAGGCCTGCGGTTCGCCATATCCTTGCCGAGCGAAAGGGTTCGCCTTTCGCCCGCGGGGTGCTGCCGGCTGCGGGTCCCGATGATAGTGAGGCGCCTTTCGAGGGCCTGGATAGATGACGCGTACGCCTAGCCTGTCCCATCCGTTCCTGCTCGGCTTCGACGACATCGAGCGTGCGCTCGACCGTGTCGCCAAGGGCGCGAGCGAGGGTTATCCGCCCTACAACATCGAGCGGCTGCCCCGGACGGAGGACGAGCCCGATCGCCTGCGCATCACGCTGGCCGTCGCGGGCTTCTCGCGCGAGCAGCTCGAGATCACGCTGGAGGAGAACCAGCTCACGATCCGTGGCCGCCAGAGCGACGATAAGAATCGCCAGTTCCTGCACCGCGGGATCGCCGCCCGTCAGTTCCAGCGCAGCTTCCTGCTGGCCGACGGTATGCAGGTCCTTGGCGCGGATTTGTCGAACGGCCTGCTCGCGATCGATCTGGTCAGGCCGGAACCGGAACGGCTCATCCGGCGTATCGATATCATGAGCCGCGAGTAGAGGACGGAGTCCCGTCCAGCTTTTGAAGGATGCGTCAGCGGTTTTCGCATCTGTTCATAATTGAAGGCGCAGTATCAGAACCGCATTCGCACTGCTCTGAAGGAGGGCGCGATGAAACAGGACAGAATCCTTATCCAGGCCGACCCGCTGACCCCTGCGGAATTCGCCGCGCTCGGCGCCGGCGAAGTGGCATATGTCAAGCCGATGACCTCGGACGAGCTCATGCGGATCTTCCCGCAGGCGCCGAAGATCGAATCCGGCTTGCAGCTCTTCACACTGCTCTCGGCCGATGGCGCGCCGATCCTCGTGACGGATACGCGCGAGGCTGCGACGGCCAATGCCTGGGAGCACGACCTGAAGATGGTCAGCGTCCACTGACGCTGACCGCCCTTCCGGGCGTTCAGGGCGCGGTCGCCATTCCGGCGACTGCTGTTTGCAGCCGCACGATATCTTCCGGCGTGGACAGGCGGTGATCGCCGTCCTTGATCAGCGTCAGCACGACCGGATCGCCGCTCAGGTGCTCGACCAGCTTCAAGGCCTGGCGCCAGGGCACGTCGGGATCGCGCATGCCCTGCAGGATATGGACGGGGCAGCCGGCCCGGATTTCGCCGCCGAACATCAGGTGCTGCCGCCCGTCCTCGATCAGGGCGCGGGTGATCGGCGTCGGATCGGGTGAATATTCGGAAGGGCGCAGCCAGACGCCTTCGTCCAGGATCGCCCGGCGGATCGCGTCGGGCATCTGCGCCCACATCAGTTCCTCTGAGAAATCGACGGCCGGCGCGATCAGAACGAGGCCGGCCGGCTGGAGCGGGGACCCGAACAGGCGGCGCGCCGCGAGCAGCGCGATCCAGCCGCCCATCGATGATCCCACCAGGATCGGAGGCTGGCGGCACTGGCTTTCGATCGCAGCGAGCGCATCGGCCAGCCAGTGCGACAAGGTGAAGCCGGCGAAGTCGCCTTCGCTCTCGCCATGGCCGCCATAGTCGAAGCGCAGATAGGCGCGCCCGGTGTCATAGGCCCAGTCTGACAGGGCCTCGGCCTTGGTCGCGCGCATGTCGGAGCGGAAGCCGCCGAGCCAGACCACGGGCGCCCCGGTGCCCGGGTGAAAGAGATAGGCGAGGCGGCGCCGATCAGGGCCGTTTCCGACGTCGAGCCATTGCGGCGGCTGGCGCTCCAAGGCAAATCTCCTGTGACGAATCGCTTGGCCGCGGCGATTAAAGGCTGCGGTCGCGGCCGCATAGGGGCATATTCGCCCCCGTTGTCGAAAGTCCAGACCAAGAGCGCATGTCCTTCAAGCCGGGTGCCCATCTTTCGCTGCCGTCGACCGAAACGCATCCGCTGGCGGGGCGGACGATCCTGCAGATCATCCCCGAGCTGGAGGCAGGCGGAGCCGAGCGCACGGCGGTCGACATCGCCAAGGGGCTGACGGATGCCGGCGCCCGCGCTCTGGTCGCGACCGAGGGCGGGCGCCTCGTCGCTGAGCTTCAGGCCAAGGGGGGTGTCTGGCTGCCCTTCCCGGCGGCCTCGAAGAATCCGGTCGCGATGGCGCTCAACATCCGCAAGCTCGTGCTGCTCTGCCGGCAGGAGGGCGTGGAACTGATCCATGCCCGCTCGCGCGCGCCGGCCTGGGTCGCGCTCGGCGCGGCGAAGCTGCTGAAGCTGCCCTTCGTCACCACCTATCACGGCTCCTACAACAGCCGTTCGGCGGTGAAGACGCTCTATAATTCGGTGATGACGCGCGGCGACGTCGTCATCGCCAACTCCGGCTATACGGCCGAGCTGATCCTGTCGAAGCACCCGATGGCGCGCGAGCGGATCAGGGTCGTCAACCGTGGCACCAATTTCTCGGCCTTCGCGCCGGCTGCCGTCGGCGCCGAGCGGGTCCAGGCGCTGCGCAAGGCCTGGGGCGTCGAGCCGCATCAGCGCATCGTCCTGCTGCCCGGCCGGCTGACCGGCTGGAAAGGCCAGCGTGTGCTGATCGAGGCCGCGCGGCTGATGCGCGATGGCGGCGACAGCGAGACCGCCTTCATCCTCGCCGGCGACGCGCAGGGGCGGGACGGCTACGTCAAGGAGCTCGACGGGCTCATCGCCAAGGCGGGGCTGGAGGGCCGTGTCCGGCGCGTCGGCCATTGCACGGACATGCCCGCCGCGATGCTGTCGGCAGCGGTCGTCGCCGTGCCGTCGACGGAGCCCGAAGCTTTCGGACGCGTCGCTGTCGAGGCGCAGGCGATGGGTACGCCCGTCGTGGTCTCCGATCTCGGCGCCGTGCCGGAAACGGTGCTGGCCCCGCCGCAGGTCGCGCCGGGGGAGCGCACCGGCTGGCATATCCCGCCGGGCGATCCGGCCGCTCTGGCGGCTGGGTTGAGCGAGGCGTTGGCGCTGCGTCCGTCCGCTCGCGATGCCCTGGCGAGGCGGGCGCGCGAACATGTAGAGAAGCATTTTTCGCTCGAGTCGATGGTGACGGAAACCCTCGATGTCTACTGCGCGTTGCTGGAACGCTGAGGCGCTACGGCCCAGGTGAATGGCTGCCGCAGCGGCGTCATGCATTGACAACGCGCATCTTTGTGCAATGTGTCTCAATCAACGGCGCGATACGCGCCAAATGCAGGAGAATACCCCATTCGTCGCCCTTACCGTGCTGCCCCGACCCCGACCAAGGAAGGTCCCCGTTCGAACCGTGATATTCGCGGAGTTCGCGAGGTTCAGCTCATCGACGACACAGGCGCCAACCGTGGCGTGGTGTCGTTCTTCGAGGCGCTGAAGATCGCCGAGGATGCCGGTCTCGACCTCGTCGAGATCGCCCCGAACTCCGTACCGCCCGTCTGCAAGATTCTCGATTACGGCCGTTTCCGCTTCCTGGAGCAGAAGAAGGCGGCAGAGGCGCGCAAGAAGCAGCGCACCATCGAGATCAAGGAGATCAAGCTGCGTCCCGGCATCGACAAGCACGATTACGACGTGAAGATGAAGGCGATGCACGGCTTCTTCGAGGAGGGCGACAAGGTGAAGGTCACCCTGCGCTTCCGCGGCCGCGAGATGGCTCACCAGGATCTCGGCGTGAAGGTGCTGGAGCGCGTCAAGGTCGATACGGCCGAGTTCGCCAAGGTCGAAAGCGACTGGCAGCTGGAAGGCCGCCAGATGGTGATGGTCCTGGCGCCGCGCTGAGGCGCCCGTCTGTCCAGCGATCTCGTTCAAGGCAGATCGAGAAGGGGCGCCTCCGGGCGCCCTTTCTCATTTCGGCCGGTGCAACAAGCCGTCGAGCATCGCGTTGAAGGCGTCGGTCGCCGCCTGTAGGGCGGCTTCCGGTTGCGGGGCATGCGCGATCCATTGGGCCGCATGCTGGGTGGCGCCGACGATCAGCCGCGCCACGGCTTCCGGGTCGAGCGGCGCCAGCGCGCCGTCCGCGACGAGTTCGCCGAGGCCCCGGGTCATCATGCGGATACAGTCGTTCTGGATCGGCCAGTTCCAGGGGTCGCCGAGCACGGCAGGCCCGTCGCGCAGGACGATGCGCTGGATCTCTGGCTCCAGCGCCATCGCGAGATAGGCGGCGCATTCGTCGCGGAACCCGGTCCAGCGATCCTCCGCCTTGGCCGCGACGGCGCGCAGCCGCACAGTCATTTCCGCGTCGATCTGGTCCAGAACCGCCGCAAAAAGTCCCTTCTTGTCGCCGAAATGGTGATAGAGCGCGCCGCGGGTCAGCCCGGCCGAAGCGGTCAGGTCGTCCATCGATGCTGCCGCATAGCCGACCGTGCCGAACGCCTCGCGCGCCGCCGAAATCAGGCTGGCGCGGGTTTCCGCGATCATGTCGGCGCGAAGCCTGCGAGCCATCATAACCCTTTCACATACGGTTCGTATGTTAATTGACATACGCAACGTATGCAATTACCCATTCGCATACGCGGCGTATGTCCGCTCTTCCTTCGGGACAAGCCTGTCATGCCTAATCCCTATCGCGAGATTTTCCGCGCGCCAGGCGCGCTCGCCTTTTCGTCCGCCGGCTTCGTCGCGCGCCTGCCTGCCTCGATGGTCGGGCTCGGCATCGTCACCATGCTGTCGGAACGGCGCGGGGAATACGCCATCGCCGGTGCGGTCGCCGCGACCTTCGCGCTCGCCAGCGCGCTGATCACGCCGCAGATCTCGCGCCTCGTCGATCGCTACGGCCAGCGCCGCGTGCTGATGCCGGCCACAGTGGCGGCAGCCTTGGCGCTGAGCGCGTTGATGCTGTCGACATGGGCGGGGGCCCCCAGCTGGCTGCTCTTCGTCTTCGCGCTGCTCTCTGGCCTGATGCCGAGCATCGGCGCGATGGTGAGGGCACGCTGGACCGAATTCTATCGCGATACGCCGCAATTGCGCACGGCCTTCGCCTTCGAATCGGTGGTCGACGAGATCATCTTCATGGTCGGGCCGATCGTCGCGATCGGGCTGAGCGTCAGCCTGTTTCCCGAAGTCGGGCCGCTGGCCGCGCTGCTGTTTTTGGTCGTCGGCGTGCCGCTGCTCTGTGTCCAGCGGCGCACCGAGCCGCCGGTCCGCGCCCATGCCGCGGACGCCGATGTCTCGGTCATCCGGCTTGGCGGCGTGCAGGTCGTCGTGCTCGCCATGATCGCGGTCGGCGCCATCTTCGGCACTGCCGAGATCACCGCCGTCGCCTTCGCCGAAGCGCAGGGCCAGAAGGCGATGGCGAGCGTCGTGCTTGCCATCTATGCGGCGGGCTCGCTGATCGTCGGCCTCGTCTTCGGTACGCTCAAGCTCAAGGCCACGCTCGCCACGCAGTTCCTCGCCGCGATCACGCTCGCGGCCCTGACGACGCTGCCCTTGCTGGCAGTCGAGGGACTGGTGTCGCTGGCGCTGGTCTTCTTCCTGGCCGGGGCGGCGGTTTCGCCGACGATCATCATCGCCATGGGGCTGATCGAGCGCCTGGTCTCGCCGCGCCAGCTCACCGAGGGCATGACATGGGGCATCACCGGCATCGGCATCGGCATGGCCTTCGGCGCCTCGGCGGCCGGCGCGCTGATCGATGCCTTCGGCGCCCGCAGCGGCTTCTGGATCTCGGTCGCCGCCGGTGTCGCGGCGCTGCTCGTCACGCTCATCGGCTACAGCCGGCTGCTCGGGGAACGCAAGCAGACCGTGCTCTGCAAAGCAGCCTGAGCCGCTTCGAACCAAAAGGGCCGCCCCTTCGGAAGGGGCGGCCCGTTCTTCTCATCGCTACCTCGGCGAAGCCGTTAGCCTCAGCGAATTGGCGGGGCGTACTGCAGCCCGCCCTGGGTCCAGAGCTTGTTGGCGCCGCGCGGCAGCGGGTTGCGCGTGTTCGGCCCGAAATGCCGATCGAAGCTCTCGCCGTAGTTGCCGACAGCTTTGACGACCCGCACGACCCAGTCGTTGCTAAGGCCGAGCGCCTCGCCGAATTTGCCTTCGCTGCCGAGCATGCGGCGGATTTCGGGATTCTGCGAAGTCTTCGCCATCTCCTCGACATTGGCCTGCGTCACGCCGAACTCCTCGGCATTGATCAGCGCGAAGGCCGTCCAGCGCACGATGTCGAACCAGGCTGGATCGTTCTTGCGAACCCAGGGGCCGAGCGGCTCCTTGGAGATGACCTGCTGCAGCAGCACATGCTCTTCCGGGTCCTTCAGCCTGCCGCGCGTGCCGGCAAGCGACGAGAGGTCGGTGGTGTAGGCATCGCAGCGGCCCGCCTCATAGGCCTGCACGGTGTCGTCCAGGGTGGCGAAGGCGACGGTCTCGAACTTGATGCCGTTGGTGCGGCCATAGTCGGCGAGGTTGAGCTCGGTCGTCGTGCCCTGCGCCACGCAGACCGAGGCGCCGTTCAGGTCCTTGACGTCTTTCACATTGACCTTCTTGCGGACGATGAAGCCCTGGCCATCGTAATAGTTGACCGCCGTGAACGTCAGGCCCTGGCCGATGTCGCGGCCGAGCGTCCAAGTCGTGGTGCGGGCGAGCACGTCGATCTCGCCGCTCTGGAGCGCGACGAGCCGGTTCTTGCTCGACAGCGACAGATAGCTCGCCTTTTTCGGGTCGTTGAAGATCGCCGCCGCCAGGGCGCGGCAGACGTCGGTGTCGAAGCCCTGCCAGATGCCGTTGCCATCCTGCAGCGAGAAGCCGGGCACGCCTTCGCTGGTGCCGCAGATGATGTTGCCGCGGGCCTTGATCTTGTCGAGCGTGGATTGGGCAAGCGCAGGGGCCGAGGCGGCAGCCGTCAAGGCCAGGCCGGCGGCGAGGCTAAGCAGAAACTTCTTCACAGAGGGATTCTCCAGATGCGGAACGTGACGGATGACCTTACGTCGTGACAACCGTTTGAAGGAAGAGCGCAGATACCGGGCGTTTTTCTCGGCGGCCTCTCGCCGCGTTGCCGGCTTCGCACTTGCCAGAGCGGCGCTTTTCTGCGATAGGGCCGGCCTTCGATCGCCCGGCTGATAAGGGCTGCCGTGGCGGTCGTGCTTTGCTTCCTGAAAGCAAGACATTGGCAACGCGTTCAAAAAACGCGCGGCCACGACCATTGAGGAGCTGAAATGCCCAAGATCAAGACGAAGTCGAGCGCTAAAAAGCGCTTCAAGATCACCGGTACCGGCAAGGTGCTCTACGCCCAGGCCGGCAAGCGTCACGGGATGATCAAGCGGACCAACAAGCAGATCCGCAACCACCGCGGCACGACGACCCTCTTCGAGGGCGATGCGGCCAACGTGAAGAAGTACTTCCTCCCCAACGGCTGACGCCACCTGACACACCGGAGATCATGACATGGCTCGCGTGAAACGGGGCGTGACTGCCCACGCCAAGCACAAGAAGACACTCAAGGCCGCCAAGGGCTTCTATGGCCGCCGCAAGAATACGATCCGCGCCGCCAAGGCGGCCGTCGATCGCTCGATGCAGTACGCCTATCGCGACCGCAAGAACAAGAAGCGCTCGTTCCGCGCGCTCTGGATCCAGCGCCTCAACGCTGCGGTGCGCGAGCACGGCCTGACCTATTCGGTCTTCATTGGCGGCCTGATCAAGGCCGGCATCGAGCTCGACCGCAAGACCCTGTCGGCCATGGCGATCGACGACGTGGCATCGTTCACGGCCGTGGTCGAGACCGTCAAGGGCGCGCTCGGCACCGAAGCCAAGGCCGCCTGAGCGGACTGGTATCGCTGAATTGGAAAAGGCCGGCGGTGACGCCGGCCTTTTTCTTTGGCGATGTGGCAAGGGCACGTCATTCTCGGGCGACCGAAGGGAGATCCGAGAATCTTTGGCCGGGGGAGGCGCCGCGTCACAAGGGCCTTTCCGGGGAGAGCGGAAGGGTCAGCTCTGCACGCTGCCGTTCGTCGGCGGGTTCCAGCCATCGCCGGCGCCTTCGACGATCCGGTCATAGGCTTGCTCGGGCGTGTCGACATAGCTGAAGAGCTTCAGGTCCTCACGGCGGATGAAACCGGCCGCTTCCATCCGACCGAGGTTGAGCAGGCCCTGCCAGTAGCCGGAATCGTAGAGCACGATCGGCACCGGCCCCATCTTTCCCGTCTGCACCAGCGTGATGATCTCGAACAGCTCGTCGAGCGTGCCGAAGCCGCCGGGGAAGACCACGAGCGCCGCAGCGCGCATGGCGAGATGCATCTTGCGCATTGCGAAATAGTGGAAGCGGAAGGTCAGGTCGGGCGTCGACCAGGCGTTCGGCTCCTGCTCGTGCGGCAGGGTGATGTTGAAGCCGATCGAGATCGCGCCGGCCTCGGTCGCGCCGCGATTGGCCGCTTCCATGATGCCCGGCCCGCCGCCGGTGGCGATGACGTGGTGGCGCCCGGCCTCGCCGTCGCGCAGCGCGCCGCCACGTTCGGAGGCGATGCGGCCGAACTGCCGGGCGGCTTCGTACCAGGGGTTGCCCTCGCGCACCCGCGCCGAGCCGAAGACCACGATCGTCGAGACGACGCCGCGCGCCCGCAGATGGTTCTCCGCCTTCTGATATTCCAGCATGAAGCGCACGCCGCGGGTCGAATCGCCGAGGATGAAATCGGGGTCGCGGGCGGCGAGCCGATAGGAGGGCGATTCCTTCTGGGCGGTGTTGTCGGGCAAGGCATCCTCCTGCATCGGCATCGACGAAGCTGAACCGGTTCGGCAAAGCGTCGCTTCGCTCTGGCATAAGCCGGCTGTTCCCGCTAGAACGCGCCCGTTCCCACGCCTTCAACGCTTGCGACCCATTCAATGACCGATATCGCCACCCTGGAACGCGACGTCCTCGCCGCGATCGACACCGCCTCCGACGAAACTGCCGTCGAGGATGTGCGCATCGCCGCGCTCGGCAAGTCCGGCTCGATCTCGGCGCTGCTGAAGACGCTGGGCGCGATGACGCCCGACGAGCGCAAGGAGAAGGGCCCGCTGATCAACGGCCTGCGCGACCGCGTGCAGGGCGCGATCGCGGCCCGCAAGGAAGCGCTCGGCGAGGCGGCGCTGGAGACGAGGCTCGCCTCCGAGCGCGTCGACGTGTCGCTGCCGGTTCAGGATGGCCCGGAGGCGCGGGGCCGCATCCACCCGATCAGCCAGGTCATCGACGAGATCACCGCGATCTTCGGCGATATGGGCTTCGCCATCGCCGAGGGGCCGGATGTCGAGACCGACGACCTCAACTTCACCAAGCTGAACTTCCCGGTCGGCCATCCCGCCCGCGAGATGCACGACACCTTCTTCTTCGCGCCGGATGCCAATGGCGAGCGCAAGCTGCTGAGGACACACACCTCGCCGGTGCAGGTGCGCACCATGCTGGTGCAGGAGCCGCCGATCCGCGTGATCTGCCCGGGCCGGACCTACCGCAACGATTCCGACCAGACCCACACCCCGATGTTCCATCAGGTCGAGGGCCTCGTCATCGACAAGACGGCCCATCTCGGCCATCTGAAGTGGATCCTGGAGGAGTTCTGCAAGTCCTTCTTCGAGATCGACGACGTGAAGATGCGCTTCCGCCCGTCCTTCTTCCCCTTCACGGAGCCTTCGATGGAGGTCGACATCCAGTGCTCGCGCAAGGGCGGCGAGATCCGCTTCGGCGAGGGCGAGGACTGGCTGGAGATTCTCGGCTGCGGCATGGTCCATCCGAACGTGCTGCGCAATTGCGGGCTCGACCCGGAAGTCTATCAGGGCTTCGCCTGGGGCATGGGCATCGACCGCATCGCCATGCTGAAATACGGCATGCCGGACCTGCGCCCCTTCTTCGAGGCTGACGTGCGCTGGCTCGCCCATTACGGCTTCCGCCCGCTCGACCTGCCGACGCTGACGGGCGGCCTTTCTTCATGATGCAGTGGACCGGCCAGGGGAGGGCGCGATGACGCCTGCGGGCTGGGCGGCGCTGTTTGCCGGGCTGCTGAGCGCGACGAACCTGGCGAGCCAGGCCATCGCGCTCCGGCGGCTGCGCCGGCCTTTGCAGCGCTCGGTCCTGCTCGACACCTTGCCGCCGGTCACCATCGTCAGGCCTGTGCGCGGCATCGAGGCCTTCAGCCGCGAGACGGCGATCTCCGGGCTTGAGCTCGACTATCCCAGCTACAGCACGATCTTCTGCGTCGCCGATGCGCAGGACCCGATCGTTCCGCTGGTCGAGGAATTGATCGGCATCTACGGCGCCGACAAGGTCAGGCTGATCATCGGCGACGTCGCGGTCAGCGCCAATCCAAAGCTGAACAATTGCGTGCGCGGCTGGGAGGAGGCGACGACCGACTGGGTCATCCTCGCCGATTCCAACGTGCTGATGCCGAAGGATTATATCCAGCGCATGCTCGCCGCCTGGCAGCCTGCCACCGGGCTCGTCTGCTCGACGCCGGCCGGCTCCCGGCCGCAGAGCTTCGGCGCCGAGGTCGAATGCGCCTTCCTCAACGCCTTCCAGGCACGCTGGCAATATGTCGGCGAAGCCTTGGGGCTGGGCTTCGCGCAAGGCAAGTCGATGCTCTGGAACAAGCCCTTCCTCGACGCGCTGGGCGGTATCGCCGCGCTCGGCGCCGAGATCGCCGAGGATGCCGCCGCGACCAAGCTCGTGCGCGGCGCCGGCAAGCATGTCCATCTCGTCGGCCAGCCCTTCGAGCAGCCGCTCGGCCCGCGCCGCCTGGCGGATGCGGTGCAGCGCCAGTTCCGCTGGGCGCGGCTGCGGCGCGTGACCTTCCTGCCGTTCTTCATGCTGGAGCTCATCTCCGCGCCGCTCCTGCCGGCCGTGCTGGCGGCCTTCGGCGCCCCGGCGCTGGGCTTGCCGTTCTGGCTGGGGCCGCTTCTGGTGCTGCTGCTCTGGTATGTCGGCGACATCGTGCTGTCCGCCAGCGTCGGCTGGTTTCTGAACTGGCGTACGCCGCTCGCGATGCTGGTGCGAGACATCGCCTTCCCCGGTGTCTGGGCCTATGCCTTCGTCGGCGGGGAAGTGAGTTGGCGTGGCAACGCCATGAAGATCCGCACTGACGGCGCCAACGAGCTGAACGACACGACGCCGACGCTTTCGACGGCGAACTCGAAGATTTCCGACTGATCTGGCAAGCTATTGATCTGACAACGCGATGAAATTCACGATTTCCTGGCTCAAAGAGCACCTCGACACCGACGCCTCCGTCGCCGAGATCGCCGAAACCTTGACCCGCATCGGCCTCGAGGTCGAGGCGATCGAGGATCGCGCCGCCGCGTTCTCCGCCTTCACCATCGCCTATGTCATCGAGGCGAAGCAGCATCCCAACGCCGACCGGCTGCGCGTCTGCCTGGTCGATACCGGCGCGGGCGAGCCCGTGCAGGTGGTCTGCGGCGCGCCCAATGCCCGCACCGGGATGAAGGGCGTGTTCTCGCCGCCGGGCAGCTACATCCCCGGCAAGAAGATCACCCTCGGCAGGGGCGTGATCCGCGGCGTCGAATCGAACGGCATGCTGGTCTCCGAGGCCGAGCTCGAACTCTCCGACGACCATGACGGCATCATCGATCTGCCTGATGATGCGCCGGTCGGCCAGCCCTACGCGACTTATGCCGGGCTCGACGATGCCGTGATCGAGATCGCGGTGACCCCGAACCGGGCCGATGCGCTCGGCGTCGCCGGCATCGCGCGCGACCTCGCCGCTGCCGGCCTCGGCAAGCTCAAGACGCCGTCGGTACCGCCGGTACGCGGCAGCTTCCCATGCCCGGTCAAGGTTACGCTCGACTTCGCCGACGAGGACCGCAAGCTTTGCCCGGCTTTCGCGCTGCGTCTCGTGCGTGGCGTGAAGAACGGTCCGTCGCCGGACTGGCTGCAGGCGCGGCTGCGCGCCGTAGGCCTGCGCCCGATCAACGCGCTGGTCGACATCACCAACTTCATGACGCTCGACAGCAACCGCCCGCTGCACGTCTTCGACGCCGCCAAGGTGCAGGGCAACCTCACCGTGCGCCGCGCGAAGGCAGGCGAGACCATCCTCGCCCTCGACGGCAAGACCTATACACTCACCGACGAGCAGGTCGTGATCGCCGATGAGCACGGCGTAGAGTCGCTCGCGGGCATCATGGGCGGCGAAGCCTCCGGCAGCAGCGAAACGACCACCGACGTGCTGATCGAGAGCGCGCTCTGGGATCCGCTCAATGTCGCCCGCTCGGGCCGCGCACTCGGCATCAACTCGGATGCGCGCTATCGCTTCGAGCGCGGCGTCGATCCCGATTTCGCCCGGCCCGGCCTCGACCTCGCCACGGCGATGGTCATCGATCTCTGCGGCGGCGAGGCCTCCGAGATGGAGTTCGCCGGCGAATTGCCTGACAGCCCCGGCGCGATCGACTTCCCCTGGTCGGAGGTCAAGCGCCTCACCGGGCTCGACCTGCCGCAGGCGGAGATGAAGCTCGCGCTGACCTCGCTCGGCTTCCACGTCTCGGGCGCGGGGGACCGGGTCAAGGTCGCGCCGCCGTCCTGGCGCGCCGATGTCGGCGGCAAGGCGGATCTGGTCGAGGAGATCGTCCGCATAGCCGGCCTGGATCGCGTCGCCTCGACGCCGCTGCCGCGCATCAAGGGCGAGGTGGTCAAGCCGGTGCTGACCGTGCTGCAGAAGCGCACGCGCATCGCCAAGCGCACGCTCGCGGCGCGCGGCCTCGTCGAGGCCGTGACCTGGTCCTTCATCTCGCAGGATCAGGCCAGGCTCTTCGGCGGCGGCTCGCCCAAGCTCGCGCTCGCCAATCCGATCGCCGCCGATCTCTCCGACATGCGCCCCTCGTTGCTGCCGGGCCTGATCCGGGCTGCGCAGGCCAATGCCGATCGCGGCTTCCCCGATGTCGCGCTGTTCGAGGTCGGCCAGATCTTCAAGAGCGACGAGCCGGAAGGCCAGCTCATCGCCGCAACGGGCCTGCGCCGCGGTACGGCCCGCCTCGAAGGCGTCGGTCGCCATTGGGATGGCGGCGCCAAGCCGGTCGATGCCTTCGATGCCAAGGCCGATGTGCTCGGCCTGCTGGCCGGG
This sequence comes from Allobosea sp. P4_C6, assembly GCF_056402015.1. NCBI lineage: Bacteria > Pseudomonadati > Pseudomonadota > Alphaproteobacteria > Hyphomicrobiales > Alloboseaceae > Allobosea > Allobosea sp. P4_C6. The sequence continues at coordinate 88,327 of NZ_JBFUIF010000004.1, forward strand.
CTCGGCGTGCCGACCGGTGGCCTGCAGATCGTTGCGGGCGGCCCGGTCTGGGCCCATCCCGGCCGCTCGGCCACGCTGCAGTTCGGCCCCAAAGGCATCGTCGGTGCCTTCGGCGAAATCCACCCGCGCATCCTCAAGGCGCTCGACGTCAAGGGGCCGCTCGTCGCCTTCGAGATCCATCTCGATGCGCTGCCGCTGCCGAAGTCCAAGCCGACCAAGGTCAAGCCGAAGCTAGCCCTCTCCGACTTCCAGCCGGTGACGCGCGACTTCGCCTTCATCGTCGACAAGGCGGTGGCGGCCGGAGATATGGCGAAGACCGCCCAGGGCGCGGACCGTGCCCTGATCACCAATGTCGGCGTCTTCGATCTCTATGAGGGCGCGGGCGTCGACGCCGGCAAGAAGTCGGTCGCGCTCGCCGTGACGCTGCAGCCGACCGAGAAGACGCTGACCGAAGCCGAGATCGAGGCCGTCGGCACCAGGATCGTCGCCGAGATGGGCAAGCGCTACGGCGCGACTCTGCGCGGGTAACGCCGCCATCCAACGCGCGTCATGCTCGGGCTCGACCCGAGCAGCGCGTGCAGGGCGAGGCTCTCTCGCCCTCTTCGGCAGGAGATTCTCGGGTCACCGCTCCGCGGCGCCCGAGAATGACGTCCGGGCGCCCGCCAAGCTCTCACCATTGATCAGGATTGTGTAATAATCCGTGCGCGAAATCCCTGAGCTTTCAGGGTATCGGCTGGCGTATTCTTGCATTGCCGTGGTCCGATGAGCCTCACCGAACGTCCTGTAACGGATAATCTCTTCCCCGGTTTTCGCCTGCTCGACGTTCAGACGTCGGGAGCGCGCATCCGCGTGCGTACGGGCGGGGAGGGGCCGCCGCTCCTGCTGCTGCACGGCTATCCGCAGACGCACGCGCTCTGGCACAAGGTCGCTTCGCGGCTGAAGGACAGCTTCACCCTCGTCTGCGCCGATCTGCGCGGCTATGGCGACAGCGACAAGCTTGCGACAGACGCGGAGCATTCCCCCTATTCGAAGCGCGCCATGGCGCAGGACATGGCCGAGGTGATGACCGCGCTCGGCCACGAACGCTTCTTCGTCGGCGCGCATGATCGCGGCGCCCGCGTCACCCATCGCCTGGCGCTCGACCATGCCGACCGCGTCATGCGCCTTGCCACGCTCGACATCGCGCCGACGCGCGAGATGTACGCCAACACCACCGACGCCTTCGCCCGCGCCTATTGGCACTGGTTTTTCCTGATCCAGCCGGCGCCCTTTCCGGAGCGCATGATCGGTGCCGATCCGGAGGCCTATTGGCGCAAGAAATGCGGGTCCGGCTCGGCGGGGATGACGCCTTTCGCACCTGAGGCGCTCGCCCATTACCTCCGCTGTTTCGCCGACCCMGCGGCGATCCACGGCAGCTGCGAGGACTATCGCGCCGCTGCGACCATCGACATTCGTCACGATGATGAGGATGGCGGGCGCAAGCTGACCCAGCCGCTGCTTGCGCTTTGGGGCGCGAACGGCATCATCGGAAGATGTTTCGACCCGCTGGCCTTGTGGCGTGAGCGTGCGCAGGATGTGCGCGGCCATGCCCTGCCGGGCGGGCATTATCTTGCGGAGGAGGTCCCTGATCTCGTCGCCGCGGAGTTCAGGACGTTCTTCGGAGAAGCCGCATGACCGGGACCAATCGCGTTTACCGTATCGCCGTCATCCCCGGTGACGGCATCGGCAAGGAAGTCATGCCCGAGGGCCTGCGCGTGCTGGAGGCGGCGTCGAAGAAGTTCGGCTTCGAGCTTCGCCTGGACGAGTTCGACTTCTCCTCCTGCGACTACTACGCCAAGCACGGCAAGATGCTGCCGGATGATTGGAAGGAAAAGATCGGCGGCCACGACGCGATCTATTTCGGCGCCGTCGGCATGCCCCAGCAGGTGCCGGACCACATCTCGCTCTGGGGCTCGCTGCTGCTGTTCCGGCGCGAATTCGACCAATATGTCAACCTGCGCCCCGTGCGGCTGATGCCGGGCGTGCCCGGCCCGCTCGTGGGCCGCAAGCCGGGAGACATCGACTTCTTCGTCGTCCGCGAGAACACCGAGGGCGAGTACTCCTCGGTCGGCGGGCGCATGTATGCCGGCACCGAGCGCGAGATCGTCATCCAGGAGACGGTGATGAGCCGCGTCGGCGTCGACCGCGTGCTGAAATACGCCTTCGAGCTCGCCCAGCGCCGCCCGCGCAAGAAGCTGACTTCCGCCACCAAGTCCAACGGCATCTCGATCACGATGCCCTACTGGGACGAGCGGGTGAAGGAGATGGCGAAGAACTATCCCGACGTCGCCGTCGACCAGTATCATATCGATATCCTGACCGCGCATTTCGTTCTGAACCCGGACCGCTTCGACGTTGTCGTCGCGTCCAATCTCTTCGGCGACATCCTCTCCGATCTCGGCCCGGCCTGCACCGGTACGATAGGCATCGCTCCCTCCGGCAACATCAACCCGACCGGCGATCATCCCTCGCTGTTCGAGCCGGTCCACGGTTCGGCGCCGGATATCGCCGGGCAGGGCATCGCCAATCCCGTCGGCATGATCTGGTCGGGCGCGATGATGCTCGATCACCTCGGCGAGCACGAGGCCGCCAAGGGCATCGAGGCTGCGATCGAGCGTTCGCTGGGCGACGCAGGCACCCGCACGCGTGATCTCGGCGGCTCGCTCGGCACGCAGGCGGCCGGCAAGGCCGTTGAGCAGGCGCTTTAAGACGGCCGCCGGGTCGTCGCAAAGAATTTGAACGCAAGGATTTGAAGACATGGATTTGTCGTCGGTTTCCATTGTCGATCCCCTGATCTGGGGCAAGCTGGCCGAGATCATCCTGCTCAACATCGTGCTCTCAGGCGACAACGCCGTCGTCATCGCGCTGGCCTGCCGCGCGCTGGCGCCTGCACAGCGCACCAAGGGCATCGCGCTCGGTGCTGGCGTCGCGGTGGTGCTGCGGGTGGTCTTCACGGTGCTGATAGCCTCGCTGCTCAACACGCCGTTCCTGCGCATCATCGGCGCGGTCCTGCTGATCTGGATCGCGGTGAAGCTGATCGTCGAGGACGAGGGCCAGGACGAGGATTCGATCACCGCGAGCAGCAAGCTCTGGAAAGCGGTGCAGACCGTCGCGATCGCCGACATCGTGATGAGCCTCGACAACGTGCTGGCCATCGCCGCCGTGGCGAAGGACTCGATCCCGCTCCTCATCGCCGGCCTGATCATCTCGATCCCGCTGATCGTGCTCGGCGCTTCGCTGATCACCAATCTGCTGACGCGCTTCCCGATCCTGGTCTGGGCCGGTGCGGCGCTGCTGGGCTGGGTCGCCGGCGAGATGTTCGAGAGCGATCCCTGGCTGATCGCCCGCTTCGGCGAGGAACTGCTGCACAAGCTGGAATACCCGGCCGCGATCCTGGGCGCGCTGCTCGTGCTCGGTCTCGGCTACCTCATCAAATCGCGCCGGCCCGACCCGGCTCACTGACAAGAAAGGGGCAGACCTTCGATGGATTTTTCGTCCTCCACCTTCTGGATATCGCTGCTGCAGATCATCTGGATCGATCTGCTGCTCTCCGGCGATAATGCGATCGTCATCGCGCTCGCCTGCCGCTCGCTGCCGGAGAACCGCAAGAAGATCGGCATCTGGCTCGGTGCCGGCGCGGCCGTCGGCCTGCGCATCATCTTCGCGCTGGTCGTCACCTATCTGCTCGCGGTGCCGTATCTGAAGGTGGTCGGTGGCGTCCTGCTGTTCTGGATCGCGATCAAGCTCGCGGTGGGCGAGGAGGAGTCGCACGGCAACATCGAGGCGAGCGAAAGCCTCTGGAAGGCGGTGCGCACCATCGCCATCGCTGACGCCGTGATGAGCCTCGACAACGTCATCGCCATCGCGGCGGCCTCGCGCGGCCATCCCGAGCTCTTCATCTTCGGCCTGCTGCTCTCGATCCCGCTGATCATCATGGGCGCGCAGCTGTTGACCTCGATCATCGAGCGCTTCCCGATCCTGATCTGGCTCGGGGCCGCGCTGCTGGGCTGGATCGCGGCAGAGATGATCCTCGGCGACATCGCGGTGCTGCGCTGGCTGCAGGCGAACTGGCCGGACTGGGTCATGACGATCCCGGTCGAGGTCAATCCGCTCGGCATCGGCCCGGCGAAAATACCGCAATATGCGGCGGCGGTGATCGGCGCGCTCTTCGTCTGCGTCCTCGGCTATGTGCTGAAGCGCAAGCCGGCCGACCAGCCGGGCTGATCCCCGGCGTCAATCGAGAACGATCACCGCGGCGGCCAGGATATCCTGGCCGCCGTTTTTCATGGTGCGGAGATGCCCTGTCGAGTCGGTGGGGCGCAGCGGATCCGCCACGCAAAAGTGCGTGTCTGATAACAGCGAGACTGCAAAGCTCTCCGGAGAGCGTCCGAAGCCGGTGCCGAGCGCCTTCACATAGGCCTCCTTCGCCGCCCAGAGGCGGGCGAAGGCGAGGGCGCGGGCATCAGGCGCGATCGCAAACAGAGCTTCGCGTTCGGCGGGATGCAGCACATCGAGCGGCGGCAGACCTTGTGTCTCGACCCGTTCGACATCGACGCCGACCGGCTGCGAGGCCAGAGCCACCCCGACCAAGCCCGCCCGCGTCGCGAGCGAAAGCTGCAAACCCCTGTCTCCGGGCTGGACGAGCAGCGGCCGGCCCGCCGGATCGTGCGCGATCACGACATGCTCATCCATGCAGCCAAGCTGGCGGGCGAGCAGGCAACGCGCGACGCCGCGCCTCAGCGCCGAGCGCTCGCCGAGATCGCGCGGGCTCGTCCCGGTCGGGATCAGCCAGACGGCCGGTAGGGCAGGGGCCACGCTGTCGCTGGAATCGAGCCAGAGCATGGCGCGGACTCTAGAGATGCTGCCGCGTACTGTCGCGTTCTGCGCGCAATTCATGCAGCTGCGCCTTTGGTGCGCGTTGACGCGCGCGCGGGCTTTCCGCTTCTGGAACGCGATGTCGCCCGATCCGAACACATTGCCGACCACCGAAAAGCGAGCGCCGGTTACGGGCGCCGGCATGCTGCTGGGTGTGCGCAAGGTCTCTGTGCTGATGCCGGGCGTCATCGTCTTCGCGGTCGCCTTCGGCGCTGCGGCCTCGGCAAAAGGGCTGTCCTTTCTCGAAACCATGCTGATGAGTGCCTTCGTCTATGGCGGCGTGTCGCAACTCGTGGCGATGGAAATCTGGCGGCCTGAATGGAGCTGGGGCGCCATCGCTGGCCTCGCCGTCGTCACGGCGACGGTCAATGCGCGCATGGTCCTGCAGGGCGCCGCGCTCCAGCCCTGGTTCGCGCAGTATCCCAAGACGCTCAACGCCTTCCATCTCTTCTTCTTCACCGACGCCAACTGGCTGATCGGCACACGCTACCAGGCCGAAGGCGGACGCGATCTCGGCGTGCTTGTCGGAGCGGGCATAGCGCTTTGGGCGGTCTGGGTCATCGCGACGGGCGGCGGCTACATGCTCGGCGCGCTGGTGTCGGATCCGCGCCGCTATGGCATCGACCTCGTGATGCCGATCTTCTTCGCCGCGATGATCGTGCCGCTCTGGCGCGGTCGGCGCGGCGCGGTGCCCTGGGTTGTCGCCGGGCTCGTCGCGCTGGTGACGGCCAAGCTCGTCGATGGCTATGCCTTCATCATCGTCGGCTCGCTCGCCGGCGCCGTGACGGGAGCGTTCCGCGATGACGCTGCCTGATCTCGGCACTTGGGGCGCGATCCTCGCCATCGGCGCGATGACGCTGGCGACCTATCTCTGCCGCGTCGCCGGCGTGGCGCTGATGAGCGTCATCCCGCTGACGCCGCATGTCCGGCGCGGGCTTGCCGCGCTGCCGGGCTCGATCGTCGTCGCGACCGTCCTGCCGCTGATCGAGCGATTGGGCTGGACTGCGGCGCTGGCCCTGCTGGTCGCCATCGGCACCATGATCCTGCGGCGCAGCGAGCTGCTGGCGCTGCTGACCGGCATGGCCGCGATCTCCGCCCTGCGCGCGCTCGGCTTCTGACCCATCACCTGTTCCGATTGCTTCCATCACATCCCGTCATTGCGATATGCGTTGGCATGTGTTGACGGCGGACGGTGGGGGGAGGACGGTGCGGCACGGTAAAACTGACTAAAATGGAGCGCCGTCATGGCATGGTATTCTCAGACGTGGACGTGGTTCGATGGCGCCTGGCACGAGGGCAACCCTGGCATCGTCGGTCCGCGCAGCCATGTGCTGTGGCAGAGCTCCTCGGTCTTCGACGGCGGCCGCTATTTCGATGGCGTGGCCCCTGACATCGATCTGCACGCTGCCCGCGTGAACCGTTCGGCGCTGGCGCTCGGCCTCGAGCCCACCGTCACCCCGGAGTTCATCGTCGAGAAGATGTATGAGGGCGCCAAGAAATTCGCGCCCGGCACGGCGCTTTACGTCAAGCCGATGTACTGGGCCGAGGCCGACGGCCCGTCGACCATCATGCCCGATCCCGGCTCGACCCAGTTCGCGCTCTGCCTGTTCGAGGCGGCGATGCCAGCCCCGACCGCCGGCTTCTCTGTGACCAAGGGCATCTATCGCCGCCCGAGCTACGAGACCGCCCCGACCGATTCCAAGGCGGGCTGCCTCTACCCGAACAATGCCCGCGTGCTGAAGGCGGCGAAGGCCGCCGGCTTCGACAACGCGCTGGTGCTCGACATGCTCGGCCATGTCGCGGAGACCGCGACCTCGAACATCTTCCTCGCCAAGGACGGCGTGGTGAAGACTCCGGTCCCGAACGGCACCTTCCTGAACGGCATCACCCGCCAGCGCGTCATCAGGCTGATGCGCGAGAGCGGCGTGGTGGTCGAGGAATGCAGCCTGCGCTACGAGGATTTCGAGCAGGCCGACGAGATCTTCATGTCCGGCAACTACTCGAAGTGCATGCCGGTGACGCGCATCGACAACCGCACGCTCCAGCCCGGCCCGCTCTTCCGCCGCGCCCGCGAACTCTACATGGACTTCGCCCACAGCAAGGCCAAGGCTGCCTGAGCCCGGCCTCCTGACATGGCGCGTCTCGCCACGCGGCTGACCGAGCGGCTTGGCATCGCCCACCCGATCCTGTCGGCGCCGATGGCGCTGGCAGGCGGCGGGGCGCTCGCCGCCGCCGTCACCCGGGCGGGCGGCCTCGGCCTCATCGGCGGGGGCTATGGCGACGGCGCCTGGATCGAGCAGCAATTCACCGCTGCCGGCAACACTCAGGTCGGCTGCGGCTTCATCACCTGGTCGATGGCAGGGAAGCCCGAACTTCTGACGCAGGCGCTGGCCCACAAACCGGCCGCGCTGATGCTTTCCTTCGGCGATCCCAGCCCCTTCGCCGCCGAGATCGCGGCCGCCGGCGTGCCGCTGATCTGCCAGTGCCAGTCGATCGCACATGTCCGGCAGGCGCTTGATGCCGGTGCCGCGATCATCGTCGCACAGGGTGCCGAGGCCGGCGGCCATGGCCATCGCCGTGCGACGCTGCCCTTCGTGCCGGAGGCGGCCGACCTTATCGCTCGCGAAAGCCCCGACACGCTGCTGCTCGCAGCCGGTGGCATCGCCGACGGGCGCGGACTCGCTGCAGCGCTGATGCTCGGCGCCGATGGCGTGCTCGTCGGCACGCGCTTCTGGGCAAGCCGCGAGGCGCTGGTGCATGAGCGCCATCATGCGGTGGCCGTAGCCGCAAGCGGCGACGAGACCATACGTTCCGCATTGCCCGATATCGCCCGTCAGCTCGACTGGCCGAAGCCTTTCGACATCCGCATCAGCGACAACGCCTTCATCGCGAAATGGGCTGGCCGCGATGCCGAACTGAAAGCCGCCATCGAGACGGAAGCTCCGGCCTATCGCGAGGCCTTCATGGCTGGCGATCCCGAGAAGGCGGCCGTCATCTTCGGCGAGTCGGCGGGGCTGATCTCCGATATCCCCACCGCCAGCGAGATCGTCGAGCGCATGGTGGCACAGGCTGCGGCGCTGCTCGGTCGCGCCGATCGCTTCCTCGCCTGAGCTTCAGCGCAGCAGCCTGAGCAGCCCTGTCGCCTTCAGCGCGCCGCCTGCGAGTGCTGCGTAAACCACGGTCGCTGCCCCCGACAGAAGCATGACGGCCATCAGCAGCGGCTCGAAGGGCAGGGCGGCGGTTAGCCGCAACGCCAGCGGCGCAGCCCACCAGGCCAGCGCCCCTGCGATGACAGCTGCAATACAAACGATCGCCGCGAAGCCCGGCAAGCGCCGGTCAACCTGTGTCCAGCCGCGCCGCCGCGCCAGCACGAACAGCGTCAGCAGGTTGACCCAGGCTCCGGCTGCGGTCGCAAGCGCGAGGCCGGGCGCGCCCCAGTCGCGCCAGAGCAGGAGCTTCAGCGCGAGATTGCAGGCGATGGCGGCGAGCGCGATCAGCATCGGCGTCTTGGTGTCGCCGCGTGACTGGAAAGCCGAAACCTGCGTCCGAATCATCACGATCGCCGGCAAGCCGAGCGCGTAGGCAAAGAGCACGGCTCCGGCCGCGGCGCTCGCCTGCGCGTCGAAGGCGCCGCGCTGGAACAGTCCGGCCACCATCAGCTCGGGCACGGCTACGAAGGCCGCGACGAAGGGCGCGCTGGCGATGAGGGAGATCGCGATGGCACGGTTCTGCGCGCGATTGGCGGCAGCCTCGTCGCCGCGCGCGACAGCGCGGCTCATCGATGTCAGCGCGACGGTGCCGACCGCGATGGCGATCAGCCCTAGCGGGAGCTGGTAGAGCCGTTCGGCGTAGTAGAGCGCCGCATAGCCGCCGCGCGGCAGCAGCGAGGCGATGATCGTATCGGCGAAGATTGCGATCTGCACCCCGGCCGAGCCGATAACGGCCGGGCCGAACGCCTTCAGAAAGCGCCGGACGCCGGCATCCATATGCGGCTTGACCACCGTGCTGGAGACGCCGGCCCGCTTCGCCGCGACGTAGAGCAGGATCCACTGCGCCACGCCCGAGATCGCGACGCCCCAGGCCGCGGCATGGGCCGCGCTCGGGAACAGGAACGGCACGGCCAGCGCCGCCATGATGATGACGTTGAACAGGATCGGCGCGGCGGCGAATGCGGCGTAGCGCTCGACGGCGTTCAGCGTTGCGCCGAGGAACGTGACCATGGTCACGAACAGCAGATAGGGGAAGGTGATCCGCGTCAGCGCGACCGCAAGCTCGAAGACGGCGGGGTCGCGAGTGAAGCCGGGCGCCAGAAGCGTCACCAGCCAGGGCATGAGAGGCAGTATCAGCGCCAGCAGCACGATCTGTACGAGAAGGAGAACGGTGAAGAGGCGGTCGGCGAAGAGACTGGCGGCCTCCTGGCCCTGCCGTTCCAAGACATGGGCATAGGTCGGCACATAGGCCTGGTTGAAGGCTCCTTCGCCGAAGATGGCACGGAAGTGATTGGGCAGGCGCAGCGCGACAGAGAAGGCGTCCATCGTCGCGCCGGCGCCCAGCACGGCCGCCAGCATGATGTCGCGCGCGAAGCCGGTGAGACGCGAGATCAGCGTATAGCCGCCGACCGACAGGATGTTTCTCAGCATGAAGGCCTAGCGGATCAGCGGCGGCAGCGCGTCGCCGCGCGGATGGTCGACCGTGCGGCCGTCGAAGCCGACTCGTTCCCCGATCAGGTAGAGCGGCCGGCGTTTGACCTCGGCGAAGATGCGCCCGACATATTCCCCGATCATCCCGAGCGAAAGCAGCTGGATGCCGGAGAAGAACATGATCGAGACGATCAGCGACGGGAAGCCCGGCAGGTCGGTGCCGACAAGCAGCGTGCGCAGCAGGAAGTAGGCTGCCGTCAACGCCGCGATCACCGCGATGACCGCCCCCGACCACGTCGCCACCTTGAGCGGCACTGTGGAGAAGGAGGAAAGCCCGTCGAAGGCGAAGGAGAACAGCTTGCGGTATTTGAATTTCGACTGCCCGTGCTCGCGCTCGGCGACATGGAAGGGCACGCCCACGGATCGAAAGCCGACCCAGGCATAGAGCCCTTTCGAGAAACGCGCCCGCTCCGGCAGAGCCCGCAGCGCATCGACGGCCTTGCGGTCGAGCAGGCGGAAATCGCCGGCGCCTTCCGGCAGCGGGGTTTCGCCGAAATAGCCGAAGATGCGGTAGAACATCTTGGCAAAGTTGCGCTTCAGCCGCGTCTCGTCCTCGCGGTCAGTGCGCTGGCCGTAGACGTTGAGATAGCCCTCGCGCCATTTCGCCAGGAAGGCCGGGATGGTCTCTGGCGGATGCTGGAGGTCGGCATCCATGATGATCGCGGCATCGCCCAGGGCGTGGTCGAGCCCTGCGGCGATGGCGATCTCCTTGCCGAAGTTCCGGCTGAAGGAGACCGCGCTGATCCGCGGATCGGCGGCATTCAGGCCGCGGATGACGGCCAGCGTCTCATCACGGCTGCCATCGTCGACGAAGACGAGCTGCCAGGATGAGACCGCCTCGTCGAGGACCGTCCGCAGCCGTTCCACCAGCAAGGGCAGGTTCTCCGCCTCGTTGTGCACGGGCACGACGACGGAGAGCTCCGGCCGGCCTGTGCCGGTAACGGTAGCGGCAGGAGCGGGGCTGGACGCGATGTCCGACACGGACGCCCTTTCAGCGCTAGAGCATTTTCAAGCGAAGTGGATACCGGTTCGCGTAAAGAAAATGCGATAAAACAAACGGCTCGAGCATTTCGCGATTCAGGGAAACGCGGAAATGCTCCAGCGTCATCGCCGGATGACGCGCGTGGCACAGAACCTTAAAGCTTGCCGGCCGACAAGCCTGCCGCGCTATAGCGCGATGCAGCTGAACGAGGAATAGCGAACGGCATGGCGAAAGGCTTCATCCTCTGCGCCGATGATTTTGCCCTGACCGATGGCGTCAGCCGCGCCATCCTCGACCTGCTCGGGCGCGGCAAGCTCACGGCGACCGGCGCGATGACCAACCGTCCGCATTGGCGCCGGCTCGCGCCGGAGCTGGCGGCGTTTGCCGGCAAGGCCGATCTCGGCCTCCACCTCAACCTCACCTGCGCGGCGCCGATCACGAAGATGCCCAGCCTCGCGCCGGGCGGCACTCTGCCCGGCCTGAAGGATGTCGCCCGCGCCGCTGCTTCCTCCGGGACAGTGCGGGCCGAGATCGCGGCCGAGATCGCGCGCCAGCTCGACGCCTTCGAGGATGCGCTGGGGCGTCCGCCCGACTTCGTCGACGGCCACCAGCATGTCCATGTCCTGCCGGGTGTCCGGCGGGCGCTGCTCGACCTGCTGGCGCGGCGCTATCCGGCCGGCTCGCTCTATGTGCGCGATCCGGCCGACCGTGTGATGGCGATCCGGACCCGCGGCGTCGCGGTCGGCAAGTCGCTTGTGATCGCGGGCCTCGCAACTGGCTTCCGCAGCGCGGCGCTGCGGCGGCAGCTTCGCGTCAATCGAGGCTTCTCCGGCGTGGCGCCTTTCGACCCTCAGCGCGATTTCGGCGCTGATCTCACCCGCTTCCTGATCGATCCCGGCCCGGCCCATCTCGTCATGTGCCATCCCGGCTTCATCGACGACGAATTGGCACGGCTCGATCCCGTCACTGCGACGCGACCCGTCGAGCATGCCGCGCTCGCCGCTTTCCAACCGCCTCCGGGCATGCCGTTGCGCCGCTTTGCAGAGCTGGCGGGCTGATCTGCGTCGCCACTGGCGCGCAAGCGATTTGTTTACCGGGATCGGCGAATGTTGGCCCAGGGTAGTTGGGCACTCTGCTTTGCAGCTGTTGCGCCGGATTTCGGGGATATCAGGCTCGATGACGTGGTTCAGACGCGCCTCCGCTGCGGGCGAGTTGGCGCAGCCGGTCGGGCGAGGCCTGGGCTCGCTCAGCCGGCAGATCGCTGCCGCCGCCGTGGCGATCGTGGCCGTGGCGGTCGTCCTCGTCGTCATGGCGGTCGCTCGCTACAACGATGCCCGCACGCGCGCCGATCTGGATCAGAAGATCACGGCGCTCACCTTGATGGTGGTCAATGCGGCGCCGTCCCTGATCCTCTCGCGCGACACCAACACGCTCGGCTACATCCTGACGTCGCTTCGGCGCGATCCCGATTTCGATGCGGGCCTGGTCGGCGATGATCTCTCCGCTCTGGCTTCGGCCGGACGCAATGAGGACGCCCGTCTCTCTTTGACGCCTCGATGGCTGGCCAAGCTCATCGGCGAGGAGCCGTGGAAGGTCCTGCATGGTCGTGAAGAGATCACGATCGAGGATGATGTCTTCGTCTCAAAGATTCATGCGGTGCGTGTCGGCAATCAGCAGAAGCTGATCGGCTACGTCGCGCTGCGTTTCGACAAGACCCGGCTTGTGGCTCGCGCGGCCTGGGAGCAACTCGTCACCATCGGGCTTGGCCTCCTCATCCTGGTCGTGCTCGGGCCGCTGCTGTGGTTCTCGCTGTCACGGACGATGCGGCCGCTGCGCAGCATGACGAAATCGATCGTCAGCATTTCCGACGGCAAGCTGGACACGCCCATCGATGCGCTGGAGCGGCGCGACGAGATCGGCGCGATTGCGCGAGCGCTCGGCGTGCTCAAGGTTCGGTTGGCGGAGCGTGCGACGCTTCAGCAAAGGCAAAGCGTGTCGGAGGCCGAGCAGCGCGACCGCCAGCAGGGCGTCGACATGGCGATCACGTCGTTTCGTAGCGAGGTCGGGCTCGCGCTGGAAGCGTTCAAGAACAATGCCGAGCGGATGCGCGAAGCCTCGGACGGGCTCGCGCGCGTCGCCGCCGAATCGTCCCAGCGCGCCGCTCGCGCCGCCGACAACGCCCATGGCGCCTCCGGCAACGTCGAGAATGCCGCGCAGGCGGCCGAGGAGATGGGCGCGGCCATTCGGGAGGTCGAGTTCCAGGTGCGGCGCGTCCGCACCGAGATCGTCGAGGCGGCTTCCGCCTCGCGCGACACGGCCGGCTCCGTGCGCGAACTCGACGAGACGGCGCGCGCCATCGGCGAGGTGGTCAACCTGATCCGCGACATCGCCGCGCAGACCAACCTGCTGGCGCTCAATGCCACGATCGAGGCCGCGAGGGCGGGCGAGGCGGGGCGTGGTTTCGCCGTCGTCGCCTCCGAGGTGAAGTCGCTGGCGGCGCAGACCGCGGACGCGACAGACCGTATCGTCGCTCAGGTCGCCGCGATCCAGGGCGCCACCGGACAGGTCGTCGGCGCGATCCAGAACATCGCCGAGCGCATGAATGCCATCGAGAAGTTCGCCAACTCGGTCGCGACCTCGATCGAGCAGCAGGCGATCGCTACCGGCGAGATCGCCAGCGGCGTGGCGATGGCGAGTTCCTCCTCGCTCTCGGTGTCGAGCGATCTCAGCGTGCTCGCCGACAGCGTCGAGGAGACCGGCCGCTCGGCCGAGCAGGTGCGAGGCGCCGCCAGCGAGGTCGCCACCCAGGCGCAGCGTCTCGATTCGACGGTCGACCAGTTCCTGCGCAACGTCGCCGCCTGAGCGAAGTCGCAGCACCGCAACGAAAAACGGGGCCGCAAGGCCCCGTCTGTATTTCCAGCCTGCGGTAAGGCTCAGGCCTTGGCGGCGTCGTAGAGCTCCGCGACATAGTCCCAGTTCACCAGGCTCTCCAGGAAGGCCTTGAGATAGTCGGGACGACGGTTGCGGTAGTCGATGTAGTAGGAGTGCTCCCAGACGTCGACGCCGAGGATCGGCGTGCCGCCATGGACGAGGGGATTCTCGCCGTTCGGGGTCTTGCTGACGGCGAGCTTGCCGCCCTTGACCTCGAGCCAGGCCCAGCCGGAGCCGAACTGGCCGACGCCGGCCGCGGCGAAGTCTTCCTTGAATTTCTCGACCGAGCCGAAGGCATCGACGATCGCCTTCTCGAGCGCGCCCGGGATCTTGCCGCCGCCATTCGGCTTCATCCACTTCCAGAAATGGAGGTGGTTGTAGTGCTGGCCGRCATTGTTGAAGACGGGGGCGTTCTTGCCGTAGGAGCCCTTGACGATCTCCTCCAGCGACTTGCCTTCGAATTCCGTGCCCTTGATCGCGTTGTTGCCGTTGTTGACGTAAGCGAGGTGGTGCTTGTCGTGGTGGTACTCGAGCGTCTCCTTCGACATGAAGGGCTGGAGAGCATCATGGGCGTAGGGAAGATCAGGAAGAGTAAAAGTCATGAGGTCTCTCCTCGGGCTATGAAAATCGCTTGAATGAGAATGGCTTGCCATCACTGGACGGGGGCAGGGAAGCCCTGCCATTCCATGCGATAGTTAAGCCCCCCGGCGCCGGTCGACAACCGCTGCCACTGCGAAATGCGCATGTCTTCTCGACAGGCGGCCACAATCGCGCCAGATTCCTCCTTCTTAGCCGTCCGGATTGGAAACTCTCCCTTATTCAATACGTTAGATAGTCATGCGCCTTCGCTGCGTCCCAGCGCTGGTGCGGCTCATGCCAAGGATGCGAAATTGATCGCGATTTTTACCGTTCTGGGCCTCTTTCTCTTCGGTGGCGGCGCCTATGCCATCTATGACGGCTGGCCCTATCTGGTCCTCGAGCGCGGTTTCACCCAGGTCATCATCGGCTCGATCGCAAGCAGCGCCGGGCTGATCCTTATCTCGCTCGCCTGGGTCCTGCGTGAGATCCGCACGCTCAAGCGTTCGCTGGCGGAAGCCGCGCAGATGCGGCCCGATTTGCAGGCGCCGGCCACAGTCGATGTCGTGCGCGTGCCGTGGGAGGCAGCGCGCCCGGACAGCGCCTCGGGAAGTTCGGTGCTCGTGCCCGCTGCCATCGGCGCGGCAGCTGGCGCGGTCGCTGCCGGCGCGGTGGCGGATACGCTTGCGATGCCGGCCGTGGAGACGGCGCCGGCTGCGACCGAGGCCGCTTCCACCCCAGAGCGCGATCTGTTCGGAACGCTGGTGGCACGGCGCCTCGAGGAAACGGAAGCGAAGCAGGACGACGTGCAGGAAGAAGCGGCGTTGATCGAGCCCGCCGAACCGCTGCCCGACATGTTCGAGGATGCGCCGTTCGAACAGACCGAAGAGGCCGACGAAGCGCCGATCGCGATCGCGACGGAGAGCCATGAGCCGGCGGAGATCGTCGCTGCGAAGATTCAGCCTGTAGCGGAGGATGAAGCTCTCGCGCATGCGGCCGAGCCGATCGTTGTCGCCCCCCCGCCTTCTGAGGAACATGCTGACGGTTTTCCTGCCGCACAGGATGAAAACAAGCCTGTCACCGGGAGCGCGTCCGGCTTCGACGAGTTCAGCCTGCTGCGCGAGAGCCTGGCCGGCCATCTGAACGAACCCATCGGGACCGACACGCGGGTAGAGCCCTCGCTCGCGCCGGAGGCCGATCCGTTCGCGCAAGCCGAAGCCTGGATGGACAAGGCCTCGCCACGCAAGGAGCCATGGTTCGAGACCCACGCTCCCACAGATGAGGATGCCCCCGAGGCAGCTTCGCTGCCCTGGCCCCCGCGGACCGAGGCCCCGGATTTTACGGCTGCCTCAGAGCATGTCGTGACGGAGCCTGACGAAGAACCGGAGGCGGTGACAGCTTCGGACGATGTTCTGCCGGAGCATGAGGTCGTGCCGGAGCAGGATGAGCAGGAGACCCCCCCGACGACTGTAGCGGCCGGCGAGGATGCGGCAGAGGACGATCCGGCCCCGTCGTCGGAGCGCGCGGCTTCCGATGAGGGCATTGTCGGCGCGTATCAGGTCGGCGACGCCCATTTCACCATCTATGCCGACGGCTCGATCCAGGCCCGGACGCCCGACGGCGAGTACAGCTTCGCCTCGATGGACGAGCTCAAGGTCTATCTCGCCAGCGAGAAGAGCCGGCTGGGCGTCTGATCAGACGCCCTTCGTCGACGGCCAGCCATCCCCGGCCGTCTGGATCGCGAAGGCATAGGCCAGAGCCGTTTCCTTGAGTGAGTCGAACCGGCCCGCAGCGCCGCCATGGCCCGCTTCCATATTGGTGTGGAGCATGATCGGGCCGCCGCCCGTCATCGTGGCGCGCAGCCTCGCCACCCATTTCGCCGGTTCCCAATAGGTCACGCGCGGATCGGTCAGCCCGCCCATCGCCAGGATCGGCGGGTAGTCCTGCGCCGTGACGTTGTCATAGGGCGAATAGCTGCGGATCGTCTCGAACGCCTCCACGTCGCGGATCGGATCGCCCCATTCCGGCCATTCCGGCGGCGTCAGCGGCAGCGTGTCGTCGAGGATCGTGTTGAGCACGTCGACGAAGGGCACTTCCGCGACGATGCCGGCGAAGAGTCCGGGCGCCATGTTGGCGACCGCGCCCATCAGCATGCCGCCGGCGCTGCCACCTTCCGCGACGATCCGGCCATGGCTGGTGAAGCCGGCATCCGCCAGCGCTTCGGCAGCGGCGATGAAATCGGTGAAGGTGTTGCGCTTGTTCTCTCGCTTGCCGTCGAGATACCAGCGCCAACCCTTGTCCGTGCCGCCGCGCACATGGGCGATGGCATAGACGAAGCCGCGATCGACCAGGCTGAGCGGCCGCGTCCGGAACGAGGCGGACATCGCCGAGCCATAGGAGCCGTAGCCGTAGAGCAGGCAGGGAGCCGAGCCGTCGAGCGGCGTATCGGCGCGATGCAGGATCGAGATCGGCACGCGCGCACCGTCCTTGGCCGTCGCGAAGATGCGGCGCACCTTGTAGGCGGCAGGATCATGGCCGGAAGGGATCTCCTGGCGTTTCAGCAAGCTTCGCTCGCCTGTCGCGAGGTTGTAGTCGTAGGTCTCGGCCGGGCGCGCCATCGAAGCATAGATGAAGCGCAGCGTATCGGTGTCGAATTCGTAGCCGGCATCCATGCCGAGGCCATAGGCTTCTTCGTCGAAGGCAATGCTGCTTTCCGCTCCGCTGGCGAGGTCGCGGACGATGATCCGCGGCAGACCATCCTCGCGTTCCAAGCGGATCAGGCGCCCCTTCAGGCAGACATGGCTGATGACCAGCCGTCCCGGCTTGTGCGGCACCAGATCGCGCCAGTGCTCGGGAGCGGGTGCGACCACCGGCACGCTGACGATCTTGAAGTCTTCGGCTTCGTCGGCATTGGTCAGGATCAGGAAGTCGTCGCCATGATGCTCGAGCCCGTATTGCCGGCCGATCTGGCGCGCAGCTATCAGGGTGGGTCTGGCGGTGGCGTCGTCGAGATCGACCACCCGCGTCTCGGATGTCTCGTGGTCGCCGATGGTGATCAGCAGGAAGCGGCCCGACTGCGTGCGGTCGATGTCGACGAACATGCCCGCATCGGCCTCGTCATGCAGCAGCTCGTCCGCGCTGCTCGGCGTGCCCAGTTGATGGCGCAGCACCCGCGACGGGCGATGGTCGGCATCGAGAGCGACATAGAAGAACGCGCGCGAATCATTGGCCCAGACGATGTCGCCGGTCGTATCGCGGACCTCGTCCGGCAGGTCCGTGCCGCTTTCCAGGTCGCGAACCCGGATGGTGTGTAGTTCCGAACCTGCCTCATCGGCGCTCCACGCCAGCAGCTTGTGGTCCGGGCTATGCGCGGTGTCGCCGAGATCGAAGAAGTCCTTCCCTTCGGAGAGGGCGTCGGCATCGAGCATGATCTGCTCGCGCTCCTTCTTCGGGCCGGCGGCTTCATCTCGGGCGCGACGGCAGATCAGAGGATGCTCGGCGCCCTTGCGGTAGCGTGAATAGTAGAGAAACGGGCCATCCGGCTGCGGCACGCTGGAATCGTCTTCCTTGATCCGTCCGCGCATTTCCTTGACGAGGTCGCGCTGTAGCGCTCGCGTCGTGGCCATCAGCTTCTTGCAATACGCGTTTTCGGCTTCGAGATAGTCGCGGATGTCGTCTGGCAGTGCATCGGGATCGCGGAGGACGTCCTTCCAGTTCGATGCCCGCAGCCAGTCATAGTCGTCGCGCAGCACGACGCCGTGGACGACGGTTTCCTTCGTCCTGATTTCCGCTCTCGGCACCCTCGGCCCTGATGGCGGCGCGCCGCGAACCTGACGATGCTGACCCGAGTGCATGGGAATTCTCCGATAGTGGTGGCGACAGGTAGAGAGCAGGGTGCATACTCTGGCAAGATGCATGCGAAATCGTACGTTTGATTTTACGGTGCAGTGAAAATTGCTCTCGCTGCGGTTGAATTATAGAGGTTCCAGAATTTCAATTGTTGGGAATTGTTCTCTTGCATGAATAGTCGGCATGGACTAAACGCATATCCCGATCAGTCCGCGTTGTCCGACTCTGAACGTGGTAGTGCTTGATCCGCTATCGCAAAGTTTGGTCACAAATCAGGCAGAGCAAAACGGGCGATCCTCAGAAAACCGCTTCCAAAAATGATAAGGAGTGACATCGCCATGGCCGATAACGAGGGGTCGGACTTCATCGAGCTGACAGCGGATATCGTCTCCGCTTATGTTTCGAACAATTCCGTGCCTGCATCCGAACTGCCTGCTCTGATCAGCGAAGTTCATTCGGCATTGAGCCGGGTCATTGGCGGCGCTGCCCCGATCGTTCAGATCGAGGCGCCGAAGCCCGCTATTCCGGTGAAGAAGTCGATCACGGCCGACTACCTGATCTGCTTGGAAGACGGCAAGAAGTTCAAGTCGCTGAAGCGGCATCTGCGCACGCAGTACAACATGTCGCCCGAGCAGTACCGTGAGAAGTGGGGCCTGCCGCCTGACTATCCGATGGTCGCGCCGAACTATGCCGAGGCGCGCTCCCAGCTTGCGAAGAAGATGGGTCTCGGCCAGCAGCGCCGCAAGCGTCGCTGAAACGACCAGCCGGTCTCCGGATCTGGCAATGAGGAAGCCGCCGATCGCTCGGCGGCTTTTTCATGCCTGTCACCTCGTGGCAGGAGCCGGGGATAAGGCCGAGTCCGAGCTTGCCAGCCGAATTTAAGAATATAATCCTATTATCGAAATCGCCATCGAGGAAACCGGCGGGTCGTTAATAGGAACATATCATGAACTCAAGCAATATCCAGAGCCGCGTTTCCTTGCATGCCGCGGCGGGTGCGCGTTTGGCCGAGGCCGCGGTCGCCGCAACGGCGCGGGTTCATCTCGCCGGCATGCGGGGCGCTACCCGTGGTCGTCAGCGGGAGGCTCTGGCGCGGCAGATGGCGATGTATCTCGCCCATGTCGCTTTCGGTCTCAGCCTGACGCGCGTGGGCATCTGCTTCGGCCGCGACCGCACGACGGTCCGGCATGCCTGCGCCCTGATCGAGGATCGGCGCGACGATCTGCGCCTCGAATGCGGGCTCAACGCGCTCGAGGCGGCGCTTCTCGCCTTGAAGAGCAGCTTGGAACGTCACGCCGGGAGGGCATGCTGATGACGACCGAACAGGATCGCAACCAGCAGACGCGCCTGCTGCGGCATCTGGCGGCGCCGGGATGCTATGCCGTCGCCTCGCCGCTGGGCTGCGGCCGAATCGCCCTCTATCGGGAAGCGGGCGGCACCAGCCTGGGCGCAGGCTATGTTTCGGCGGAGACGGCGGCCGCACTGGTCGCGGATGGAGCTGTCGCCTGGACTGGAGCGGGGAGGGCGGCGAGACTCGGGCTGTGTGAGCATGTCCAGGGCAACCAGCAGGTTGAGGAAGCACGCTCGGACACATCCGATCAAGCCAGGCCCGCGCTGGACGAGCGGGAGAGCCCGTTGCTCTGGCTTTATCGCCGCCCGGGGAAGGACGGAAAACCGCAGATCGGTGACGAGGAATTCGCGGCCGGCGAACGTTTTCGGGCCGATATCACCCTGGCACAGATGCTGCCCCGCACGACGATGAACTGGGACGCCGCGCTCACGCCGGAGCAGTGCAGCCCGGGGCCTCGCGATGTGGGGGGAGCGTCCGATACGTCGCTCGCGGCTCGTCAGCGCGTCAGACTGGCCTGCGAGACGTTGGGGCCGGAACTGTCTGGGCTCGCCATCGATGTCTGCGGCTTCCTGAAGGGGCTCGATCTCGTCGAGAAGGAACGCCGCTGGCCGGCGCGCTCGGCCAAGGTGGTGCTCCGCATCGCTCTGGCGAGGCTGGCGACGCATTATGGGCTGGACCGCCGGGCGCGACCCGCTGGCCTTCGAAGCTGGCAGTCGCAGGATGCCCGGCCCGCGCTCCTACCCGTGGCGGCCGAGTGAAGCCGCTCAGCCTGCCGCCGCCGCGCGGGCGTCGTTCTTGATCCGGTCGATCATCGCGCGCACGCCGTTCGAGCGCTGTGGCGTGAGATGGGCGGCGAGGCCGAGCTTCTCATAGATCGCGAAGGCATCGATCGCGAGGATCTCGGAAGCCGGCCGGCCCGAGAAGATGGCGAGCGCCAGCGCAACCAGCCCGCGCACGATATGGGCGTCGCTGTCTCCCAGGAAATGCAGGCGTGTCTGCGGGCCGGGGCCGCCCTCGCGATGGACATCGAGCCAGACCTGGCTCGCGCAGCCGCGCACCTTGTTGACGTCGTTGTGGGCAGCTTCGGACAACGGCTCGAGACCCTTGCCGAGCTCGATCAGGTAGCGATAGCGATCGTCCCACTCGTCGAGCAGTTCGAAATTGGCGACGATGTCGTCGAGAGATGTTGTCATGTCCTGCCTGGCCGCGGTCGCACATCCCTAAAGATGGGCGGCGCGACCTCTTCCCGCGAGGGGCGCGCGACGTCAAGCGCGCTAACGTGACGAGGGCTTCGCCGTCGCAGTCGTCATCGCCGTATTCAGGATGCGCTCGCGCGTCACGGGATCGAGCCCTGCGAGAATCTCGGCCGCCTCCCGCGCGGCCGTCAGGCTGCCGGCGGCGTTGCGTGCGCCCGCCTGGGCGCTCTCGACAGCCTGGCGGACGGCCTGCGGCAGCGTCGTATCGGCGGGCTTGCCGCTGTGAACCGGCGAGTTCACCGCGATAAACCCGATGATCGCGACCTTGCGCAGGAAGTGAGCCATCTCAATCTCCATCGCCGGCGCGTCTCGTTCGGCGCCGGATGACAGACACTACGCGCCGATCCGGAAAAATCGCGTCATTCCGAAGGCTCAAATGCGAGTCGAATGCAACGAGCGATCTTCAGTTTCCGTTCACCCTGCCGCGAACATCGCAATGCCTTCGAAAATTGCGCGATCACAGATTAAATGCATGAAAAACATCAGATAATTTTACTTGAATGGCCTGAATGAGAGTTTCAGCGCAATGGGCCTTAAGCCCCGCTTAAACCGCTCGTGGCGAGATGCAGGGCGCGGACGGTTGGTCCGCAGAGTTTGGGCGTTGCGTTCCGTATGGCGATCACGGCACTGAGGACACAGGCGGCGGCACTGGTGCACGCATCGGTGCGGTCGAACCCGGCCGAGCGGTTGCGTCATGAGCGCTTCGTCCTGTCGCGCCTGCTCGTCGGTGGCGGCGCGCTCAGTCTCGCTCCGGCCTATCTTGCGTGGCGCGGTGCGCTTGGCGCTTTCGAGGCCGCCATGGTCGTCGCGGCGGCCCTTCTGGTTCTGGCCGTCGTGCTGCTCTCCCGCACCGGCCGGCTGGAGATCGCTCACCTGATCTCGTCGGCGGCGCTGTCGCTCTTCATCGTCGCGCTCGCCGGAGCCACCGGCGGGCTGTCATCCCCGCTGCTTCTCTGGCTCTTCGTCGTCCCGGTCGAGGCCGCCTTCTTCGGCTCCCGGGATTTCGTGCTGCGGGCTGGCTGGACGGCCGTCGTCGCTCTGCTTGCGGCCATCGGCCTGGAGCATCTCGGCCTGCTGGCCGGTCCTGCGACCTGGACCAGCGAAGCGATGTCGATGCTGGCGGTGGTCGCGCTGGCGCAGGCGCTGATCGCCGCCGCAGTCCTGCTACGCCGGCGCGACGCCGAAGAGCGGACGCAGCGCGCGGCGGATGCACGCGCGCAGCTCCTGCTCGATCATGTCGGCGATCTCGTCACCTGGCACGATGCCGGGGGCGCCGTCGTCTTCGCCAATGCGGCTGCGCGGACGCTGGCCGGCGCCGAGCCGCGTGACCTGATCGGGCGCGGGCTGCTCGACCGTGTCCATGTCGCCGACCGGCCTCTCTTCCTCAAGGCGCTGAGCGATGCCGCCCATGGCAATGGCGCTGCTACGATCTGCTTCCGCACTCTCTTCGTTCCACGCGAGGGCGAGAACCGCCTGCCGGTATCGCTCTGGCTGGAGATGCAGGCCTATCGCACCGCCGAAGCCGGCTCCAGGGACGGCGCCGCGGTGGTCTGCGTGATGCGCGACGTCACCGCGCGCCGTGCTGCCGACGAGGAGCGCGATCGCGGCCATGCCGAGGCGCTGCGGGCCAATGACGTCAAGGCGCACTTCCTGGCGACGGTCAGTCATGAGCTGCGCACGCCGCTGAACGCCATCATCGGCTTCTCGGAAATGCTGGGCGCCGAGGAAAACGGCTGGATCGATGCCGCCAAGCGGCTCGAATACACCCGGATCATCCATGCCTCCGGCCATCATCTCCTCGAGGTCGTCAACACCTTGCTCGACATCTCGAAGATCGAGAGCGGCGCGATGGAGATCGAGCGCGAGCCGCTGGATCTCGCCGCTCTGGCCCGCGATTGCTGCACGCTGATGGCGCTGCGCGCCGAGAGCGGCGACGTCGCGGTGGATCGCGTCGCCGGCCCGGCCTTGCCGATGGTGGAAGGGGATCGGCGCGCGCTGAAGCAGGTCGTGCTCAACCTTCTCTCCAACGCCATCAAGTTCACGCCGGCCGGCGGGCGCGTCGTCCTCGCCATCGTCCGCGACGGCGACACGATCGACCTTTCCGTCTCCGATACCGGCATCGGCATCGCTGCCGCAGATCTGCCGCGGCTCGGCGACCCCTTCTTCCAGGTCAAGGGCGCCTATGACCGCAACCACGAGGGGACCGGCCTAGGCCTGTCGGTGGTCCGGGGCCTCGTCGGCCTGCATGGCGGCCGCATGACGGTCGAGAGCGCGCCGGGCATCGGGACGCGCGTCTCGATCCGGTTGCCCGTCGGCGGCGCCGATGGCGTCGAGCAGCCTGCCAAGATCGTCACTTTCGCCCGGGCCCCGCGCAAGGGGCTCGAGACCAAAGAACCATTCCGCCTGACCGCCTGAAGACCGAGCTGAGCAATGTCCGTGACCATGGCCGCCCGCGCCCATTCCAGCGCTTCTCTCTCCGCACCGGTCCGGCGCGCCCAGCCGGCGCGTCGCAAGTCGTCATGGCTCGGCCGGGTCGGCCGCATGGTCGGTCGGCGGCCGGGGAGGACACTCCTGTTCCTCGCCTTCGGCATCGCGACCTGCGCGATCCTCGCCAATGCCCTGATGTTCCAGAAGGCGCGTCATCCGGCACCGATGCTCTCGGCCGCGCCGGCACCCGCGCCTCGCGCCGCAGCCGAGCGCCGTGCCGAGCCGGTGCCTGTGCAGGAAGCTGCCACGACACCGTCTTCGGGCTTGGCGGCGGTGCCGTCTCGGCCGCCCGCACGGCCCGCAGACCTTTCGACTGCGCAGCCGGCGCGCGAGGCCGCGCCGCGTCCGCCGGCACCAATCGCCAGCCAGCCGCGCACGGCGCAGCCGGCCACGACATCGGTGCCCAAGGCGGCGCAGGCTCCGGCCCGCGACCCGATCGCCGATCTCCTCAATGGCGGCGACCTTCGTCCGCCGGCCGACGTCAAGGGCGCGGCCTCGCGCTCTGCCGCCGCGCCGCGCCGGTCGGCCGAGAACTGAGCCGGGCCGTCGGGCGATGGCGCGCCTGACCAGCGATTTTTGGGTATCGGCCTATCTGCGCCAGGCCGGGCATGACGGGCTCGTCGCGATGCTGCGTCGTCGCGGTGCGCGCGAGGCCGGCGCGATCTTCATCAAGCTCGATCGTCTCGACGGCACGGCGGCTCTTTATGGCCCGGTCCCGCAGTCGCTGGCCGAGGATGACGGCGAGCGCCGCTTCCAGTTGCTGATCGATGCCGATCCGCTGGCAGTCGAGGATCGGGTCGATCGCGAGCTGCGCTTCGACAGCGACCTCTGGCTGGTCGAGATCGAGAACCGGGCCGGCGATCCGCGCCTCGCTCTCGTCGAAGCCTGAGCGTCTCGGCTCAGCCGCGATCGCGCCGGGCGCCGATCCGTCCCAGAACCTCGGACAGGCCGGGCTGAGCCTCCGGGCGGGCGGCGCCGGAGCGCGCCGGGGTCCCGCTCGGGTCCATCGCCGGCTGATGCTGGCCTTTCCGCTGCGACGCGGAGACGGGGTGGGAGCCTGCGATCAGCATCGCCAGCCGGAACGCGATCGACGGCCTGATCGTCCGCATCAGCGCAACCAGGGCGAAGATCCGCTCGACCGAATGCGCCGTGTCGTCGCCGAGGCGGATCAGAAAGCGTGTGGCTTCCTCGACGCTCGCCCCGCTGGCGACGAGGCTGAGCGCCGCGAGGTCGCGCGATCTGTCATGTGCGATCGCGGTGGCGAGGGGCGCGCCGCCGCCGAGATGTTCGGCGATGGCGCCGAACGCACTCGCGCGATCGTCGCCGGCCAAGGTGAGCCAGCCAGCAAAGGCCTCGTTGGAGACGGCAGGCCGCCTCTCACCGGGATGCAAGGCCTCGCGCGCCATCAGCGATTCCACAATGGCGAGCCGGCGCTCCGGCCCCGCCTGAAGGAAAAGCGGTGCCAGTTCGAGATTGGACAGGTCTTCCCGCGCCAGCAACCGGGGCTGGTAGGCCGCGTCGCTGCGCGAGCGCGCGATCAGGATCTCGACGGCGGCGCGGGGCAGGGGCGCATCGAAATTGCCGATCAGCGCCAGGTCGATGGCGCGATCGGCTTCGGAAACCAGCAGCAGCACTGCGGTATTGCTGAGGTCCGCGCGCACTGCCAGTCCGGCGCGGATCGCCTCGTCGCCGGTTTCGGCGAGGTGTTCAAGCTCGGCGACAGAGAGCGGCATGCCATGGCGCAACAACTCGACCAGCACGGAGCCGCCGCGTGCCGCCAGCGCGGCCAGCACGGGACCGGGCGTATGGCGCCAGCCGGCAAGCTTGCGCGCCAGGATGAGGGCGGTGGGCTCGTCGATCGTCGGGATCAACGTGCTCGCCATCTCGCTGAAGGCGGCGATGTCCTCCTGCGGCGGCTGGGCCGCCGACATGAGCAGGTCCGCCTTCACCCGCAGCGAGACCTGACTGAGGTCCAAGTCACCGTCGCGTGCGAGGCGGGCGAGGTCGGCGAGTTCCTGGGAAATACGGGCAGGCATGGCTGGCTCGGGTACGGATCCGATGGATTCGCGAAGCTTATCCCCGAGGCATTAAGGCCACGTTAACCATGTCGGAGCCTGATGGGTCTTGAGGGCCTGCGACTCGGTGCGGCCTCGGGCACCAGGACGGCTCTCGCGATTGCAACTCAGCGCTGGATAGGAGGCGCTTCATGGCCGTCGTCATCCCTTTCGCGCTATACCGGCGCCGGCAGGATCGGTCCTGCCCGTTCCCGCAACGCTCGGCGGACATCCTGTTCTTTACCGGCGTCCGCTATGAGCGCCCCAAAGAGGCGCGGCCGTTGGAGGCCAAGGCCGCCGTCGTGCGGCGCCCGCGCAAGGTGTCCGCTCGCAAGACGGCTCGCAGGCAGCCTGCGTGAGACAGCCTCGGATTGAAGAACAGCGGCGCTCCTGGCGTCCGTCCGGAGCGGCTATCGCTCTTTCGCTGTCGTCAGCGTTGATCCTGACTGCCTGTACGGCGACCGACGGGGATCTGGGGCGCCCGCGGCCGACGGTATGGTCGCAGATCATGGCGCCCGAGGCCGGCTTCTGGTCGGCGACCGCACGCGGCGAGCAGGCTTCCTATTTCCGCCTCACCGACGATGAGGAGCAGATGCGCGACCGCGCCTGGCGCTTCATCATGCCAGCCAGCCCGCACAGCGTTTTCCAGGGGGAGGTTTCGAACCTCGCCCATTCGCGCATCGTGCCGGTCGCAAACCAGTCAACCGATGTCTCCGACTATTTCCGCGGGTTGACCTCGGTCTCCTTCGCCTCGCAGGCCTCGCGCTACAACCGCCTTGCCCAGGACAGCAACGCGGACCGCCTGCTGATCGGCCCCTTCCGCGCCAATGCGCTGCGGGTCGTGAGCATGGATCGCGTCCGGATGCGCACCGCCGAATCCTCTCCCGATATCGCTCCGGGCAAGCAGGAGCCGGCGATGGCGCGCGTGATCGAGAATGAGGGGCTGATCTTCTGGGTCTGCGAGCGGCTCGATTTCCGGATCAGGAGCTATCGCTACGCCCTCGCCAATCTCGTCGTCGAGATGCCCTCCCGCGAGGCGGTCCGCGCCGAGCGCGCGATCATGGCGCTGGAGGCCGAGGCGGCCCCGCTCTGCCAGATGCCCCTGAATGGCGCCTTCGGCGAGGGTGGCAAGCGGCCGGTCGTCTACAAGGGCTGAGCCGCACCCTCGGAGCGTGCCTCGTTTTCATGGAAATGCGGGTCATCCCGGCCGAAGCGAAGCGGAGAGCCGGGATCCATGCCTGAACCTTGATCGGCGGCGCTCCGGCATGAATCCCGGGTCAAGCCCGGGATGACGGCGTGGTTTCGTGCAAAAACAGCACCCTCGGAGTTTCTCAGTTCGCGGGCCCGCATGCGACGCCCGTCGCGAGCGCTTCGGCATCGGCCTTGTCCGAAGGCAGGCGGACGAGGACCCGCGCCACGATCAGCCCCTGGCCGGCGTCGGAGACGATACGCAGCTCCCGGCTGCTCTCCCCTTCCTCGTCGGCGGCGATGCGCTCGTCGAGCTGGGCTTCGGTCATCACCAGGAATTCGAGCACGCCGCGGATCGCGGCGCGGTCGGTGATCGCGTAGATCACCCCGCCGCCTTGCCTATGCAGCGTCAGGCCGAGCGGCAGCACGCCGGTCTTCGCGACGACGCGCATCGGCCCCGTAGAGAGGTCGTAGCTGCAGATCGCCGTGACGACGTCGGGGTCGGCCTCGCGCAGGGCGGGAATCCTGCGCCCCTGGCCCGGCGCCGGAACGAGCTCGGCATGGCCTTCGATGCCGATATCCCGATAGGCATGCGCGGCATCGTTCCGCGACAGCACGGGCACGGCGAGGATCGTGACGATATGCACGATCCCGGCCAGCATCAGCCCGGCCAGTGTCGTCATGACGATGCGTGCAAGGCCGCTGCGCAGATGGGCGCCCCAGTTCACCGAAGGCGGGACAGGGGTCTGCGCCACGTCGTGATCGATCGCACTCATCGGCAGTCGAGGCGCGTGATGCGGGGCAGGTTGGCGGCCCGCGTCTCGCCGGTCTGGCTGGAGATCGGGGTGTCGTAGAGCCGCAACCGCAGCTGGAAGCGGCCGCTCGCCGGCAGGGGCAGCCAGTTGCCCGCTTCGGGCGTCGCGGCGGCGGCGATCGCCAATTGGCCATCCTCCGGCCGGACGATCTCGGAATCGGTGAAGCTGCTGCGCTCCAGCGGCAGGCGGAAGGGCAGGCCGTCACCATCGCTGACGCTGAGCGTCCAGCCGCGCGTCGTCGGCGTCGCGCCGGAGAGGCTGTAGCGGCAACGGCCATCGAGCGGCCACCCCTCTTCGTCGCGCTCCGCGATCAGCTCGAGGCCCTCGCCGGAGCCCAGCGGCAGATGTACCCCCCGGGCCAGATAGGCGCGCATATAGGGGTCGATGTCACGGCCGCCGCTGCGCGGCCAGGCCATCCAGGCGCCGACCTCGACCTTGCCGAGGGCAGGGCGCCCGGCCACGGCCCAATGCGCCGAGCCGAGGCCAAGGCCTGCTCCGAGTGCCAGGATATAGGTGAGATCGAGAATCCGCACGCTTGCCTTCCGGTTGCGTGATGCAGCTTGCCTGAGTTGAGCGGGGCCGTCCGCGATCGTCAACAATAAGGCGTTAGGCGGAGTGAATAGTTTCCAGAGACGAGCCTTGTCGGACCCCCCGCCGTCATCGGGGCAGGCCGCAGGCCTGAGCCCGGAAACCAGAACCGATGCTGGCTCCGCGAAAGGCGCGGTTGGGCGACCGATCAAACGGGGCACGGCATCGGTTCTGGGTTCCTGGCTCTTCGCTGGCGCGAAGCCCCGGAATGACGGCGGCGACACGACTACGCCGAGGAGATCAACTGTCTACCGAGCCTAGCGCAGCCGCGTCTCGCCCGCCGAGACCTCGCGGATGCCGACCTGCACCGGCCGGCCGGCGACACGCGAGCGTTCGATCGTCTTGAACATCGAGCCGACGGCGGAGAGAACCTCGAAGGACTGCCTCGGCATGTGCCCGGCCCCCGGCCCCGGCGGATGACCCGCATCGGGCGCAGGCGCCCCGGCCTTGGCGACGGCGATGCCCTTCGGATCGGCGGCCGGCACGCCCGGAATGGGCTTCAGCTCCAGCCCCTGATGGGCGAACTGCATGATCTCCTTCCAGGTCATGGCCGGCAGGGAGCCGCCGGTCATGTTGGCGGTTTCCGCCGAATTGTCGTTGCCGAACCAGACTGCGCCGATGAGGTTGCCGGAATAGCCGACATACCAGGCATCCTTGTAGCCGTTGGTGGTGCCGGTCTTGCCGGCCGTGACGACGCCGTCCAGCGCGGCGCGGCGCCCGGTGCCCTCGGTCGGCACCTTCGAGAGCATGAAGTTCATGTCCTGCGCCACCTGCGTGCTCAGCACCTGTTTCGGCTCGGGCTCATCGCGGTCGTGGCGATAGATGACGTCGCCCTGCGAGTTGCTGATCTCGAAGGCGGCGTAGGGTTTCGCCCGCTTGCCGCCATTGGCGAAGACGGCATAGCCCGCCGCCTGGTCGATGACCGTGACCTCGGCCGCGCCGATCGGCAGCGAGACGGTGTCGGTCAGCGGCGTCGTCAGGCCCATGGCGTGGCCGGTCGCGATGATCCTCTTGCGGCCGATCAGGGCGGCGCGCGCCTCATGCGTCTCGCCGGTGGCGCGCCCGATGGCGATCGACATCTGCACCGGGATCGTATTGATCGACTTCGCCAGCGCGACCGTGAGCGGCATCGAGCCGGCATAGGAGCGGCCGTAATTGTTGGGGCACCAGTTGCCGATGCAGACCGGGCGGTCGGTCACCATGGTGTTCGGCTTGTAGAGGCCGGCCGAAAGCGCCGCGGCATAGACATAGGGCTTGAAGGACGAGCCCGGCTGGCGCTGGCTCGCGGTCGCCCGGTTGAACTGGCTCGCGCCGTAGTCGCGGCCGCCGACGATGGCGCGCACCGCCCCGTCCGGGTCCATGATGACCGTGGCGGCCTGCTTGACCCGGTAGGCCGGCCCATGCTGGCGCAGGATCGCCTCGATCGCCTCGTCGGCCCGGGTCTGGATGGCGGAATCATGCGGCGTCTTGACCGTCAGCACGCGGTCGGGCCCGAGCTTGCCTTCGTTCGCGAGCTCCTTCACCGCGTCGAACGCCCAGTCGAGATAATAATCGGGGCTGGAATCGCGCTTGCGATCGACCGGCGTCGCCGGGTTGCGCTTGGCGCTGTCGACCTGGCCGGCGGTCATGAAGCCGGCATCGACCATGGCGTTGAGCACGTCGTTGGCACGGGCGCGTGCAGCCGGCAGGTTGACATGCGGGGCATATTTCGTCGGCGCCTTGAACAGGCCGGCGAGCATGGCGGCCTCGGCCAGCGAGACGTCCCTCACCGACTTGCCAAAATAGTAATCGGCCGCCGCCGCGACGCCGAAGGTGCCGCCGCCCATATAGGCGCGGTCGAGATAGAGCTTGAGGATCTCGTTCTTGCTCAGCCTCGTTTCCAGCCACAGCGCCAGGAAGGCTTCCTTGATCTTGCGGTCGAGCGAGCGCTCGTTGTTGAGGAACAGGTTCTTGGCGAGCTGCTGCGTCAGCGAGGAGCCGCCCTGGACCACGCCCGACGCCCGTGTGTTGACCAGGAGGGCCCGGGAGGTGCCGATCAGGTCGATGCCGAAATGGTCGTAGAAGCGGCGGTCCTCGGTCGCGAGCACGGCCTTCAGCAGATGGTCCGGCATCTCCTCGAGCTTCAGTGAATCGTCGTGCCGGGCGCCGCGATGGCCGATCGTCGTGCCGTAGCGATCGAGGAAGGTGACGGCGAGAACCTGGTTCTTCAGCGCCTCCTCATTGCCGATGCGGAAGGCGGGCAAGGCGAGCATCAGGACGATGAGGGCGCCGACGATGCCGATGTTCAGCCCCTCGCTGGCGAATTCGGCGGCGAGACGCTTGCCGCCGGTCACGGTCAGGCGGTCGGCTAGGCTGCGGATGCGCTCATACGCCTCACCCGCGCGGCGGCCCGCACCCCACAGGCCGGCATCGAGCCATGAGTCCGCAGCGAGCGCGTAGCGCTTCAGCCGCGTCCTCCAGCCTGCCTTCCTGAACTCCATGGCCGTTCCAGGCTTTCCGAATGGCCCCCGACACTTTCCTGCCGCGCCATGGTCGTCTTGGCAACAGCATCGGGCCAGAGAATAGACACATAGTCACGCCCCGCTTCGAGTTAAGGGATGGGGCGCGAATATTCCGTTTGCGGCAGCAGAAACTGCGCCAACCCGGCTGTTTCGCTCTGGCACAAAAGCTGGCGTTGACGCTGCGCTCTTCCATCTTGGCGCCCGGCGGCGCATAAGCCGGTCATGACGCTGAAGCAGCCGAAAGACGAGCCGTTCTGGCGCACGACGCCGCTCGAGGCGATGTCGGTGGAGCAATGGGAATCGCTCTGCGACGGCTGCGGGCGCTGCTGCCTCGTGAAGCTCGAGGACGAGGATACCGGGCGCATCTTCGCGACCGATGTCGGCTGCCGGCTGTTCGACGCCGGAACCTGTCGCTGCAAGGATTATCCGAACCGCTCCGTCAAGGTGCCCGACTGCGTGACGCTGACGCCGCATGACGTGCGCACGCTGCCCTGGCTGCCGCCGACCTGCGCCTACCGCCTCGTCGCGGAGGGCAGGGATCTGCCGTGGTGGCATCCGCTCGTTTCCGGCGATCCGGAGACAGTGGTTGCGGCCGGCATCTCCGTCCGTGGACGTGTCTACGCGTCGGAAGACGATATCCCCGAAGACGAGGTCACAGAGCGCGTCGTCAACTGGCCGCTGCGCTGGCCGCGCGCCGCGCGCGCCAAGGCCAAGTGAAATACCCGCAAGTGAAACACCGGCAAGCGAAACACCGGCGAAATGAGCGTCGGCATTTGTGCGCTGCCGGGTATTTTGTTGCACCTGCTCATTGATTGTTCAGGTGGTTTTGGGCATGACCGCCCGATCCCGCTGCCGGTGTCCAAAGGGCATCGACGGCTCGCACACGAAACTTTCGCATCGCCGCGACGTTGCTGCGTCCGGCTGCCAACGAAGAGGTTGAAGTGATGGCTGGTGGGAAGTGGGTCTACACCTTCGGCGACGGCAAGGCCGAGGGTGAGGCGGGAATGAAGAACCTGCTCGGCGGCAAGGGTGCGAACCTGGCCGAGATGAGCAATCTCGGCCTGCCCGTCCCGCCCGGCTTCACCATCACCACCGAGGTCTGCACGGCGTATTACGACAACGGCAAGAGCTTCCCCGCCGATCTCGACGCCCAGGCCAGGGCCGCGCTCGCCGGCATGGCCAAGCTGACCGGCAAGACCTTCGGCGACCCCGCCAATCCGCTGCTCGTTTCCGTCCGCTCCGGCGCGCGCGCCTCCATGCCCGGCATGATGGACACCGTCCTCAATCTCGGCCTCAACGACGAGACGGTGGAAGCCGTCGCGAAGGCCTCCGGCGATGCCCGTTTCGCCTGGGACAGCTATCGCCGCTTCATCACCATGTATTCCAACGTCGTGCTCGATATCGACCATGGCCTCTTCGAGGAGGCGCTGGAGGACTACAAGGAGCGCAAGGGCCTGCACCTCGACACCGATCTCAAGGCCGACGACTGGAAGGTGCTGGTCGGCAAGTACAAGCAGATCGTGAAGAAGGCGCTCGGCTCAGACTTCCCGCAGGATCCCGAGAAGCAGCTCTGGGGCGCGGTCGGCGCCGTCTTCTCCTCCTGGATGAACGCCCGCGCCATCAAGTACCGCGAGCTCAACAACATCCCGGCCTCCTGGGGCACGGCGGTCAACGTCCAGTCGATGGTGTTCGGCAATATGGGCGACACCTCCGCGACCGGCGTCGCCTTCACCCGCAATCCCTCGACCGGCGAGAACGCGCTCTATGGCGAGTTCCTGATCAACGCCCAGGGCGAGGACGTCGTCGCCGGCATCCGCACCCCGCAGGACATCACCGAGACGGCCCGCAAGGAAGCCGGCTCCGACAAGCCTTCGATGGAGCAGGAGATGCCGGAGGCCTATGCGGAGCTCTGCCGCATCTACGGCATCCTGGAGAAGCACTACCGCGACATGCAGGACATGGAGTTCACCATCCAGGAGGGCAAGCTCTGGATGCTGCAGACCCGCTCCGGCAAGCGCACGGCCAAGGCCGCGCTCCGGATCGCGGTCGAACTCGCGCAGGAAGGCTTGATCACGCAGGAGGAGGCAGTCGGCCGCGTCGAGCCCGGCGCGCTCGACCAGCTCCTGCACCCGATGATCGATCCCAAGGCGGAGCGCCGCGTGCTGACCACCGGCCTGCCGGCCTCGCCCGGCGCCGCCGCCGGCGCGATCGTCTTCAACTCCGACGACGCTGAGGCGGCGAAGAAAGCCGGCCGCAAGGTCATCCTGGTCCGTGTCGAGACATCGCCGGAAGACATTCACGGCATGCACGCCGCCGAGGGCATCCTCACCACGCGCGGTGGCATGACCTCGCATGCCGCGGTCGTCGCGCGCGGCATGGGCAAGCCCTGCGTTTCCGGCGCCGGCCAGATCCGAGTCGACTACGCCAAGGGTACGCTGGCGATTGGCCCCACGACGCTCAAGGCCGGCGATGTCCTCACCATCGACGGCGGCAACGGTCAGGTGCTGCTCGGCGAGGTCAAGATGCAGCAGCCGGAACTCTCCGGCGAGTTTGCCACGCTGATGGGCTGGGCCGACAAGGTCCGCCGGCTCAAGGTCCGCGCCAATGCCGAGACGCCGGAGGATGCGAAAACCGCGCGCGAATTCGGCGCCGAGGGCATCGGTCTCTGCCGCACCGAGCACATGTTCTTCGACGAGAGCCGCATCCAGTCGATGCGCGAGATGATCCTCGCCCCTGACGACAACGGCCGTCGCGCCGCGCTTGCAAAGCTCCTGCCGATGCAGCGCCAGGATTTCGTCCAGCTCTTCACCATCATGAGCGGGCTGCCGGTCACCATCCGCCTGCTCGATCCGCCGCTGCACGAGTTCCTGCCGCATGGCGATAAGGAGATCGCGGAGGTCGCCGCGGCGCTGGGCGTGACGCCCGATGCACTGAAGCACCGCGCCGCCGAACTGCACGAATTCAATCCGATGCTCGGCTTCCGCGGCTGCCGCCTGGCCGTCGCCTTCCCCGAGATCGCCGAGATGCAGGCCCGCGCCATCTTCGAGGCGGCGGTGATCGCCGCCAAGGAGACCGGCAAGCCGGTGATCCCGGAGGTGATGGTGCCGCTCGTGATGGGCAAGCCCGAGCTCGACCTCGTCAAAGCCCGCATCGACGCCATGGCGAAGGCCGTTATCGAGGAGAGCGGCACGAAGATCGACTATCAGGTCGGTACCATGATCGAGCTGCCGCGTGCGGCCCTGCGCGCCGCCGAGATCGCCGAGAGCGCCGAGTTCTTCTCCTTCGGCACCAACGACCTGACGCAGACGACGCTGGGCATCAGCCGAGACGACGCCTCGTCCTTCCTCGGTTCCTACACCGCCAAGGGCCTGCTCGACGCCGATCCCTTCGTCACCATCGACCAGGAGGGCGTCGGCGAATTGGTGAAGCTTGCCGCCGAGCGCGGCCGCAAGACCCGTTCCGACATCAAGCTCGGCATCTGCGGCGAGCATGGCGGCGACCCGGCCTCGATCGGCTTCTGCGAGAGCGTCGGGCTGGATTATGTCTCCTGCTCGCCCTTCCGCGTGCCGATCGCGCGGCTTGCGGCGGCGCAGGCGGCACTGGGTGCGGTGAAGCAGAAGGAAGGCTGATCGCCTTCCGGGGGGGCTCGCTTCTAAACGGGCAGGATCGAGCCGGGATAGCGGGCGACGACCTCATCGGCGGTGACGAGCGTGATGCTTTCGACCAGGGCCTGCGCCAGCAGGAGCCGGTCGAAAGGATCCTTGTGCAGCGTCGGCAGATGCATCGTCGCCACGGCGTGTGCGCTGGAGATCGGCAACTCGATATAGCCATTATCGATCAGGCCGCGCCGCAGCTGTGCCGGATCGACCGTGAAGTCCGGCCTGTCGAGGCCGCGCTTGATGGCGATCTCCCACAGGCTGGCGGCGCTGAACAATAGCGTGTTGGAGGGATCGTCGAGCAGGGCTCGTGCCTTCGCCGACAGCTTCTCTGGCTCGCCGGCAGCCCAGAGCAGCAGATGCGTGTCGAGCAGAAGCTTCACGGGGTGGAGCCAAACAGGCTCGCGATCTCGTCCTCGCCCATGCGGTCGAAGTCGTCCGGGACCTCGAACTGTCCGCTCATGAAGCCGAGGCGACGACTTTGGGCTCGGGCGGGTGCGTCCAACGGAACGACCTTCGCCATCGCCTTACCGGCTTTGGCGATGATAAAGCTCTCACCCTTGGCGGCGCGCTCGACAAGGCGGGAGAGGTGGGTCTTCGCTTCGTGGATGTTGATGACGTCCATGGCTGGCCTCGCTGGACTTAGTTTAACAGACTTAGTTCACTGAGGAAGTGATGCCAAGAGGCTTTTATTACCGCTCTGTCGTCGAGCCTGGTTTTGAGGAGAGCGGGTACCGATGCCGCATTTGACCACCATCGGCTTCGACGCCGACGACACGCTCTGGCAGAACGAGCAGTTCTTCCGCATGACGGAGGAGCGCTTCGTCGCGCTGCTCGGCGAGCACGGCGAGGCGGCCGAGATTTCCGGGCGCCTGCTGGAGGCCGAGAAGCGCAACCTCGGCTTCTACGGCTTCGGCATCAAGGGCTTCGTGCTCTCGATGATCGAAACTGCGATAGAGATCACGCGCGGCCAGGTTCCGGCCTCGGTGATCGGCGAGATCCTCGCCGCCGGCCGGGAGATGGCGGCTCATCCCGTCGAGACCTTGCCGCATGTGCAGGAGACGCTGGAAGCCCTGTCCGGCGATTATCGGCTGGTGCTGATCACCAAGGGCGATCTCTTCGACCAGGAACGCAAGCTCGCCCAATCCGGCCTCGGCGATTTCTTTCACGCGGTCGAGATCGTCAGCGACAAGAAGGCCGCTACCTATGACCGCATCTTCGCCCGGCATGGCGACGGGGCAGGGCGGGCTCGCTGAAATCCGATATCCTGCCGGCGCTGGACGCGGGTTCCTGGGCGGTGCATGTGCCGCATGAACTCACCTGGGTGCTCGAGCAGGCCGAGGAGCCCGTGGGGCACGGGCGCTTTCATGCGATACCGCATCTCGGCCTTTTACTTGGCCTTGTCGCGCGGCTCGCGCGATAACCGGTCCGCAGCCGGTCTTCAATCGACCCAAAGGCCGCGTTTGCGATGCCATTCCTCGATCGATTCCTCCGGGTAATCGTCGAAGCTCTGGTCGTTCGCTGCGATATCCGGCTCGACCCAACTGGCCTTGAAGCGCAGCATGAGATGGGTCTTCTCGGGAGCGCGCGGCAGATGGCTGTCGATCGCCGAGGCAAAGGGATGCAGCAGATCCGGCCACCGCGGGTCAAACAGCCACAGCGCCGTCCCACAAATCTTGCAGAAGCGGCGCTGTGCTTGCGAGCGCTCGCAACTGCCGTCATCGCCGCGAATCTCGGCGCTGAAGCTGCCGGTGGCGTCTTCGCCCTCGACCTTCAACGTCGCGGCTTCGGCCGACAGGTTGATCGCGAAGCCGCCACCGCCGGCCGTCTTACGGCAGATCGAGCAGTAGCAGAGCTGGTACGGAACGGGCGCGTGGCTTTCGGCCGAGAAGTGGACCGCCCCGCAGCGACATGATCCCTTCAGCGTAATTGGCATGATCTGGCCTCCATTTATCTGTCAAACATCTGCTTTCGCCGCGTGTTCCGGGATGCTTGCATGTGCCTTGCTGGACCTGCCTTGCATTTCGTGCTAGGTCCCCCGATGTAAGACGAGATGCGGCCGGGTTCTGGCCACCCCTCCGCTCGGCGGCTTGTCCGGTCGGCGGTTACGAATCAGATCCACCACACATCGCTACAAGGCCATGGCGAGGCGTTCCGCGCGTCCCGCCGTGTCATCACGATAGACGCGGATCTGAAACGTAAGGACTAACCCATGAACAAGGGCACCGTGAAGTGGTTCAACGCCACCAAGGGCTACGGCTTCATCACCCCTGAGAACGGCGGCCAGGACGTTTTCGTCCACATCAGCGCCGTCGAGCGCGCCGGCCTGCGCGAGTTGCGCGAAGGCCAGGTCGTCTCCTTCGAGATGGTCGCCGATCGCAAGACCGGCAAGACCTCGGCCGGCAACCTCGCCGTCGCCTGATAACCTATCGACCGCGTGGGCTTTCGCCCGCTCGGTCCACGACAAGCCTGCCGGCGCTGTGGCTAGCGGTTCGCCGGCAGGATCGATTATCTGATATCAAGGCCGGATACGGGCCGGCGGCGCAGCCGAAACCACATGCGCCCCCCGTCATCACGGCGCCCAGAAAGCTTCTTCTTGACCAAGTTCACTGATCTCGGCCTCGCCGAGCCGCTGCTCAAGGCGCTCGCGACCGAGGGTTATGAGACGCCCACGCCGATCCAGGCCCAGGCGATCCCCCACATTCTGAAGGGCCGCGACCTGCTCGGCGCCGCCCAGACCGGCACCGGCAAGACCGCTGCCTTCTCGCTTCCGATGCTGCACCGGCTGCTCGGCAAGCCGCGCCAGATGCCGCAGCGTGCGGTGCGCGTGCTGATCCTGTCGCCGACGCGTGAGCTCGCCGCCCAGATCGAGACCTCGATCCGCACCTACGCGCAGTTCACCACGTTGCGCTCGACGGTGATCTTCGGCGGCGTCCCGGTCGGCAAGCAGATCCGCGCCCTCGGCGACAAGATCGACATCCTCGTCGCCACGCCCGGCCGCCTGCTCGACCTCGTCGATCAGCGCGCCGTCTCGCTGCGCGAGATCGAGTTCCTCGTCCTCGACGAGGCCGACCAGATGCTCGACCTCGGCTTCATCCACGCGCTGCGCCGCATCTCCACGCTGATCCCGAAGGAGCGCCAGACGCTGCTCTTCTCGGCGACCATGCCGAAGCCGATCCGCGAGATCGCCTCCGCCTATCTGACCGATCCGGTCGAGGTCGCCGTGACTCCGGTTGCGACCACCGCGGAGAAGATCGACCAGCGCGTCATCTTCACCGAGCCGAACGACAAGCCGGCGCTGCTGGCGAAGACGCTGAGCGTGCCGGAGATGGAGCGGGCGATCGTCTTCACCCGCACCAAGCACGGTGCAGACAAGGTCGTGCGCCAGCTCGATCAGGCCGGCATCGAGGCGGCGGCGATCCACGGCAACAAGAGCCAGGGCCAGCGCGAGCGTGCGCTCGGCGCCTTCCGCGACGGCAGCCTGCGCATTCTCGTCGCGACCGACATCGCCGCCCGCGGCATCGATGTCGACGGCATCAGCCATGTCGTGAACTACGACCTGCCGAACGTGCCTGAGACCTATGTCCACCGCATCGGCCGTACCGCGCGCGCCGGAGCGGCCGGCGTTGCCATCGCCTTCTGCACGCCGGAGGAGCGCGGCGACTTCGCCGCCATCGAGAAGCTGACGGGCATCAAGCCGACGCCGGTCGGCGAGGTGCCTTACTGGGATGGCCGCACGCCCAAGAAGCCGCAGCAGAATCGCGGCGGGCGCGGTCAGCAGCAGTCTCGCCCGCAGGGGCAGGGCCGTCCGCAGGGGCAGCCGGGCAAGCGTTCCGAACAGGGCGGTCACCACCATGCCGGTGGCGGCGCACGCCAGGAGCGCCATGAACGGCCGCGCAATCCCGAGCGCGCCCCGCGTCCCGAGCAGGCGGCACAGCGAAAAGACGGTGCTTCGGCAAAAGAAGGGCTTGGCGGCGTCGCGTTCTTGCAGCAAAGAACACAGCAACCACGCACCAACGGCGCCCGGCGGCGCGCGCGCTGACGCGCGATCGGCCAGAACAGGGCGGGCCTCACACCGGTTTTCTGACCGGGCGATGGCCCGCTTCCGCGCCAAAGGGCTCACGAAGGACGACAGATGGCGAAAGAAGAACTGCTTGAATTCGACGGCACCGTGGTTGAGGTGCTCCCGGACGGCAATTACCGGGTCAAGCTCGACAACGATCACGTGATCCTGGCCTATGCGGCCGGCAAGATGAAGAAGAACCGCATCCGCACCATCGCGGGCGACCGCGTCATCGTGGAAATGTCGCCTTACGATCTCGATCGCGGCCGCATCAACTTCCGCCAGAAGACGGCCGGTCCGGCCCCCGGCGGTCCTCCGCGTCAGAACTTCCGCCGTCGCTGAGCGATCTGCCGATGCGCCTGTCGCGAAATGAGCTTCTCTTCATCGCGCTGGGCGCCATTCTCGGTGCCGTGGTCGCTTACGCCGCGAAAGCCGGCTTCGTCGTTCAGGACGGAGCCTTTCCGCCTTTCGTCATCGTGCTGCTCGGCCTGGGGCTGACCGAGCTGCTGCTCGGTTATGTGGCCGGCCGTTCGCCGGGCACGTTGGTCGGCATGCCCGCCCGCTTCCTCGCCTTCGTCGTCGGCGTCGGCGTCTTCCTGCTCGGCGGCAAGTTCGTCTGAGCTGCTGCGGCGCGAAACACACGTTCCGTCATGCTCGGGCTCGCCCCGGGCATCTCGCAAGCCGGTGTCTTCCTCCCGGACATTGCGGTTCTAGGCTCGCTCCGCCCGGGACAGATGACGCTTTCCCGCGAGAAAAATGACCAAGAAAAAACCCCGGCGCGAGGCCGGGGTGAAAGTGGTCGTTTCCGTGGTAAAAAAAGGGTCTGCGTAAAACTCTGCCCGACCGGCTCAGTAGCCGGCGCGGGACCAATACTGCGAGCCTTGGCTGACCAGGACCTGGCGCTGCCGCGTCTCGTAGACGGCGGGGATTTCTTCCCGCACGACTTCGGTAGGACGCACCATCACCTTGCGCTGACGCTGCGTGTAGACGGCCCGAACCATCTCGTATTCGACGGTCGCCGGCGAAACCTCGACCCGGCGGCTCTGCACGCCATATTGCGCGGGCACCACGACCCAGCAGCCGACCATGTTGCCCCAGGCGTCGCGGCTCACATCCCAGCGGCGGGTGGCCGGCGCGATCAAAACTGTCTCGGTCACCGTGTCGTAGACCGCAGCGCGGCGGTGCCCGATGCGCCGCTCCGGCGCGATCATCACATTGTCGGTCACGGTCTCGTATTCGGCGGGGACGACACGGTGCTGCGTCTGCGCAGGACGAACCTGGTAGGTCTCGTTGACCGTTCCGTAGACCGGCGGCGCGGTGACGAGGTTGTAGCAGGCGGAGCCGCGGCAACCGCCGGCCTGTGCAGCCGAGGCGCCGATGAGAAGCGCCGTCGTGAAGGCGGAGGCTGCAATGATCCGGGATGACGAGAGCGAGCGCAGCATGTTGGGCCTGACCTGTCGGTTCCGGCGTCAGCGCGCCGTTCGTTGAGGTCAGGAAGCCCGCTTGAAGTGATGAACGCAAGGTAAACGCTAAAACAAGGTAAAATTAACCAAGTCCGGCCTTGTGCCGATTTCACTCACATTGCCTTCAAGTGAATGGAAACGCTCGATTTTTAGCGATCAGGTCTGGCCCGGCCGAAGCTGGTAGAACACGTGCTGGCCGATCGTGTCCATCTTCTTCAGCTTCTTTGCCCAGTACGGCCGGACATAGTTTGCGTGGTAGTGCGTGGAGGCGCCGACCTCCGGCAGGTAGGTCGTTCCGTCATAGACCTCGCGCGCGATCCTGACCGCGTCGCGCCAGGGGCCGGGCTCGGTGATCCGCAGCGACTTGCCCTCGCAGGTGAAGGTGAACTGGCAGGCGAGGTAGCGGTTGCTGTTCTGGTAGACGACGCCGCAGACGCTGCTCGGATAGAGGCCGCTCTTGGCCCGGTTGAGCACCACCTGCGCCACCGCGGCCTGTCCCAGAAGCGATTCCGAACGCGCCTCGAAATAGACTGCTTCCGCCAGGCAGCGCTGTTCCTTCGCCATGTTTTCCGGCGCGATCAACGCGGTGTAGTCCTGCTTTACGCCGGGCTCGGCCAGGCGCAGGTCGCGGTTGGTCGGGGCCGGCGCCGGGGCGAGCGCGATGCGCCCGCGCTGCTGCGGCGCGCCGTGGGAGGGCAGGGCCGGCGGCGTCAGCGTGCCGATGACCGAGCCGACCAGCGGCGTCGACGAGGATTGCCGGCTCGCCTCCTGCACGGAAGGCGAGGAGCCGTCGATGCTTTCCAGATGGAGCTCGGCCTGTCGCGCCGAGGTGATCTTCGGCTTGAGCGAGACCGGCGAGGAATCCGACAGCGCCGGATCGGTCAGCCCTTCCTCGTTGGCATAGGGCTCGAAACCGGTTTGTGGCCCGTCGACGGCTTCCGCAGCGCGCATGGCGTCGATCGAGAAGCCGCCCGAGATCAGCTTCGGCTGGGTGTCGCCGAAGACGACGCGTTCCAGTTCGACGGAAGGATGTTCGGTGAGGCCGGGCCGCAGGTTCGGCAGCAGGTCGCCCTTGGCGCTGCGGTCGACCTCGGGGAAAGTTGCCACTGTGCGCTTGAGGTCCTCGCGCGGCGCGCGGGGATCGACGACGACGCGCCGCTCCGGATCCTCGAAGGAGAGCTTGGCCTGGGTGACGGCGGAGGTCAGCGCGAGACCGGGCAGGCGGAAGGCGCTGGCTGCGACCAGCATCGACGGTCCTTCGGCGAGTTCCGAGGCCGGGCCGGGCGCGGCCCGCACGATGGCGCTGGAGGGCAGG
Source organism: Allobosea sp. P4_C6 (assembly GCF_056402015.1). Classification (NCBI taxonomy): domain Bacteria; kingdom Pseudomonadati; phylum Pseudomonadota; class Alphaproteobacteria; order Hyphomicrobiales; family Alloboseaceae; genus Allobosea; species Allobosea sp. P4_C6. The sequence goes on from NZ_JBFUIF010000004.1 coordinate 129,016, forward strand.
CCGGTCGGCCCGAAATTCTGGCCGGCAGACGCGGTGAAGGAGACGAGCAGCCCGACCGACAGCGCCCAGGGCGCGACCGTGTTCGCGGCCCATTTGATGCCGAGCGGGCGCGCACCTCGCCCATGCCTGTGCTGACGCCAATGACTCAAAGCGACACACCCGTCCCGATCGCACGGAACGAAGACGCAGCCGACAACCCGCGCGCCTTCGTTGGAATCCGTTATCGCCTCGGTAAGGTTGAGCGGCGGTTAACGCCGCCGCCATGCGCGCCATTCCATGCCGCTCCGTGATGCCAAACGTCACGAAATCGCGCTGGTTGGCGCCTGGACAGGGCGATAACGTGTAGCCACACATTCGACTCGTCGCGACTCCCCGGAGATATCCATGACGCCTGCTCCAGCGCGCAGCTACGCTCCGGAGGTCATCGTCGCCGCCGGCTGCCTGATCGCCCTGATCACCTTCGGGCCGCGAGCCAGCGCCGGCCTCTTCCAGATCCCGATGACGCTGCAGTTCCACTGGGGGCGCGACACCTTCAGTCTGGCACTGGCGATCCAGAACCTGCTCTGGGGCCTCGGCGCGCCCTTTGCCGGTGCGATCGCCGACCGATACGGCACGGTGCGCGTGCTCTGCGTCGGCGCGCTTCTTTATGCAGCGGGCCTCGTGACGATGGCCTATGCCACCACCCCGCTCCAGCTCCATTTCGGCGCGGGCGTGCTGATCGGCTTCGGCCTCTCTGCCTGCTCGTTCAACCTCGTGCTCGCCGCCTTCGGCAAGCTCCTGCCCGAGCAATGGCGGCCGATGGCCTTCGGCGCGGGCACGGCGGCTGGCTCCTTCGGCCAGTTCCTCTTCCCGCCGATCGGCAACATCCTGATCGACACGTTGGGCTGGCAGCAGGCGCTGGTGGTCTTCGCGTTCACGCTGCTGCCGATCCTGCCGATCTCGATCGTCATGGCGACGCGCAAGACGGGCGCTGCGGCAGGCGCCGCCGCGGCCAATCTGCCGAACCAGACGATCGTGCAGGCGCTGACCGAGGCCTTCAAGCATCGCAGCTACGTGCTGCTGGTGCTCGGCTTCTTCACCTGCGGCTTCCAACTCGCCTTCATCACCGTGCACATGCCGGCCTATCTCAAGGATGCCGGCCTGCCGGCCTGGGTCGGCGGCTGGACGCTGGCGGTGATCGGCCTCGCCAACGCGGTCGGCTCGCTCTCCTCCGGCTGGCTCTCGACGCGGATGCCGAAGCGCCATCTGCTGGCCTGGATCTATCTCGGGCGCGCAGTCGCGATCGCCGCCTTCATCATGCTGCCGCCAAGCCCGACGACCGCGATCACCTTCGGCGTCGTCATCGGCCTGTTCTGGCTCTCGACCGTGCCGCCGACATCCTCGCTGGTCATGCTGATGTTCGGCACGAAATACATGGCGATGCTCTATGGCTTCGCCTTCTTCTCGCATCAGGTCGGCGGGTTCCTCGGGGTCTGGCTCGGCGGCGTGCTCTACGAATCGATGGGCAACTACCAGTTCGTCTGGTGGCTCTCGGTCGCGCTCGGCGTGGCCTCGGCATTGATCAACCTGCCCATCGTCGAGCGGCCGGTGCAGAGGCCGGAGGCGCAGCCGGCCTGATCCGGAACAGCTTGGGCGCACGATCTGCGGGGTTGCGGCGGCGGGCCGCCGCTGCAACCTTGTCGGTCGTTGCGCTTTCAGCGGTTCGGGAGACGGTGATGACGACGTTCAAGGCCCTCGTGGCGACCAAGGGCGAGGCCGGGCCGAATCTCGCCTTCACCGATTTCGCCGAGAGCGACCTGATGGAGGGCGACGTCACCGTCCGCGTCACCCATTCCACGGTGAACTACAAGGACGGGCTCGCGCTCACCGGCAAGGCGCCGGTGGTGCGCCGCTGGCCGATGATTCCCGGGATCGACTTCGCCGGCCGGGTTGAGGACTCCGACAACCCTGATTTCAAGCCCGGCGATCTCGTCGTCCTCAATGGCTGGGGCACCGGCGAGACGCATCTCGGCGCCTACGCCCAGAAAGCCCGCGTCAAGGGCGACTGGCTGGTGCCGCTGCCGGAAGGGCTGACGCCCGCCGAGGCGATGGCGGTCGGCACCGCCGGCTACACCGCGATGCTCTGCGTGCTGGCGCTCGAAAGGCATGGGCTCAAGCCTGCCGATGGGCCGGTCGTGGTCACCGGCGCGGCGGGCGGTGTCGGCTCGGTCGCGATCACGCTGCTGGCCAAGGCCGGATGGCACGTCATCGCCTCGACCGGCCGTGCCGAGGAGGCCGACTATCTGAAGAGCCTCGGCGCGGCCGAGATCATCGATCGCAACGAGCTCGCCGCGCCCGGCCGGCCGCTCGGCAAGGAGCGCTGGATTGCGGGTGTCGATGCTGTCGGCTCGCATACCCTGGCGAACCTGCTCTCGATGACGAAATATGGCGGCGCCATCGCCGCCTGCGGCCTGGCGCAGGGCATGGACCTGCCGGCTTCCGTCGCGCCCTTCATCCTGCGCGGCGTCGCGCTGCTCGGCGTCGATTCGGTGATGTGCCCGAAGCCGCGCCGGCTCGAAGCCTGGCAGCGCCTCGCGGCCGATCTCGACCGCGACAAGCTCGCCCTGATCACCACGACGATCCCGCTGGAGGCGGTGATCGAGACGGGCAGGGCCATCGTCGAGGGCAAGGTGAAGGGCCGAGTCGTCGTCGAGATTGGCTAGCCTACCCCTCGAACAGTGCCCGCTGCCGGGCAAGCTCGCCGCTGCAGAAATCCATGAAGGCGCGTACGCGCGGGACGTGGCGGATGTCGGGATGGGTCAGCACCCACAGGCCCGTCGCGAAATCGGAGTTCGGCGGTGAAAGTCGCGTGAGCCTTGGCCGTTGGTCTGCGATGAAGCAGGGCACCGGGCCGATGCCGACGCCATGCTCGACCGCTTCCGCAATGCCGAGCACGGCCGAGCTCTTCAGCGCGATCCGCTCCGGCGCGACATGCTCGCGCACGAATCGGGCGGCCTTCACATGCGAGAGCTGGTCGCCGAGAGCGACCCAGTCGCGCTGGTAGAGCAGCGTCGGGTCGGCCTTTTCCTCGGCCGTCACGCCATCCTCGCTGCGGCCATAGATCGCCCATGCGATGGTGGCGATGCGCCGGCCGACCAGCGTCTCGCCCGGAGTGTCGCTCGCCCGGATGGCGATGTCCGCGTCGCGCTTCGACAGGTTGAGCGCCTGGTTGCCGACGACGACATCGAGCCGGATCAGCGGATGCGCCCGGCGAAAGGCCGCGAAGATCGGCAGCAGCACGTTCTGATAGAGCGTGTCGGTCGTGGTGATGCGCAGTTCGCCCGAAGGCGCGACGTCCCGCCCGGCGAGGCGGCGGGCGAAGGCCGTGACGTCCTCGTCCATGCGGCTCGCCAGCGCGGCCATCTCGGCCCCGGCCACGGTCGCGACATAGCCGGTCTTGCGCCGCTCGAAGAGCGGCATGCCGACGATCTCCTCGATCTGTCCGAGGCGCCGGAACACCGTGGAATGGTTGACAGACAGCGCTCCGGCCGCCCCGGTCAGCCCGTCATGGTCGGCGATCGCCTTGACCAGCCGGAAATCGTCCCAGGCGAGCTTGGCATTCATTGTTGTTGCTTCCTCCAGCGCCCACGCAAGCCGAAATCTTGCATCGATGCAAGCTGGAGGAATTCAAATCCGAGAGAGCGGAACGCTAGCGCGGTGCCGCCGCGCGCCGCAGCCGGTCGTTGATGGCCTCGCCAAGTCCGTGCTCGGGGATGCGCGCGACGGCGATCGTCCGGGGGCCCATCTCGTCGAGCCGGCGCATATAGCCGAAGAGATTGCTGGCGGCCTCGCGCAGATCGCCGGCCGGGCTGAGGTTGAGCGAGGCCGGGACATCCGGCCCCGGCCCGAAGCCGAGCCAGGCCTCGCCGTCCTCGGGTGCATCGGCATCGAGCCGGACCCGCGCCGCCGGCGCATAATGGGAGCTGAGCATGCCCGGCGCGATCGGCGCATTCCCGGCTTCACCCGCCAGCACCAGCGGGCGCCCGATCAGATGCTCGATGGCCGCGCGCGGCACGCCGCCCGGCCTCAGCAGCCGCGGCGCGCCGTCAAGGCAAGCGACGATGGTCGATTCCACGCCGACCTCGGTCGGGCCGGCATCGATGATGGCGTCGATCCGTCCGTCGAGATCGGCGAGGACATGCTGGGCGCTGGTGGCGCTGATCCGGCCGGAGCGGTTGGCGGAGGGCGCCGCGATCGGCCGGCCGGCCGCTTCGAGAACGGCATGCGCCACGGGATGGGCCGGCACGCGCAGCGCAACGGAGGGCAGGCCCGCCCGCGCCAGTTCGCTCACCGTGCAGCCGGACGATGCCGGCACCACCAGCGTCAACGGCCCCGGCCAGAAGGCTTGCGCCAGCGCCAACGCATTGGCGTCGAACAGTCCCTGCCGGCGCGCGCTGGCGAGATCGGGCAGATGCGAGATCAGCGGGTTGAAGCTCGGCCGCTCCTTGGCGGCATAGATGCCGGCGACGGCCGTGCCGGAGGTCGCATCGGCGGCGAGCCCGTAGACGGTCTCGGTCGGCATCGCGACGAGCCCGCCCGCGCGCAGCAGCGCCGCCGCCTCCGCGATACCGACGGCGTCGGCTGAGAGGAGCTTGGTCGGGCGGGAGGCGGGCAGGGCTTGGCTCAAGGCGAGATTGACCGGATATCGTTTACATATAAACTAACTGGCAGGCACGACACGGAACGAAGGTCGCGCTTGGCCGGCGTGGCATAGGCGATAGTTCCTCGCTACCATCGCGGCAACGGCAAAAGCGGGCTGTGGCGTCCTTCAGGGTCAGCGCCGGCCTCAGGGAGACGACCTATGAGCTATCGCGCCCCGGTTTCCGACATGCTCGCCACCATGCGCCATGTCGCAGGCCTCGACCGGCTGATCGCCGACGGGCTGACCCCGGAGCTGGAGGGCGGCGTCACCGAGGCCGTGCTGGATGAAGCCGCGAAATTCGCCGCCGACGTCATCGCGCCGCTGAACCGGGTCGGGGACGCCTATGGCTCGAAGCTGAAGGACGGCGCGGTCACCACCCCGCCAGGCTGGAAGGAAGCCTACAAGGCCTGGGCCGAGGCCGGCTGGAATGCGCTGCCGGGGCCGGAGGCCTATGGCGGGCAGGGCCTGCCGACGCTGCTGCAATCGGCCTGCATCGAGATGTGGAACTCGGCCGCCTTCGCCTTCGCGCTCGGCCCGCTGCTGACGGTCGGCGCCATCGAGGCGATTTATGCCCATGGCTCGGATCATCTAAAGGAGACCTATCTCGCCAAGCTCGTCTCGGGCGAGTGGATGGGCACGATGAACCTGACCGAGCCGCAAGCGGGCTCCGATCTCAACGCGCTCCGCAGCAAGGCCGAGCGCCAGCCGGACGGCACCTACCGCATCACCGGCCAGAAGATCTTCATCACCTATGGCGAGCACGACCTGACCGAGAACATCGTCCATCTCGTGCTGGCGCGCCTGCCCGATGCCCCTCCCGGCACGCGCGGCATTTCGCTCTTCCTCGTGCCGAAATTCCTGGTCAATGCCGACGGCTCGCTCGGCGCGCATAACGACCTGCGCTGCTCCGGCATCGAGCACAAGCTCGGCATCCACGCCTCGCCGACCTGCTCCATGGCTTTCGGCGACAAGGACGGCGCGATCGGCTGGCTGATCGGCGAGGAAAATCGCGGCCTCGCCTGCATGTTCACGATGATGAACAACGCCCGGCTCAATGTCGCGCTGCAGGGCGTTGCCATCGCCGAGCGCGCCTATCAGCAGGCGCTCGCCTTCGCCCATGATCGCAAGCAGGGTGCGGCGCTCGACGCACCGAAGGGCGCGCCGATGAGCTCGATCATCGTCCACCCCGACGTTCGCCGCATGCTGATGGACATGCGCGCCAAGACGCAGGGCGCGCGGGCGATCTCCTATCTGGTGGCGGAGGCGCTCGATCGCTCGCATCGCGAGACGGATGAAGCCGGGCGCAAGGTGGCCGCCGAGCGCGCCGCGATCCTCACCCCCGTCGCCAAGGCCTATGCCACCGATATCGGCATCGACGTCGCCTCGACCGGCGTGCAGGTCCATGGCGGCATGGGCTTCGTCGAGGAGACCGGCGCTGCCCAGCATCTGCGCGACGCCCGCATCGCCGCGATCTATGAGGGCACCAACGGCATCCAGGCGATCGACCTCGTCACCCGCAAGCTGCAGCTTTCGGGCGGGGACGCGGTCCATGCGCTGATCACCGAGATGCGCTCTGTCGTCAGTGAGGTCGAGCGCGCCAACACGCCGGGCTTCGGCCATACGGCCGCCCGCCTCGGCGCAGCCGTCGATGCCCTGGAGAGCGCCACCGAATGGATGCTGGGCGCGATCGGCACGAAGCCGGCGGACGCGCTGGCCGGCGCGACGCCCTACCTCAAGCTCTTCGCGCTGGCGCAGGGCGGCACGGGACTGGCGAAGAAGGCGCTCGCGACCCGCTCCGAGGCGGACGGCACCGGCGATCTCGCCACGGCCCGCTTCTATGCCGAATGCATCGCGACCGAGGCGCCGGCGCTCGAACTCGCGGTGACGGAGGGCGCGGGCGCCATCGCCGACGCGGCTGCGGTCTTCGCGGCGTGAGCGCTGCGGCGTCCGGTTCAGGCGGCGGCGCCCTTGCGGGCGCGGATATGCAGGAACAGCGGCGCGATCAGCGTATCGGCCAGATAGGGCTTGGCTTCCGCGGTCTGCGCATCGACGCTCGGCTCTGCCATGTGCTCGATCGTGTGGCCGGCGGCGACGATCATCGCGACCCATTCGCTCAGCGTGCGGTGGAAGCGAGGGACGCGGAAGGGCTCGACGCCCGCCTTCTCGTGCTCGGGCGCCGCGCCGAAGCGCCAGACCTCGATCGCTCCGGCGGGATCGCTGAAATACTCGGTGATGAGCAGCCCGGTCACGTTGCCCTGCGCATCGCGCAGGACCTTGCGGTTCGGCGGCGCGAAGCAGGGATGCAGGATCGAGAACTGCAGAAAACCGCCTGGCCTCAGCACGCGCGCGGCCTCGGCGATGCCGAGATCCTGCCGGTGCATGTCCATCAGCGACATGAAGGCGGTCGCGAAGTCGAAGCTGTCGTCGGCGAAGGGCAGGGCGGTGCCGTCGCTCTCCAGATAGGTGATGCCCAGCGGCGCCTGCGCCTCGGCCTCGCGGGCATGGCGGATGAAGGTCGGCGCGATGTCGATCGCCGTGATCCGCGCCCCGCGCTCGGCGAGCTTGCGCGTATTGCCACCTTCGCCGCAGCCGATGTCGAGGCCGTTCAACCCGGCGATATCAGGCAGGTTCGCCAGGAAGACCGGGGTGTTCTGCAGATCGCGATAGAGGTCGTAGCCGGCGCGGGCATGCCGCGTCCAGGTTTCGGCATTGGCCTCCCAGCACGCCGCTACATGCGTTCTGTCCATGATGCTGCTCCGCTGCGAGGGGAGCGGGGCTATAGAGCAGAGGGCGGAGCGTGGCTAGCTCGTTTTTGTTCAATCCGCGCAGTCATTCCGGGGCGCCGCGAAGCGGTGAGCCCGGAACCCAGAACCGACGCCTTGTATAAGGAAGCGTGCGGAGACGGATCGTTTCCTTGTCCAAGCACATCGGTTCTGGGTTCCGGGCTCTTCGCTTGCGCGAAGCCTCGGAATGACGATAGCGCCTATAAGATCGCGCAGTCCGGATCGGCAGCCTGGCGGTGCCTGGAGCCATGACCGCCGTTTCTCCCCCGCTCGCCGGCCGCATCTGCCTCGTCGCGGGCGCATCGCGTGGACTCGGGCGTGGCATTGCGCGGGCGCTGGGCGAAGCGGGCGCGACCGTCATCGTAACCGGGCGCTCCAGCGAAGCCGGTCCGCACACCGACCAGCGGCCGGAGACCTTCGAGGACGCCGCGCGCGAGGTCGAGGCGGCCGGCGGCAAGGGCCATCCCTATCGCTGCGACCACACCAGCGAGCGGGAGGTCGACGGGCTCGTCGCCTGGGCGCTGCGCCGTTTCGGCCGGCTCGACTGCGTCGTCGATGCGGTCTGGGGCGGCAACGAGGGCTATGATGGCGAGCGTTATCCCGATGGCTCGGCATTCGGCACGCCCTTCTGGCGCCGCCCCGCCGCGCGACTGGGCGAGAGCTTCGAGAGCGGCGTCTATGCGCAGCTCTTGCTGGCGCGGGCTGTGGCGCCGGCCATGGCGCAGATGCGCTCCGGCCTCATCGTCACCGTGAGCTTCGATACCGAGACCGGCTATCTCGGCGACGTCTTCTACGATCTTGCCAAGGCGGCGATGAACCGGCTGACCTATGCAATGGCCGAGGAACTCCGGCCGTTCGGAGTGACCGCGCTCGGGCTCTCGCCCGGCCATGTCCTGACCGAGCGCGTCCGCGATGCGGGTCTCGCAGCCGAGACGACCGAGACGCCGCTCTATGCCGGCCGTGCCGTCGCGGCGCTGGTAGCAGATCCCGAATTGGCGCGCCATGCGGGCCGAGTCCTCCATGTCGCTGATCTCGCGCGCGAATACGGCTTCACCGACCGGGACGGCTCGCAGCCGGGCCGCTACGTCATTACGAACGAACAGGGAGGCGGCGATGTCGCTCAAGGGTAAGACGCTCTTCATCACCGGGGGATCGCGCGGCATCGGGCTCGCCATCGCCATCAAGGCGGCTCGCGACGGCGCGAACATCACGATCGCCGCCAAGACCGCCGAGCCGCATCCGAAGCTGCAGGGCACGATCTATACCGCCGCCGCCGAGATCGAGGCGGCCGGCGGCAAGTGCCTGCCGCTGATGGTCGACGTTCGCGACGAGCAGAGCGTTGCGGAGGCGATCGCCAGGACCGCCGAGACCTTCGGCGGCATCGACATTGTCGTGAACAACGCCAGCGCGATCTCGCTGACCAACACGCAGATGACCGACATGAAGCGCTTCGATCTGATGCAGCAGATCAATACGCGCGGCACCTTCATGGTCTCGAAATACGCCATTCCCCATCTGGAGAAGGCCGAGAATCCGCATATCCTGATGCTCTCGCCGCCGCTCGACATGAAGACGCACTGGTTCGCGCCGCACCTGGCCTATTCCATCGCCAAATACGGCATGAGCCTGTGCGTGCTCGGCCTCGCCGGGGAGCTCGCCTCCAAGGGGATCGCCGTCAACGCGCTCTGGCCGCGTACGACGATCGCCACCGCCGCGGTCCAGAACCTGCTCGGCGGCGACAAGATGGTGCAGGCGAGCCGGACACCGGAGATCCTCGCCGATGCCGCGCACATGATCTTCTCGAAGCCGTCGCGGGAGTTTTCCGGCAACTTCCTGATCGATGACAGCTTCATGGCCGGCGAGGGCGTCACCGACTTCACGCCCTATCGCGTCGATCCCTCGGTGCCGCTCATGCCGGACTTCTTCGTGCCGGCCGACAGCAAGCCCCCGCAGGGCGTCAAGGGCGGGGTCTGAGGCGTCATCGGTTTGACATCGCCCTCGGATCAGCGTTCCTGCCGGTCTCCATCCTGACCGTGCAGCGAGATTCGTGCCCATGCTGATGATCCACGGCATCTGCCCCGATTCGCGCAACAAGCTTCGCCATGCCGAGCTCGGGCTCGATGAGGCCTTTCCGGCCGAGGCGGTCTGGATCGACCTGCTCAATCCGACGCCCGAGGAGGACCGGCGGGTCGAGCAGCATCTCGGCATCTCCATCCCGACACGCGAGGAGATGCACGATCTCGAGCCTTCCGAGATCATCTATACCGAGAACGGCGCGCGCTACATGACGGCGCGCGTCATCTGCCAGTCCGAGACGATCGTCCCCAAACTGGCTGATGTCACCTTCATCCTCACGGAGAAGGCGCTGGTGACGGTGCGCTATGACGAACCCGGCGCCTTCAACATCTTCCTCAACCGCGCCACCAAGCCCGGCGGCTGCGGCCCGCAGCCGGAAGCGGTGCTCGACGGGCTGATCGAGGCGATCGTCGACCGCGCCGCAGAAGTGCTGCGCGGGGTCGGCGACAAGGTCGACATGGCGTCGCGGCGAATCTTCGCCGGCCGCGGCCAGGATGTCGAACGGGGCGGCGTGTATCAGGTGGTGATCCAGCATATCGGCCAGCACGAACACATCATCTCGAACGTGCGCGAAAGCATGATGTCGGTCGAGCGCGTGCTGCTGTTCCTGTCCGCCAACTACACCCGGCCGAAGAAGGCGCAGACCGGCTTCTCGGCCGAATGGCGCTCGGCCGTGCGCGACGTGCAGGCCATCGAGGAGCACGCCACCTTCCTCTCCAACAAGCTGCAGTTCATGCTGGACGCCACGCTCGGCCTCGTCTCGATCGAGCAGAACAAGATCATCAAGCTGTTCTCGGTCGTCTCCGTGGCGCTGATGCCGCCGACGCTGATCGCCTCGATCTACGGCATGAACTTCAAGACGATGCCGGAGTTGGAGTGGCAATGGGGATACCCCCTGGCGATCGGGCTGATGATCCTGTTCGCCGTGCTGCCCTATCTGCTCTTTCGCTGGAAGAAATGGCTCTGAAGCCAGGCTTGCGGCGGCTGCCCTGACGACCGGATGACCCAGCCTCAGATTCTCTCCGTCCTCCTCGTCGCCGGCATGATGGCGGCCTTCCTGTGGGGCCGCCTGCGCTACGACATCGTCGCGATGCTGGCGCTGCTGCTCGGCGTCGCGCTCGGATTGGTCCCGACCGCGGACGCCTTCAAGGGCTTTTCGGACGACATCGTCATCATCGTCGGCAGCGCGCTGGTGCTGAGCGCCGCCGTGGCGCGCTCCCGCATCATTGAGCGGCTGTTCGCCAGGCTCGGCTCGCGCCTGAGCTCGACACAGCTGCAGGTGCCGCTGCTCGTCTTCATGGTCGCCATCATGTCGGCGATCATCAAGAACATCGGCGCGCTCGCGATGATGCTGCCGATCGCTTATCAGCTCGCGCGCAAGGACGGGAAATCGCCTTCGGTCTTCCTGATGCCGATGGCCTTCGGCTCGCTGCTCGGCGGCATCGTCACGCTGGTCGGCACCTCGCCGAACGTCATCGTCGCGCGTGTGCGGCAGGAGCTTGGCGGCGAGCCCTTCCGGATGTTCGATTTCGCTCCCGTCGGCATCGTCGTGGCGCTGGCGGGCTGCATCTTCCTCAGTGTCGGCTACCGTTTGCTGCCGCGCGACCGGCGCGGCGCGGTCTCGCTCGATCAGGCGATCGACATCAAGGATTATCTCACCGAGGCGAAGCTCGGCGAGAAGTCGCCGCTCGCCGGCAGGACGGTCGCCGACCTCAAGGCCATCGCCGGCAGTGGCGCCGAGATCGTCTCGATCCTGCGCAACGAGCGGCGCGTGCAGGCGCCGCTGCCGGATGCGGGCCTGCGGGCCGGCGACATCCTGCTGCTGCGCGGCGACGCCGCCGTGCTGGAGCGCGTCGTCGCGGAAGGCGGGCTCGATCTCATCGGCAAGGACCGCCCGACGCAGAAGGGCGACGCGCTGGACCCCGACCGCATCGCCGAGGCGATCGTCGGGCCGGATTCGGTGCTCATTGGTCAGTCGGCCGGCGACATGGCGCTGCACAGCCGTTTCGGCGTCAACATGCTGGCGATCAGCCGTTCCGGCGAGCGCTTCAGCCAGCGGCTGCGCGACATCAGGCTGCGAGCCGGCGACATCGTCGTCATCCAGGGCGACGAGAAGCTCCTGCCGGAGAAGCTCTCGGAACTGGCGCTACTGCCGCTTGCCGACCGGCTCGTGCCGCTGGGCTCGACACGCCGCGTGGTGCTGACCGTGACGATCGTGCTGGCGGCCATCATAGCTCTCGCCGCCGGCTTGGCCCCTGTGCCGCTCGTCTTCTTCGCGGCGGCTGTCCTGCTGATCGCCTGCCGCTGCGTGCCGCTGCGCGAGGCTTATCAGAGCATAGACGCGCCTATCCTGCTCATGCTGGCGGCGCTGATCCCCGTCAGCGACACCTTGCGCAGCACGGGCACCACCGATCTCTTCGCCTCCTGGCTCGCCACGATCGGCGGCGGGTTGCCTGGCTGGGCCTCGGTCGCGCTGATCCTGGTGGCGCGATGGCGGTGACGCCCTTCCTCAACAACGCCGCGACGGTGCTGGTCATGGCGCCGATCGGCGCCGGATTCGCCAAAAATCTCGGCTACAATCCCGATGCCTTCCTGATGGCGGTGGCCATCGGCGCCGCCTGCGACTTCCTCACGCCGATCGGCCACCAGTGCAACACGCTGGTGATGGGGCCGGGCGGCTATCGGTTCAGCGACTATGCCCGTCTCGGCGCCCCGCTTTCGCTTATCGTCATCCTGCTGGCCGTGCCGATGATCCTGCTGGTCTGGCCCCTGCGCTGACGGATAACGCTGTCGGAAATCGCCGCCCGCTACAGCCAGCCATTGCGCTTGAAGCGCCAGTACAGGATGGCGCAGGACGTGACGATGACCGACAGCACGGCGTAGTAGCCGTAATGCAGCTCGAGTTCCGGCATGTTCTTGAAATTCATGCCGTAAACGCCAGCGACGGCCGTCGGGACCGCCAGGATGGCGGCCCATGACGCCAGCCTCTTGGTGATCGCATTCTCCTGGCCCTGGCCGACGAGCAGGCTCGCTTCGAAAGCGAAGGCCAGCACCTCGCGCAGGCTGTCGATCTTCTCCTGCACGGTGCGGACATGGTCGGTGACGTCCCGAAACATCGGCGCGAGCGTCGGCCGCACCTGCGGCACGCTGCCATTGGTCAGCCGCTGGCAGACATCGACCAGCGGCGCGATGGCGTTGCGCAGGCGCAGCAGATCGCGCCTGAGCATGTAGAGCCGCTCGATATCGGCACGCGCCATCGGCCTGGCGAGGACCATGTCCTCGATCTCCTCGACCTCTTCATGGATCGCCTCGAGCACCGGCATGTAGTTGTCGACGATGAAATCGAGGATCGCATAGAGGATGAAGTCCTCGCCCTTCGCCAGCGAGGTCGGGCAGGTTTCCCAGTGCTGCCGGACCGATGTGTACGAGGTCGAGGCACCGTGGCGCACACTGACGATGTAGCCGCGGCCGACGAAGATATGCGTCTCGCCGAAGGCGATGCGGCCCTCGATCAACTGCGCGGTGCGCGCCACCACGAACAGGGCGTCGCCATATTGCTCAAGCTTCGGGCGCTGATGGGCGTTCGTCGCGTCCTCGACAGCGAGGGGATGCAGGTTGAACTGCTGCTGCACGCATTTGAGCAGGGCGGCCTCGGGCTCCAGCAGCCCGATCCAGACGACATGGCCGTCCTTCTGCGCCCAGTCCCCGGCTTCCTCCACCGGGATATCGGCGATGCGCACGCCATGGGCATAGACGCTCGAAGCGACGACGCCGGCCGCATGGACGTGGCCCGGTTCGGCGACAGCGTCGCGAGGCCGTTGTTCCGGAGCCACCGAAGCGGCGAACCTGACATTCGGGACTGCCATGCGACCACCTCGTCGATCGCGGGATAACCAAAGGGCAGGCTAGAACTGTTGCAGCCCGGTGGAAATCACTTTTCTGGCAAAATGGCCCGGGCGCCCGGCGAGGCCGTCGGCTCTTACGCCAGCACCTTCGACATGACCTGCTTGAGGCTGGCATCGTCCCGCTCCAGCCAGCCCGGCACCGGCAGGTCTTTCGAGCGCAGGAATTCCGGGTTGAACAGCTTCGACTGGTAGCGCGTGCCGTAGTCGCAGAGCACGGTCACGATGGTGTGGCCGGGACCCATCTGCTTCGCCAGCCGGATCGCGCCGGCGACGTTGATGCCGGAGGAGCCGCCGAGGCAGAGCCCCTCGTGCTCCAGCAGATCGAAGACGATCTGCACCGCCTCCGCATCCGGGATCTGGAAGGCGGCATCGACGGCCAGGCCTTCGAGGTTGGCAGTGATCCGCCCCTGGCCGATGCCCTCGGTGATCGACGAGCCTTCCGACTTGAGCACGCCGCTCGTGTAATAGGAGTAGAGCGCCGCGCCCATCGGGTCGGCGAGCCCGATCGTCACCTTCGGATTGCGCGCCTTGAGGGCGATGCCGACGCCCGCGAGCGTGCCGCCCGAGCCGACGGCGCAGATGAAGCCGTCGACCTTGCCGGCCGTCTGATCCCAGATCTCCGGGCCGGTCGTGTCGATATGGCCCTGACGATTGGCGGTATTGTCGAACTGGTTGGCCCAGACGGCGCCGTTGGGTTCGCTCTTGGCCAGCTCTTCGGCGACCCGGCCGGAAACCTTCACATAGTTGTTCGGGTTGGCGTAGGGCGCGGCCGGCACCTCCACCAGCGTCGCGCCGGCGAGCCGCAGCATGTCCTTCTTTTCCTGGCTCTGCGTATCGGGGATCACGATCACCGAGCGATAGCCCAGCGCGTTGCCGACGAGCGCGATGCCGATGCCGGTATTGCCCGCCGTGCCCTCGACGATGACGCCGCCCGGCTTGAGCTGCCCCTTCGCCTCGGCGTCGCGGATGATGGCGAGCGCGGCGCGATCCTTCACCGACTGACCGGGATTCATGAACTCGGCCTTGCCGAGGATGGCGCAGCCGGTCTCCGCCGAGGCGCGCCCGAGCTTGATGAGCGGGGTGTTGCCGATGGCTTCGATGACGCCGTCGCGGATGGTCATGGCGAAATTTCCCAATTCGTCCTCGACCTGATAGGCGAAAGCCTTGTTCCCGTCATCAGCAGGCCGGCGCCGTGCCGGAAATTGTCATCATGCCCGCCGTCCGTACGAATCCGCCGCAGGGTTCCGCACCGAAACTTGCCATGAACGAGACGCTGGTCATCGATCGCCTCGGACAGCGCGGCGACGGCGTCGTGCAGGCGCCTTCCGGCCAGGTGTTCGTGCCCTATGCGTTGCCGGGCGAGACGGTGCGTGCCGTGGTCGATGGCGAGCGCGGCCAGCTCGTCGAGATCATCGCGCCCTCCGCTTCCCGCATCGCCGCGATCTGCCCGCTCTTTACCCGGTGCGGCGGCTGCGCCGCGCAGCACATGGCGCCCGGCCTCTATCGCGAATGGAAGCGCCGGCAGGTCGTGACGGCACTGAGCCGCGCCGGCGTCGAGGCGCCTGTCGCCGATCTGATCGATGCCCATGGCGAGGGCCGTCGCCGCGTCACCTTCCATGCCCGCCGGCAGGGCGAGACCATGTTGGTCGGCTTCATGGCGGCGCGCAGCCATGAACTGATCGCCGTCGAAGCCTGCCCGGTTCTGGCGCCGGGGCTGGCGCGGGCGCCGGCCGTCGCGCAGATGCTGGCGAACCGCATGGGCGGAGCGAACAAGCCGCTGGATATCCAGATCACCGCCTCCGAAGCCGGGCTCGATGTCGATATGCGTGGCCATGGCCCGCTCGGCGACAAGCTCAGGCTCGCCTTGACCCAACTCGCGGAACGGCTCGATCTCGCACGGCTCTCCAACCATGGCGAGATCGTCGTCGAGCGTCGCCCGCCCTTGCAGCATATGGGCAAGGCTTTGGTCGCGCCGGCCGCAGGCGGTTTCCTGCAGGCGACGGCAGCGGGCGAGGAGATTCTGGCCGGGCTCGTCATGGCGGCGCTGCCGAAGGGCAAACGCGTCGCCGATCTCTTCGCCGGCTGCGGCCCGTTCAGCTTCCGCCTCGCCGAGCGCATGCAGGTCCTCGCCATCGAGAGCGACAAGGCGGCGACGCTGGCGCTGAGCCGGGGAGCAGGGGCGACGCAAGGCCTCAAGCCCATCACGACCGAGACGCGCGATCTCTTCCGCCGTCCGCTGCTGGAGCATGAGCTCAACGGCTTCGACGCCATCGTGCTCGATCCGCCGCGCGCCGGTGCGGAGGCGCAGGTCAAGCGATTGGCGGCCTCGAAGGTCAGGGACGTGATCTACGTCTCCTGCGACGCCGGCAGCTTCGCGCGCGACGCTGCGACGCTGGCTGCGGGCGGATATGCGCTGGAAGGCGTGACACCGGTCGACCAGTTCCGCTATTCCGCCCATGTCGAACTTGTCGGCGTCTTCCGGCGCGGCAAGAAGGGCTGAGGGCAGGGCTTCAGGATGAGTGCAATTCTCGATCGCATGGCCGGTATCGTCGGTGCGAAGAACGTCATCACCGATGCCGACGCGATGGTGCCCTATCTCAAGGAGTGGCGCGATCTCTTCCGTGGCAAGGCTCAAGGCATCGTTCGCCCCGGCTCCACAGCTGAGGTTGCCGAGCTGGTGAAGCTCGCGGCCGAGACCGGCACGACGCTGGTGCCGCAAGGCGGCAATACCGGCCTCGTCGGCGGCCAGATCCCGACCGCGGATGGCAGGGAGATCATCCTCTCGCTGCAGCGCCTCGACAAGGTCCGCACCGTCGACACCGAAGGCGATACGATGATCGTCGAGGCCGGCGTCACCCTGAAGCGGGCGCAGGATGCGGCCGAGGCTGCCGGGCGCCTGTTCCCGCTCTCGCTCGCTTCCGAGGGCTCCTGCACGATCGGCGGCAACCTCGCCACCAATGCCGGCGGCACCGCCGTGCTCGCCTATGGCAATGCCCGCGAACTCTGCATGGGCCTGGAAGTGGTGCTGCCGGACGGCCGCATTTGGAACGGGCTGCGCCAGCTCCGCAAGGACAACACCGGCTACGATCTGAAGAACCTCTTCATCGGCGCCGAAGGCACGCTCGGCATCATCACGGCCGCGGTGCTCAAGCTCTTCCCGCTGCCGGCGGCGCGCGCCACGGCCTTCCTCGCCGTGCCCAGCCCGGAAGCGGCGCTGGAGCTGCTGAACGATGCCAAGGCCGGCGCAGGCGGCACGCTCACCACCTTCGAGCTGATGCCGCGCGTCGGGCTCGAATTCGTCCTGCGCCACGCCTCAGGCGCGCGCGACCCGCTCTCGGAGCCGTCGCTCTGGTATGTGCTGATGGAGGTTTCGGCTCAAGTTGCCGCCGGGCTCGACGAGCATGTCGAGGCCTTCCTCGGCGAGGCCCTGGAGAAGGGCATCGTCACCGACGCCGCGCTCGCCGGCTCGCTGACCCAGCGGGCCGATTTCTGGAAGCTGCGCGAGATGATGTCGGAGGTGCAGACCTATGAGGGCGGCTCGATCAAGCACGACGTCTCCGTGCCGATCCATGCCACGCCGGAGTTCCTGAAGCGCGCCATCGCGGTGGTGGAGGCGATGGTGCCGGGCTGCAGGCCGGTGCCTTTCGGCCATCTCGGCGACGGCAACATCCATTTCAACATCAGCCAGCCCGTGGGCGCCGACAAGGCCGCCTATCTCGCCCGCTGGAGCGAGATGAACGAGGCGGTGCATGCCATCGTCACCGAGCTGCATGGCTCGATCTCGGCCGAGCACGGCATCGGCCGCCTCAAGCGCGACCTGTTGCCGGGCGTGAAGGATCCGGTCGAGCTCGATCTGATGCGCACGCTGAAGAAGACGCTCGATCCGAAAGGGATTCTGAACCCGGGCTCGGTGCTGGCGCAGGGCTGAGCCCGCTGGGCGCACGTCATGCTCGGGCTTGGCCCGAGCATCTGCCGCAGGAGGTTCCAGCGCCTCGTTCAGCCAGAGGTTCTGGGGTCTGCGCTTCGCTCCGCCCGAGAATGACGGCAGCTTAATGGGCAGCCTGCCGCGCGCAAATACTCCTCCGAGCCTCTCTGCCTAAAAAAATGGCAGTACCAGTCTTCCGCCTGATTGACCGCTTTTCGCCGCGTCTCTAGCCTTCGGCCCATAAAGAAAACATGAGGGGTTGGCTGGAATGATCGGCGTGGCGCGGATGCTGTCGAATTGCGCATGGGCGAAAGGCTTCGGGCCGACGCGGCGCGGCCTTGTCGGCGCGGCTTTGGTCGGAGCGGCTGCATTGGCCGGCGCGATGCCCGTGGCCGCCCAGACCCCGATCAAATTCACGCTCGACTGGGTCTTCCAGGGGCCGACCTCGCCCTTCCTCGTCGCGCTCGACAAGGGTTACTACAAGGCCGAGGGGCTCGACGTCACGATGGATCCCGGCCAGGGCTCGGCCGGCGCCGTCCAGCGCGTCGCCACAGGCGCTTACGACATCGGCTTCGCCGATGTGAACTCGCTGATCGAGTACAACGCCAAAAACGCGGGCAAGGAGATCCTCTGCGTCTTCATGGCCTATGATTTCCCGCCCTTCGGCGTCCATGCGCTGAAGAAGAGCGGCATCGCCAAGCCGGCCGATCTCGCCGGCAAGAAGCTCGGCGCCCCCGTCTTCGACGCCTCGTTCCGGCTTTTCCCGGCCTTCGCCAAGAAGGTGGGGCTCGACGCCGCGAGCGTCCAGCACGTCAACCTGACGCCGCAATTGCGCGAGCAATCGCTGGTGCAGGGCACGGTCGATTTCATCTCCGGCCACTATTTCTCGTCGATCCTCGACCTGAAGGCGCGCGGCGTAAAGGCGGAGGACGTCGTCTCGTTCAACTATTCCGACTTCAAGATGGACGTGTACGGCAACGGCATCATCGTCTCGCCGGCGCTGGCGGCGAAGCCCGAGGTCGTCACCGGTTTCCTGCGCGCCACCGCCAAGGCCTGGAAGGAGGTCGCTGCCAATCCGGCGCTCGGCATCGCCGCCGCCAAGAAGCGCGACCCGCTGATCGACGAGAAGCTGGAAACCGAGCGCCTCGACATGTCGCTGAGGCTGAACGTGCTGACGCCCTTCGTGAAGGAAAACGGCATGGGCGATGTCGAGCCGGCCCGCTTCGCCCGCTCGGTCAAGGACGTCGCCGAAGCCTTCGGCCTGCCTGCGGCTCCCGAGCCGGACAAGGTCTTCACCGGCAAGTTCCTGCCACCGAAGGCCGAGCGGATGGTCGCGCCCTGACCGCTGCCGTCATGGCCGGGCCTGACCCGGCCATCTCCTTGGAGCCCTTCCTTCCCGAGATTCTCGGGGCAAGCCCGAGAATGACGCCCGGATGGCCGTGACAACAGAACCGCCTCTCGTCGAGCTGCGTCAGGTCAGTCTCGCCTATGGCAGCGGCCCTTCGCGCATGCAGGCGCTGGAGGATGCGACGCTCTCCATCGCCAAGGGCGAGTTCATCGCCGTGGTCGGGCCTTCCGGCTGCGGCAAGTCGACCCTGATGAAGCTCGTCACCGGGCTGCTGCCGCCCACCGGCGGCGAGGTCCGGGTCCACGGGCAGCTGGTCAAGGGTCCGATCCGCGGCGTCGGCATGGCCTTCCAGGCGCCGACGCTGATGCCCTGGCGCACGACGCTCGACAACATCCTGCTGCCGCTCGAGGTGGTCGAGCCGCATAAGCGGCGCTTCCGCGCCAACAAGGCCGAATATGTCGCGCGCGTCGAGGCGCTGCTGGCCTCGGTCGGCCTCGGCGGCTTCGGCGAGAAATACCCGTGGCAGCTCTCGGGCGGCATGCAGCAGCGCTCCAGCCTGTGCCGGGCGCTCGTCCACGACCCCGACATCCTGATGCTCGACGAACCCTTCGGCGCGCTCGACGCCTTCACGCGCGAGGAGCTCTGGGGCGTGATGCAGAAGCTCTGGATGGAGCGCCGCTTCACCGCCGTGCTCGTGACGCACGACCTGCGCGAGGCGGTCTATCTCGCCGACACCGTCTACGTGATGAGCCGCCGCCCAGGGAAGATCGTCAAGATCCGCAGGATCGAGCTGCCCCGCCCGCGCACGCTGGAGACGACCTTCACGGTCGAGTTCGTCGACATCGTCCACGAGCTGCGCGAGCGCATCCATCTGGAGCATGCGTGACCATGACTTGCGCTCATGGCCGCTCGCCGTCATTCCGGGGCGCCGCGTCAGCGGCGAGCCCGGAACCCATGAACACGCCGCTGCTTGATGAAGCGCGACGGCGACTTGCGCCTGCTCCGGCTCCCACGGTGTTCATGGGTTCCGGGCTCATGCCTGCGGCATGCCCCGGAATGACGGAGTAGTCCGATGACCGAGACGCAAAGGCGCCTGCTGCTGGTCGCCATGCCCTGGCTCGCCATGATCGGCCTGCTGCTGATCTGGGAGCTGGCCTGCATCGTTTTCGATGTGCCGGAGATTCTGGCGCCGCGCCCGACGCGGATCATCGAGACGATGATCCTGCGCTGGGACATCCTGCTGCGCTTCTGCCTGGAGACGCTCTGGACCACCCTGATCGGCTTCGCGCTGGCGATCGGTTTCGGCCTGCTGCTCGGCCTTGCCATCGGCGCCTCGCCCTTCGTCTATTCGGGTCTCTACCCGCTGCTGATCGCCTTCAACGCGATCCCGAAGGTGGCCATCGTACCGATCCTGATGATCTGGGTCGGCGTCGGCGCCTTGCCGGCGGTGATCACCGCCTTCGTCATCTCCTTCTTCCCCATCGTCGTGAACGTCGCCACGGGGCTCGCCACCATCGAGCCGGAAATGCGCGACGTGATGCGCTCGCTCGGCGCGAGCCAATGGCAGATCCTGACCAAGGTCGGCGTGCCCCGCGCCATGCCCTATCTCTTTGCCAGCCTGAAGGTCGCGGTGACGCTCGCCTTCGTCGGCTCGGTCCTATCTGAGACGGTTGGCGGCAATCGCGGTATCGGCTTCCTGATGCTCTCAGCCGGCGCGCGCAACGACGCGCCGACGACCTTCGCCGGCCTGTTCTCCATCGCCATCATGGGCATGGCGCTCTATGCGCTCTGCGCGCTGGTCGAGCGGCGGATGACCCGTTGGGCCTTCCGCGGCGAGATCGTCGCCTGAGATTTCCCGGCTGGGCTGCCCTTGGAGCCGCCCCGTCATCCGGGGCATGGCGAAGCCATGAGCCCGGAACCCAGAACCGATGCGCCCCATCGTAACGCGGGCTGGTCGTCTACATCTTCTCGATGAGCGGCATCGGTTCTGGGTTCCGGACTCGATCCTTTGGATCGCTCCGGAATGACGGGGAGATTCCTCGCAAAATGCCCTACGGCGTCGCGACGTAGCCGTCGCGGCGCGGATCGGCGGCCCCGGTGAAGATGCCGGTCGCCGGATCGAACGCAACCGCCTGCATGCCGCCGCAGCGCATCGTCCAGCCGACATCGAAAGCCCTGGCGTCGTGCCCGCGCCGTATGAGCTCGGCGATGGTCTCGGGCACGATCCGGTTCTCGATCTCGACGAGGCGCCCATCCCAGAGCCGGGCGCGCGGCGCCTCGATCGCGTCCTGCAGCGGCAGGCCGAAGGCGAGATGCTGCACCATGGCCTGCGCCTGCGTCTGCATGATGCCGTAGCTGCCGGGCGTGCCGAGCGCGAGCACCGGCTTGCCGTCCTGGGTCGAGATGGACGGAGACATGCACATAGGCAGCGCATCGCCGGGCTTGGAGCGGTTCGGGCTCTCCGGCTGCACATCCGCCCAATAGAGGAAGTTGTTGAGGCACAGGCCAGTGCCCGGCACGACCACGCCGCTGCCGAACGGGCTGCCGAGGCTCTGCGTGATGCAGATCAGGTTGCCCTCGCTGTCGGCGATCGAGAACGAGGTCGTGTGCGCCGGATCCTCGTTCTCCTGCGGCGTCCACTGCTCGGTCGGCCCGGTCACCGGCTTGCCGTCTGTGAGACGCTTGCGCAGCCGTTCGATCGAAGCGTCTGATAGCATCTCGGCAAGCTTCTCCGGGCTCGGATTGTTGTGGGCGATGCGCTCGCCGGCGGCGAGGCGGATCGCACGGTAGACGAGGTCGAGATGATCTGGCCCATCCTTCGGCAGGGCGGCGAGATCGAGCCCATCGAGGAGGCGCAGCGTCAGCAGGAACTGGAAGCCTTCGCAGGACGGCGGCGGCACATGCACGGAAAGCCCGCGATAGGAAGCCGCCAGCGGCTCGCGCCAAACCGTCTTCACCGCGGCGAGATCGGCCATGGTCAGTGAGCCGCCGAGCGCCTGCAGATGCGCGACGACGCGCTCGCCCAGCGCGCCGCGGTAGAAATGATCGGGTCCCTTCTGGGCGATCTCGCTCAACGTCCTGGCAAGATCGGACTGGACCAGCAGCGAGCCGAGATGCAGAGTCTCGCCACCGGGCTGATAGTTCGCGGACCAGGCCGGATAGAGAGCGGGATAGGTCTTCAGCAGCGGGTCGTTCTCCTCGAACTCCGCGGCGCCGAACTCGGCCAGCGCGAAACCGTCCCGCGCCAGAGCGATCGCCGGCGCGAAGACATCAGGCAGCGACTTGCGGCCATAGCTCTTCACGAGCTCGCACCAGCCGGCGAGATTGCCGGGGGAGGCGACGGCGAGCGCGCCGCGCTCGAGGTCCGTGCGCTTGCTGAAGCGCCCGGCCGGGAAGCTCGCAGGCACCGGCGGCACGAAATCGAGCACGCGCACGCGCTGCTCGGCCGCGACCCACATCGTCGCGAAGCCCATCCCGGCGAGGCCCGACATGAAGGGTTCGACGACGTTGAGCGCGGCGGCGGTCGCGGCGGCGGCATCGAAGGCGTTGCCGCCCTGCGCCAGGACGCGCGCGCCGGCCTGTGCCGCCAGTGGATGGGCCGCGGCGACCATGCCGTGGCGGGAGGTCATGGTGGGGCGGCGGCCGTGCATGCTTCGTCTCCTCGTCGTCTTCTGCAACGATCAGAGCATGATTCCGGCCCTAGAACAGGCTGCCTTGCCCATCATCGGCGGGAGGCCGGGCCGCTTTGCGCGCATGACGCTTCGGCTCTTCGCTCGGTTCGGATCGAGGCAGGTCGGCGAGAGGCAGCTGTACCTCCGGCGCGTCGTTGGCGACCTTGTTGACGGCGCTGCCGATGGCGATGGCCTCCAGAAGATCGTCCGGCGGCGGCTTCAGCAGCCGGGCCGTCTGCTGCGGGGTGCTCTGAGGATCGAGCCACGCGTCATGGTCATCAGGGTCCAGGATGATCGGGCTGCGGTGATGGATCGGCGCCATCAGGCCGTTGGCCGGCCCGGTCATCATCGCCACCGTGTCGATCTCGGAACCATCCGGCGAATGCCAGGTCTCCCACAGCGCGGCGAAGGCGAAGAAGCCGCGATCCGGCCGGCGGAACAGGAAGGCCTCGTTTTGCGCCTGGCGGCCGGAGCCGCTGCGCCGCCATTCATAGAAGGCATCGGCCGGCAGCAGGCAACGCCTGCGCGTCAGCGCGTTGCGGAAGGAGGGCTTCTCGGCCGCGCTCTCGCTGCGCACATTGATGACGAGCGGGAAATCCTTGGCGTCCCGGACCCAGCCTGGGATGAAGCCCCAGCGCATCAGCAGGAAGCGCCGCGCCCCGTCATGCGGCAGCACGACAGGAATCGGCTGCGTCGGCGCGATATTGTAGCGCGACGGGAAATTCGGCTGCTCGCGATAGCCGAAGGCCTCGCGCATGGCTTCAGGAGGTAGGGTGATCGCATAGCGTCCGCACATGCCGGCTGTTTACGTCGAGACGAGGCGGTCAGATCAACACTTTCTTTCCGGTTGGCCAAACATAGTCGCCCCGATTCGGGGCAGAAGATGAGCGCCATCGCGACGAATGTGCCGGTCGATGCGCCGGCAAACCGGGCCGGAAGCGTCGACGCACCCCGTATGTCGACCGATTTCCTCAACCGCTACAGCGAAGCCCTGATGCTCATCGAGATGGCGGCGCTGGATGACACCGTCCTCGCCGATCTCCAGGCCTGGCACAGCATCAGCTATCGCGAGCATTTCCGCTCCTCTCAGCTGCGCTGTGCGGCCTCGGCGTTGGCGGCCTATGACCGGGTCGATCCCGTCCGGGCAAGGGCTTTCGAGGATATCTGCCTGTCGATGACCCGGCTGGTGCGGACAGTGTGTGCGCTTCTGACCGAAAAGCCGCAGCCGCCGGAGTTGCCGATGATCATCGAGGTGGCCGGCGAGGCCCTGCGCCGGCAGATCGGCCGCGCGACGCAGTTCATCAACGCCAACGGCATGATCGATATCGCCATCTTCGAGGACGCCGCCCTGCAGGAGGAGATCGACGCGCTGCTCGCGCGTTGATCAGGGCTTGCGCCGCGCTCCGACGAGAAACTCGCGATTGCCGTCGCCGCCTTCGATCGGGGAGGGGATCGGTCCTTCGACGGTGAAGCCCAGCGTGCCGAGCAGCGCGACGATGTCGTCGCAGACTTGCTGCTGGATCGCCTCGTCCCGGACGATGCCCTTCTTGAGCGCCGCCCGTCCCGCCTCGAATTGCGGCTTGATCAGCGCCGCGATCCCGGCTTGCGGCACGAGCAAGGCCGCAACCGCCGGCAGGACGAGCTTGAGCGAGATGAAGCTGACATCGATGGCGGCGAGGGCCGGGCGCTCCGGCAGTGCCTCCGGCGCCAGCGTGCGAATGTCCTGACCCTCGAGACTGGTCACGCGCGGATCGGCGCGCAGGGAGGCGTGGAGCTGGTCGCGGCCGACATCGACGGCGACGACGTGGCGCGCGCCCCGCTTGAGCAGCAGATCGGTGAAACCGCCGGTCGACGACCCGACATCCAGGCAGACCTGCCCGGCCGGATCGAAGCCGAAGGCATCGAGCGCGCCTGCCAATTTCAGGCCGCCGCGCGAGACGTAAGGATGCGGCGCCTCGGCCGTCAGCGCCGCATCCCGCGCCACCATTTCCGAAGCCTTGCGCACCGGCTGACCATTGGCGCTGACCAGCCCGGCCGCGATCGCAGCCTGCGCCCGCGCCCGGCTTTCGAAGAAGCCGCGTTCAACGAGCAACTGGTCCGCGCGGCTCTTCATCGCGATCCGCCCGCGCCGGCGCGGCTTTCTCTCCAGCCCTCATCCTGAGGAGCCATTTCGCCAGAAATGGCGTCTCGAAGGATGCTCCAGATGGTTCCGGAGTTTCCTGGAGCATCCTTCGAGACGCGATCCTCCGGATCGCTCCTCAGGATGAGGGCTGAAGGGGGCGAGACCACTGCCATGGCTGTCGGCCTGAATCAGGCGCGCTTGACGACGCTTGGCGCTCCGAGCGCGCCATCGACGGCAGCGACGATGCCGCCGGCGTCGAGCCCAGCGGCGGCATACATCGCGTCCGGCTTGTCATGATCCTGGAAGACGTCCGGCAGTGTCAGCGTCCGCACCTTCAAGCCGGTATCGAGCGCGCCGTTGCGGGCGAGCAGATGCAGCACATGGCTGCCGAAGCCGCCGACCGAGCCTTCCTCGATCGTGATCAGGATCTCGTGCTCGCGGGCGAGCTTAAGGATCAGCGACTCGTCGAGCGGCTTGGCGAAGCGCGCATCCGCGACCGTGGTCGAAAGCCCGCGCTGCGCCAGCAGATCGGCCGCCTTCAACGCTTCGGCGAGGCGCGTGCCGAGCGAGAGCAACGCGATCCGCGTTCCCTCCCGCACGATGCGGCCCTTGCCGATCTCCAGGGGCATGCCGACGTCGGGAATTTCGACGCCGACGCCCTCGCCGCGCGGATAGCGGAAGGCGATCGGCCCTTCGTCATAGGCTGCGGCGGTCGCGACCATATGGGTCAGCTCCGCTTCGTCGGCCGCGGCCATCACCACCATGTCCGGCAGGCAGGCGAGATAGGCGACGTCGAAGGAGCCGGCATGGGTCGCGCCATCGGCGCCGACGAGCCCGGCCCGGTCGAGCGCGAAGCGCACCGGCAGCTTCTGGATCGCCACGTCATGGACGATCTGGTCGTAGGCGCGCTGCATGAAGGTCGAGTAGATCGCGACGAAGGGCTTGTAGCCTTCGGTGGCGAGCCCGGCCGCGAAGGTCACCGCGTGCTGCTCGGCGATCCCGACATCGAAGGTGCGGCCGGGGAATTCCTTCCCGAAGGCATCGAGCCCGGTGCCGGATGGCATGGCGGCGGTGACGGCGACGATCTTGTCGTCCTCCCGCGCCTCCTTCATCAGGGCATTGGCGAAGACGCCGGTATAGCTCGGCGCATTCGCCGGGGCCTTGGCCTGCAGGCCGGTGATGGGGTCGAACTTGACGACGCCGTGATATTTGTCGGCGCTGGCCTCGGCCGGGGCATAGCCCTTGCCCTTCTGCGTCACGACATGGACGAGGATCGGCCCGTTGCCGGCGTCGCGGACATTGCGCAGCACCGGCAGCAGATGGTCGAGATTATGCCCGTCGATCGGCCCGACATAGTAGAAGCCGAGCTCCTCGAACATCGTCCCGCCCGTCCAGAAACCGCGGGCGTATTCTTCGGTGCGCTTGGCCTTGTCGTGGAAGAAGCGCGGCAGCCTCTCGGCGAGCTGCTTGGCGACCTCGCGCAGCGAGCGATAGGTCCGGCCCGAGACGAGCCGCGCGAGATAAGCCGACATCGCGCCGACCGGGGGGGCGATCGACATGTCGTTGTCGTTGAGGATGACGATCAGGCGCGAGCCGAGCGCGCCGGCATTGTTCATCGCCTCATAGGCCATGCCGGCCGACATCGCGCCGTCGCCGATCACGGCGATGACATTGTTGCCCTCGCCCTTGAGATCGCGCCCGACGGCCATGCCGAGCCCGGCCGAGATCGAGGTCGAGGAATGGGCGGCGCCGAACGGGTCGTAGGCGCTCTCGGAGCGCTTGGTGAAGCCGGAGAGCCCGCCCGGCTGGCGCAGCGTGCGGATGCGCTCGCGCCGCCCGGTCAGGATCTTGTGCGGATAGGCCTGGTGGCCGACATCCCAGATCAGCCGGTCGCGCGGCGTGTCGAAGACATGGTGCAGCGCGACGGTCAGTTCGACCACGCCGAGCCCCGCGCCGAGATGCCCGCCCGTCACGGAAACGGCGTCGATCGTCTCCAGCCGCAGCTCGTCGGCGACCTGTCGAAGCTGTGCATCGTCGAGCGCCCGCAGATCGGCGGAGTCGTGGATCGTGTCGAGGAGCGGCGTGGCGGGGCGGGGCACGAGGGTGTCTGATCCTTCGCTGAGACGATCTGGAAATAGAGCCTGCGCGGCGCGCTGGCAAACGGGGGGCGGGATTCCATTTTGATTCCCGAAGGGTGTCCTCCTCTTCCCACGAAACGGGTGGTTCCGGTGCCGGCAAGGCGTTTCAGTGTCCGCAGACCGTTTTCGAGGACACCGTTCGATGCAACAGACCGATACCACACCGCTGCCGGCGGCATTCAGACGCATCGGCTGGTCCAATCTCTTCGCACAGTTCTCGGAGCAGATTGCGCTGGCCGCGGCACCTCTGGCCGCGGTTCTCCTGCTCGCGGCCGGGCCGGCCG
Source organism: Allobosea sp. P4_C6 (assembly GCF_056402015.1). Taxonomy (NCBI): domain Bacteria; kingdom Pseudomonadati; phylum Pseudomonadota; class Alphaproteobacteria; order Hyphomicrobiales; family Alloboseaceae; genus Allobosea; species Allobosea sp. P4_C6. The sequence continues at coordinate 155,949 of NZ_JBFUIF010000004.1, forward strand.
AGACAGGCTGGCTGCAGACGGCGCAGACCTTGCCCTTTCTCCTGCTGTCCATTCCCGCCGGGCTGATGGTCGATCGCGCCTCGCGGCGCCGGCTCATGGTCGGCACGGAAGCGTTGCGCGCGGTGTCCTTGCTGGCGATCCCGCTGCTGCTTGCCGCGGGCAGCCTCAACCTGACCTGGCTCGCCGTGCTCGGCGCGCTCGGCGCCATCGGCACGGTCTGCTACAGCGTGGCGGCGCCGGCCTTCGTTCCCTCCGTGGTGCCCCGCGCGCGGCTTGCCGACGCCAATCGCTGGCTGGAGCTGGCGCGCAGCGCCGCCTATGCCGGCGGCCCTGCGCTCGGCGGGGCGCTCGTCGGATGGATCGGCGTATCGACGGCCTATGGCCTCGCCGCCGGGCTCTCGATCCTCGCCGCGCTCCTGCTGGCCGGTCTACCAAAGGATGAAGCGCCGTCCGGCCCGCGGCGCGACCTGCTCGATGATCTGAAGGAGGGCGCGCGTTTCGTCGCCGGCCACGACCTGCTCAGGCCGATCCTGATGACGGCGGTCTTCTTCAATATCTCCTGGTTCATCTTCCAGGCGGTCTATGTCGCCTATGCCATTCAGAATCTCGGCCTCAGCGCGACCCAGGTTGGCGTGACCCTCGGCATCTACGGCGCGGGCATGATCGTCGGCGCCGTCCTCGCGCCCGCCATCGCACGGCAGGTTTCCTTCGGGACGCTGATCCTGCTCGGACCATTCGCCGGCCTCTGCGCGGCCGGCGTGATGCTCGCGACGCTCTGGGTTCCGTCGGTTTATCTGGTCGGCGCGAGCTTCTTCCTGTTCGGCGTCGGGCCGATCATCTGGACGATCTCGACGATGACATTGCGGCAGGCGGTGACCCCCAACGCGATGCTCGGCCGCGTGTCGGCCCTGATCATGACGGCGACCTTTGGCGCGCGGCCGGTGGGCGCCGCGATTGGCGCCTCCGTGGCGGCGCATCTCGGCATCTCGGCCAGTCTTGCCATGGCGACCGCAGGTTTCCTGATCCAATTGCTCGTGATCGGCTTTTCGCGGGTCCCGCGCCTACGGGACATTTCCGAGGCGGCCTGAGCCTGTGGCGCATCCTCTGCCGTCATTCCGGGGCAGGCCGCAGGCCTGAGCCTGGAACCCAGAACCGATGCGGCTATGAGTTCGAGCGATGGCCCCACCGCGTCCTTCTTGGAAGCGGCGTCGGTTCTGGGTTCCGGGCTCGATCCTTCTGATCGCCCCGGAATGACGGCGCATAAGCCATCGGTTGGTGTAAAAGGCCGACTGCTTCAGCCCTCGGGCAGCGGGATGAACTCGCTCTCGTCGCCGGGGACGGTATCGAAGCGGCCGGTTTTCCACTCATCCTTGGCTTGTTCGATGCGTTCCTTCGATGAGGAGACGAAGTTCCACCAGATATGGCGCGGCCCGTCCATCGGCTCGCCGCCGACGATCATCACTCGGCTCTGGTCGATGGCGAGGATCGAGATGCGGTCGCCCGGCTTGAAGACGAGGAGCTGGCCGGCGCCGAATTCCTCGCCGGCGATGTCGACCTTGCCCGAGACGATGTAGATCGCGCGCTCGTCATAGTCGGGGTCGAGCGGCAGGATCGCGCCCGGCGACAGCACGGCCTCGGCATAGAGCGCGTCCCAGGGAAACTTCACCGGCGAGGTCTGGCCATAGGCCGAGCCCATGATCAGGCTGATCCGCTTTCCGCCTTCGACGATCCTCGGCAGTTCGGGCGCGCCGTGATGCACGAATTCCGGCGCGACCTCCTCATGCGTCTTCGGCAAGGCGAGCCAAGCCTGGATGCCGTAGAGCTTCGGGCCGGTGGCTCGGGCTTCCATTCCGGTACGCTCGGAATGGACGATGCCGCGCCCGGCCGTCATCAGGTTGACCGCGCCGGGCTTGATGGCGAGCGCCGTGCCGAGCGAGTCGCGATGCATGATCTCGCCGTCGAAGAGATAGGTCACGGTCGAGAGCCCGATATGCGGGTGCGGGCGCACGTCCAGTCCCTCGCCGAGATGGAATTCGGCCGGCCCCATCTGGTCGAAGAAGATGAACGGCCCGACCATGCGCTGGCCGATCGCCGGCAAGGCGCGCCGAACCTGGAAGCCGCCGAGATCATGCGTGCGCGGCACGATCACCTTTTCGATCGCCTCGCATGAGCGGGCATCGCCCAGGATCGGATCATCGGCGGGCAGTTGCGACATGGCGGCCTCCTTGGTCAGGCCGAAGCCTGATCCCGTTCGGGCCGCCGGGCAAGCCGGCAGGTTGCAACCGGCCGTTGGCGGGCGCGCAATGTCGAGGCGCCCGCGTGGAAGCCGCGCCTCGGGCCGCGTTTAGTTGTCGACGTCGAGCGGCGTGGTACCCGTCGGCTTGCCGTCGGCGCCGAGCGTGATGCGCTCGATACGGGCTTCGGCCTGCTTCAGAAGTGCGTCGCAACGCGCCTTCAGCGCCTCGCCGCGCGTGTAGATCGCGATCGATTCCTCGAGCGGCACGTCGCCGCGCTCCAGCCGCGCAACGATGCCTTCGAGCTCCTTCATCGCAGCCTCGAAGGGCAGGGCCGCGACATCGGCATTGGAGTTGTCTTGCGTTTTGTCTTGGCTCACGGACCCGATTCCTCTTTGCGGCAAGCTTATCGGCCGGAGCGCGCTCCGCCGCAACCCGGGAATGGATCGAGCGACCGTCGGTTTGACACGGAACCAGGCCGTCATTCCGGGGCGGGCCGCAGGCCCGAGCCCGGAACCCATGAACACGACGGCAGATCAGATGGTGCTGTCGATCGGCGAGCTTACCCGTCCAACCGGTGTTCATGGGTTCCGGGCTCTTCGCTGACGCGAAGCCCCGGAATGACCGGGTGGTTCTTGGAAACGCGAATTTACAATAGCCGCCGGATTCAGACCGGCAGCGCGGACGTCTTCTTGATCGTGCGCAGCGTCAGCGTCGACTGCACGCGGGTGACGCCCGGCAGCTGCGTGATGATGTCGGTGTGGATGCGCTCGAAATCGGCGCTGTCGCGATAGATCACGCGCATCAGATAGTCGTGCGCGCCGGCAAGCAGATGGCATTCCAGGATTTCCGGCAGGCTCTGCACGGCCTGCTCGAAGCTCTCCAGCGAGGCGCGGCCCTGCTGGTCGAGCGTGACGAAGACGAAGGCCGTGCCGGGAAAGCCCGCGATCTTGTCGTCGAGCATCATGGCATAGCCGCGGATCAGGCCGCTTTCCTCGAGCTGTCGCACGCGCCGCAGGCAGGCCGAGGGCGAGAGATGCACCTTCTCGGCGAGGTCGGAATTGGTGATGCGGCCATCCTGCTGGAGAATCCGCAGGATGGAGCGGTCGCGTGAATCGAGCTCGATCGTCATGGTCACGGTAGAAACCTCCCGCGTGATGCATCGTCGCAAAATTCACGCGATGCAAGCAATCTTCTGCGCCGATATCGAGCCGACGCGCTTCTATCCGCAGCAAGCGTGGCGTGGCGTTGCAGGAATATGCGCAGGCCGAACGGCCCGTTCAGGTCAGCGGCATCGCGAAAGGCGTGCCCTCGAACGCATCGGCGCCGCGTCCGATTCGCTCGATCGCGCGGATCATCCGGCCATCGCGGCCAAGCGTTGCGTCGGCGAGAGCGACAAGCCTGACATTAGGCGTCGCCGCAGGGGCGGCGGTCCGCAATGCGTCGGCAACCTCCTCCTCGTCTCGCTCGGGGCTGATGGCGCAGGCCGCGATATAGGCGGCGGCAGTGGAGCGGCTGATGCCCGCCCAGCAATGGATCACCATCGGCGCCTCGCGGTCCCAGTCGCGCACGAAGGCGAGGAAGCGCCCGATATGGTCCTGGCCGGCGAGGACATGGCCATCCAGAGGCTGGCTGATGTCGGACATGCCGAGAAAGAGATGGCGGTTTTCCGCGATGCCGGCCGGGCGCTCGACGACGGAGCCGACATTGATCAGGGTCACGAGATGGCGGGCGCGGACGGCGGCGACGGTCTCGCTCAGCCGGGATAGCGGGGAAACATGAAGGCTGGGCAAGAGGCCGGCTCCGGGTTCCTCGGCTGGAAACGATGGGACAGACGATAGCATGATCGACAGCGCCGACGTCTCCATGACATGGAAGCCGCAACCCATCGACCTGTCCTGGCGGCGCTCCCCATGAATCTCTGGTTCCGGCTGATCTGGCTCCTGCTGACGACGCGCTTCCGGCCAAAGCTCGCGCTGCCGCGGCAAGCCTCCATCCTGCCCTTCCGGGTCTGGTTCCACGATCTCGACACAAGCGCGCACATGAACAATGGCGCTACTGGTCGCTGATGGATCTCGGCCGGCTCGATCTGATGCTGCGCAGCGGGCTGTGGCGGGCGGTGCTGCGCCATCGCTGGCTGCCCGTCGTCAATGCCGGCACCATCCGCTTCCGGCGCGAGATGCGCCTGTTCCGGCCGTTCCGGCTGGAAACCAGGATCCTGTGCTGGAGCGAGAACTGGCTGGTGATGCAGCATCGCATGCTGATGCATGGGAGCGACGGCAGGGAGATCGTCGCGGCGGTCGCGCTGGTCAGGGCGGCGCTCTACGACAAGCGTGCTCGCGCTTATGTCCCGGTCGCCCGAATCCTGAGCGAGATCGGCGTCGCCGCGACAAGCCCCGAGCCGAGCCTGGAAGTGGCGGCTTTCATCGCCTCCGAAGAAGCGATGCGCAGCGCCGCCTCGACGGCGGTCTGAACCGGGTTATTCGGCCGCCAGCCTTGTCGCGCGCCATTGCGCCAGCAGGGCGCGCAGCGCCGCAGGCTTCAGCGGCTTGTTGAGCAGATAGACATCGAGCGCGCTCGCGGCTTCGCGGACATGCGGCGTCCGGTCGGCGGTGAGCAGGATCGCCGGCATCGGCGTCCGGGCCCGTGCGCGCAGGGCGGTGATGGCTGTCAGCCCGTTGCCGTGGTCGAGATGATAGTCGGCGATCAGCACGTCGGCCTCGCCCTTGCTCCCGACATGCGGCAGCGCCTCGTCCAGCCCCGGCGCGATCGTGACCTGGCAGCCCCAGCCTTCGAGCAGGCGCTTCATGCCGTCGAGAATGGCGGGCTCGTTGTCGATGACGAGCAGCCGCATCCCGGCGAGCTGCCCGGCCGGGGCATTGCGCGGCGCGGCGCCGGTCGCCATCGCGGGCAGCGGCGCGGCGCGCGGCACCAGCACCGAGAAGCGCGAGCCGCGCCCCGGCGCCGAATCGAGCGTCAGCCCATGGTCGAGGGCACGCGCGATGCGCTGGACGATGGAAAGCCCGAGCCCGAGCCCGCGCGCCACCTTGGCGCCCTGGTCGAGCCGCTGGAACTCGCGGAACACCGTCTTCTGCTTGCTCTGGGGAATGCCGAGCCCGGTATCGATGACCTCGACGGCGACCTGATTGCCCCGTCGGCGGCAGCCGATCAGTACCTTGCCGTTCGGCGTGTACTTGATCGCGTTCGAGATCAGGTTCTGCAGCAGCCGGCGCAGCAGGCGCCGGTCCGAGCGCAGCGTCAGGCTGGTCGGCATGAAGACGAGCTTGAGCCCCTTCTCCTGGGCGCTGGGCTCGAACTCGCGCTGGAGCTGGCGCATCAGCTCGTCGAGCCGGAAGGAGGACAGCTCCGGCTTGAGTGCTCCGCCGTCGAGGCGCGAGATCTCGAGCAGCGCGGTCAGGATTTCCTCGACGGCGTCGAGCGAGGCGTCGATGTTCTCGGCGAGGTCCGGGTGGCCTGCCGTGCGGTCTCGCTCGACCAGCGAGGTCGCGTAGAGCCGTGCCGCGTTGAGCGGCTGCAGGATGTCGTGGCTGGCGGCAGCGAGGAAGCGCGTCTTCGAGGCGTTTGCGGCTTCCGCCTCGGCCTTGGCGCGCTGCAATTCGGCATTGACGTGCAGCAGCTCCTCGGTGCGTTCCGCGACGCGCTTTTCGAGGCTCTCATTGGCGCGTTCGAGTTCCTCCTCGCCGGCGACGGTCTCGGTGATGTCGGTATAGGTCGTGACGAAGCCGCCATCGGGCAGCGCGTTGGTGCGGACCTCGATCACCTTCTTCGAGGGAAAGAGCTTGAGGCGGACCGGCTCGCGGTCGTTGACGAAGCTCTCCAGCCGCGCTGCCATCAGATCGTCCTGCGCGCCGTCGCCATAGGCGCCGCGCGCCGCGTTGAAGCGCACGATCTCGTCGAGACCCGTGCCGAAACGCACCAGCGAGGGCGGCAGGTCGTAGAGCTGGATGAAGGCCTGGTTCCAGGCGAGCAGCCTCAGATCGCGGTCGAGCACCGTGATGCCCTGGCCGGCATGGTCGAGGCCGTGCTGCAGGATGTCGCGATTGTACTGGAGCGCGGCCGAGGCGTCGTCGAGCAGCTTGAAGGCGGCCTCGGTCGAGAGGTTGCGGCGCTTCAGCAGCAGCGAGAGCACGAGGCGCGAGGAGGCCGCGCCGATCGCCGAGGAGAGCAGATGCTCGCCGAAGCGCAGCAGGTGGATATCGGCGTCGCGGCCGGGTTCGGTGGTTTCGCCGCGGCCGGTATTGAACCCGTCGAAGGCGCGCTCGGTGCGCTCCTGGCCGAGATAGCGCGCAATGGTCGACTGCAGCTCGCCCTCGGTGACGCTGGTCCGCCAGAGCGAGAAGGACTGCGCCATGGTCGCCGGCTGGGATTCGACGAAGGCGTTCGCCTGCAGGCGCTCCATCGCATTGGCGGGCCTCAGCAATGAGAAGCCGATATAGGCGAGGACGTTGAGCCCGAGGCTCCAGAACACGCCATGCGGCAGCGCCGGCCAATCCAGGCCGAACAGCGCTTCGGGCCTCAGGCTTTCGGCGCCGAACGGGCCGTTCGCGATGATCTCGCTCCACCAGCCGCCGGGCAAAGCGAGGCTCGGCATCAGCAGCGTATAGGCCCAGACCAGCGTGCCGATCGTCAGCCCCGCCACGGCGCCGAGCGCAGTCCCCCGTCGCCAGAGCAACCCCCCGAAGAAGGCCGGTGCGATCTGCGCCGTCGCCGCGAAGGACAGTAGGCCGATCGAGACCAGCGCCGCCTCGCCCGAGGCACGGTAATAGACATAGCCGAGCAGGATCACGAGGATGATGCCGAGGCGGCGGATGATCACGACCTGGGAGCCGAGATCGCCGCCGGTGCTGCCGTTTCCGTCGCTGCTGCGGTTGAACCGCCGGCCCGCACGGCTGGGATCGCTCAGCGTGCGCCGCCCGCGCAGCAGCAGGGGCATGACGATATGGTTCGAGATCATGATCGCGAGCGCGACGGAGGCGACGATCACCATCGCCGTCGCCGCCGAGAGCCCACCGACGAAGACGAGGAGCGCGATTACCCCGGCTTCGCGCTGCAGCGGCAGCAGCAGCACGGTCATGTCGCGGTCGATGCCGCTGCCGGGGATGAGGATCTCGCCGGCCGCCGCCAGCGGCAGCACGAACAAGTTGATCAGCACGAGATAGAGCGGGAACATCCAGGCCGCCCGCCGCACGTCGCGGACATCGCGGTTCTCGACGATCGTCATGTGGAACTGGCGTGCCAGCAGCAGCGCCGCACAGCTGGACAGCAGGGTCAGCGTCAGGAAGTTCGGCCAGCTCGATGTCCGCTCCCAGATCGGTGGCATGCCGGACGGCGGCTTGGCGGCCTGGGAGAGCAGGTCGCCCGGCCCGCCGAACAGCCCGTAGACGATGAAGAAGCCGAGAACGAGGAAGGCGACGAGCTTGATCAGCGACTCGACCGCGATCGCGAGCACGAGCCCGTCCTGATGCTCGGTGGCGTCGATATGGCGCGTGCCGAAGGCGCAGGCGAAACCGGCGAGCACGATCGCCACCAGAAACGGCAGGTCGCTCAGCAGGGGCACGCCCGGCATCAGCATGTGCCCGCCGGTCGCGGTGAGGAAGACCGACAGCGAATTGGCGACGGCCTTCAACTGCAATGCGATGTAGGGCAGCGCGCCGATCACGGCGACGATGCAGACCAGCGCCGCCACGCGCTCGCTCTTGCCGTAGCGCGCGCCGACGAAATCGGCGATCGAGGTGATGTTCTGCGACTTGGCGATGCTGACGATGCGCCCGACGAAGCGATGGCCGAGGCCGATGACGAGGATCGGCCCGACATAGATGCCGAGGAAGTCGAAGCCGGCGCGATTGGCGAAGCCGACCGAGCCGTAGAAGGTCCAGGACGTGCAATAGACGCCGAGCGCCAGCGCATAGATCGTGGTGCGCGCCCGGCCGGTCATCAGCTTGCGGCCGGAGGTGTCGGCGATATGGGCGACGGCGAACAGCCCGCACAGATAGGCCAGCGCGACCAGGATGACGGACCACGTGGGGATCATGGTGCGATCCGTGGCGCTGGGATGCGCGAGAGGGGCCGGAGTTCGGGCGCCATGAACTTTCGCTTCGAAATAAGCTTCCGCTTCGAGCTTTGTGACATTTTATCGGACGCCTCCGGCCCCCGCCATAGGACATTGGCGCAAGTCATCCCCAGCTCTTTGTCGCAAAAGCCGCAATCGACGCTGTTTCGGCGGGTATTCAGGCTTTCCCTGGTCCAGCGGGTTGGTCTAGCGTCCGATATCGGCTGATGGGGAAGCTCGTCGACTAGCTTAGGGGTACAGCATGCTGAAGGAATTCAAGGAATTCGCACTGAAGGGCAATGTCATGGATCTCGCCATCGGCGTGGTCATCGGCGCATCCTTCGGCAGGATCGTCGACTCCCTCGTCCAGGACATCATCATGCCGTTCATCGGCGCTCTCGGCGGCGTCGATTTCTCGAACTACTTCTTCGGCCTCAACCGTGCGGTCACGGCCCCTGTGCTCGACGAAGCGAAGAAGCAGGGCGCCGTGCTGGCCTACGGCAACTTCGTCACGGTCGCGATCAACTTCGTGATCATCGCCTTCGTCCTCTTCCTCGTGGTCAAGGGCATCAACCAGCTCAAGCGCAAGGCGGAAGCGGCGCCGGCGACGCCCGCGGCAACCCCTGCCGATGTGGCACTCTTGACCGAGATTCGCGACCTCCTGAAGCAGAAGGCCGTCTGAGGCGGGTGGCTCGGAGGCGCTGATTCATCACCGGCGCCGATTGACCTGATCTCGCGATTTCATGCCAGCCGACGCCGCGATCGGCTAAAGGAGGGCATCGAATTTCGCGAGGTCGAAGCCCCATGAACACCACCGTCCTGCCCGGCAGCACCCTGGTCGCCGAGCTTCGGCCCGAAGCGCGCAACGCGCCGGAAAGCGGGATCGTCGAGGTCATGAACTACGGCCGGCTGCGGCCGGGCCTGATCCCGCTCTGGGTCGGGGAGGGCGATCTGCCCACTCCGTCCTTCATCAGCGAGACGGCGGCGCGCTCGCTGGCGGCGGGCGAGACCTTCTACACCTGGCAGCGCGGCATTCCCGAGCTGCGCGAGGCGCTGGCGCGCTATCACGAGCGCCTCTACGGCCAAAGCTTCTCGCCGGAGCGCTTCTTCGTCACCGGCTCGGGCATGCAGTCGGTCCAGATCGCGGTCCGCATGATCGCCGGCCCCGGCGACGAGCTCATCATTCCGACGCCGGCCTGGCCCAATTTCGGCGCAGCGGTCTCCGTCGCCGGCGCGCGCGCCGTCTGCGTGCCGATGGACTACGCCCAGGGCCGCTTCACGCTCGATCTCGACAAGCTCGCCGCCGCGATCACGCCGAAGACGCGCGGCATCCTGATCAACTCGCCCTCCAACCCGACCGGCTGGACCGCGACACGGGCCGAGCAGGAGGCGCTGCTCGCGCTCTCGCGCAAGCACGGCCTGTGGATCGTCGCCGACGAAATCTATGGCCGCTTCGTCTATGACGGTTCGGTGCGTGCATCGTCCTTCCACGACATCATGGATGCCGAGGACCGTGTCGTCTTCGTCCAGACCTTCTCCAAGAACTGGGCGATGACCGGCTGGCGCATCGGCTGGATCGAGGCGCCGGAAGCTTTCGGCCAGGTCATCGAGAACCTGATCCAGTACTCGACCTCCGGCTCGCCGGTTTTCGTGCAGCGCGGCGCCGTGGCTGCGCTCGACGAGGGCGAGGGCTTCGTCGCCGAGCAGATCGCGCGCGCCGCGGAAGGCCGCCGTATCATCTTCGAGGGCCTGAAGGCCACGAACCGAGTTACCCTCTCTGCGCCGGTCGGCGCCTTCTACCAGTTCTTCTCGGTCGATGGCCGCGAGGATTCCCGCAAGCTCGCGCTCGATCTGGTCGACACCGCCAATGTCGGGCTTGCGCCCGGCACGGCCTTTGGCCCCGGTGGTGAGACCGGCCTGCGCCTGTGCTTCGCGCGCAAGTCGTCCGATCTGGTCGAGGCTGTCGCACGCCTGCAGAAGGCGCTGACGGCAGCCTGACACGACCCCCTGCCGCAGGCACAGGGCGGCTCTGTTCCAGAGACGCTCCTGACCGGTTGACCACTGGGGAGCCCGCCGCCATGAACGGCGGGCGCCGCCTTCCTCCGGCGCGCCCGGAGCATGATGAAACCGTTCGGCTACCCATCGACCCGGCTGACGATCCTCTGGCGGGAGATCCTGGTCATAGCGCTGGCCGCGGCGGGAGGAGGCGCTTTCGCGCTGCTGGGCATGCCCGCCGCGTGGCTCTCGGGCTCGATGCTGCTGAGCGCGATCGTGGCGCTGCTGCGCCCGCTGCCGACGCTGCGGCGCCCCTGGTTCGATGCGACCATGGTGCTATCCGGCACGATCCTCGGCTCCGCCGCCACCCCGGATGCCCTGGCGGCGGCCGCGCGCTATCCGGCCTCGCTCGCGATCCTCCTGCTCGGTGTTGCCGCGATCATGTTCGCGACCGGCGCCTATCTGCGCCATGTCGCGCGCTGGCCCTGGATCGACGCGCTGCTGGCCGCCGCGCCCGGCGCTCTCTCGACCGTACTTGCCGTCGCACAGGCGAAGGGCGCGAATATCGGCCGAATCTCGGTCGTCCAGCTCTTCCGCCTGCTCGTGCTGGTGGCGCTGCTGCCCAGCGTGATGCAGCTTTCCGGCGCATCGGCAGGGATGCCTGTTCCCGATGTCCTGTCGGTCGGCGCCTCGACCATGCTCGGCGTGACGATGGCTGGGCTCGCGCTCGGCCTCGTCTTTGAGCGCCTCGGCATGGCCGCACCGCTGATGTTCGGCGCGACCTTCGCCAGCTCCTTCCTGCATGGCAGCGGGATGGTCGAGGGCTCGCTGCCCATGCCGATCCAGATCGCCGTGCAGATCCTGCTCGGCTCGACGATGGGCGGGCGCATCGCCCATATCCCGCGCAACGAACTCAGGGGCCTGTTTCCGCTCGCCATCGGCGGCTTTGCGGTCTCGATCGGCGTCGCCTTCCTCTTCGCCTGGCCGGCGGCATGGCTCGCGGGCGTCTCCTATGCCAGCGGCATGGCGGCCTTCGCGCCGGGCGGGCTGGAGGCGATGGCGATGCTCGCCTTCGCCATGAGCCTCGACACGCTCTATGTCGGCGCCCACCATCTCGTTCGCTTCGTCATCATCGGGCTGGCGATGCCGCTGGTCCTGACCCGCATCAAGAGCGCGCCGCCGCGCTGACGGTCCGCGCCGGGTAAGCTTAACAATCCATTATACTTCATCTCCTTCATTGCGAGTTCGGTGAAAATCCGAATTCACTCGCTCCTGTTAAGTCATGGCCGTCGACTTGCTTCGACGGATACGGAGCGATCTCCATGAACATCGCCGTCCAGTCGCCCAGCGTGTGGCGCCGCTTTGCCAAGCCCGTCGCGATCATCGGCGCCGGCATCGCCGGCCTGACCGCCGCCTTCGACATCGAGCGCCGGGGCCTGCGCGCCACCGTCTTCGAAAGCGGCAAGGCGGTCGGCGGCATGGCGTCGTCCTTCAAGGACGCCGACGGCTACACCTACGATTTCGGCGCGCATTTCGTCAGCAACCGGCTGGCCGATGCGATGGGCGCCAGCTCAGTCTCGAGGACCGTCCATCACTACGGCGAGGCGGTCGCGCTCGGCCAGAAAAGCTACAGCTACCCCTTCGGCCTGGCGCTTTCGCCGCGATACGCCGTCAGCGCCGTGTCGGCACGTCTCAATCCCCAGCCCGTCCAGAACGCCGCCGATTGGTTCCGCAACGCCTATGGCGAAGCGCTGGCCGAGGATGTCGCGATCCCGCTCGCCGAGGCCTGGTCGGGCGCGCCGGCGAGCGAGCTTTCGCCTGCCGTCGGCAACAAGCTCGCCGCCGGGGTGATGAAGACCTTCTATCTGAAGGCGGCCTCGCGCCTCTCGGGCAGGGCGGTCTGCAACGGCTATTCGCATGAGATGCCGGAGAGCCCGCGCGTCTACCACGTCTATCCGGAAGGCGGCGTCGCCAAGCTGCTGGAGCCGACCGTGGCCCACCTCAGTGACAGCATCGCGCTGGAATCGAAGGTCGAGCGCGTCTTCGTCGAGAACTTCAAGGTCGCCGCTGTGAAGGTCAACGGCCGCGAGATCGGCGTCTCCGCCGTCATCAGCACGGCGCCGGTCCATATCCTGCCCAATCTCGTCGAGGGCACCGACGCGCTCGACGAGCTGCGCAGCTTCCGCTACCGCCCGATGATCTTCGTCAACCTGCGCTTCGAGGGCCGCAACCTGCTGCCCGACACGATGCTGTGGGTGCCGGATCGCACGCAGCCCTTCTTCCGCGTGACGGAAGCGCCTTTCTCGATGCCCTGGCTCGCGCCGGAGGGGCGCACGCAGCTGACCTTCGACATCGGCTGCGAGGTCGGCGACGCCTGGTGGACGATGTCCGACGAGAAGCTGGCCGAGGCCTGTCTCGAAGGACTCTGCCGCATCTATCCGCATCTGCGCAGCCGCTATGTCGGCCCCGGCGGCATGCTGAAGACGCCCTTCGCCTATCCGGTCTATCTCGGCGCCTATGAGCAGCGCCGCCAGGATTTCGCCCGCAGCACCGGCGTCGCCGGCCTCTACAGCATCGGCCGCAACGGCGAGTTCGCCCATCTCCTGATGGAGGACATCTACTGGCGCACGCTCAAGCGTATGAACGACGTTGCCGACTATGTCGGGCGGGACGTATAGCGCCGCGACCCGCTGGCCTGACGCCGGTCAGAGTATCCTCGTTTTTCACCGAAACGCGTGGTCATCCCGGGCTTGACCCGGGATCCATGCCAGAGCGCTTCCGGTCAAGGTTCAGGCATGGATCCCGGCTCTCCGCTTCGCTGCGGCCGGGATGACCCGCGTTTCCATGACAACGCAGTGCGCCCTAGGGCCTCATCGCTCCGTTCGTGTGCGTCATCACCGCATAGAGCGAGGTCGTGCCGCAGATGAACAGGCGGTTGAGCTTCGGCCCGCCCCAGCAGACATTGGCGACGATCTCGGGGATCGCGACCTTGCCGATCAGCGTGCCGTCCGGGTGGTAGATGTGGACGCCATCGGTCGCGCTCGTCCAGATCCGGCCCTCGATGTCCAAGCGGAAGCCGTCGAACAGCCCCGCCGTGCAGGTCGCGAAGACTTTTGAGGCGCCGAGCGTCTCGCCATCAGCCTCGACAGTGACGGCGCGGATGTGGCGCGGCCCGTTCTCGGGATCATGGCTCGCGCCGGTATCGGCGATGTAGAGGATGCTCTCGTCCGGCGAGAAGGCGAGGCCGTTGGGCTTGACGAAATCGTCGGCGACGATCGCGATCTCGCCGGTCCGCCCGTCGATGCGGTAGACGTTGCAGGTGCCGATCTCGCTCGGCGACTTGTCGCCCTCGTAGTCGCTGAGGATGCCGTAATCGGGATCGGTGAACCAGATCGAACCGTCCGATTTCACCACCACATCGTTTGGCGAGTTCAGGCGCTTGCCGCCGAAATGGCTGGCCAGCACCGTGATCGAGCCGTCATGCTCGGTGCGCGTCACCTGCCGCCCGCCATGCTCGCAGGTGACGAGCCGGCCCTGCGTGTCGACGGTGTTGCCGTTTGAGTTGCGCGCCGGTTGGCGGAAGACCGCCGTCTGGCCCGAAAAGGCGTCGTAGCGCAGCATCCGGTCGTTCGGAATGTCGGACCAGACAAGCGAGTTGTGCGCCGGAAACCAGGCCGGCCCCTCCGACCAGCGTGCGCCTGTCCAGAGCCGCTCGACCCGGGCCGAGCCGGGAATGACGCGGTGGAAACGCGGATCGAGGACCGAAACCCCCGTGCCTTCGAGCACGCCGAACATGTCATTCCTCCCTTGCTGCCGGGTCGTCATTCTCGGGCGAAGCGAAGCGTAGACCCGCGAATCTCAGGCAGAAAGAGCAGATCTCTTGTCTTGAGATGCCCGGGTCAAGCCCGAGCATGACGGTACGGCTCGATCTCGATCCGGCAAGCGTCTAAAGCGCAAGCCCCGCATCCCAATAGGGCGTGGCGCCGTAGAGCTCGCCGAGATAGTCGACGAAGGCGCGCACCTTCTGCTCGAGATGTCGGCGGCTCGGATAGACCGCATAGACCGCGACACGCGAGCCCACCGCATAGGCCGGCAGCACGCGCTGCAAAGCCCCCGATTTCAGCTCCGGCCCGACATCCCAGGTCGAGCGCAGCGCGATGCCGACGCCCGCCAGCAGTGCCTCGCGCACGACCTCGCTCGAATTGGTGCGCAAAGGGCCGTTGACCCGGACCGAGACCGGCCCCTCCGGCCCGTCGAGCCGCCAGTGGTCGGCATTGTGGGCGATCAGGGTGTGGCGGCCGAGATCGCCGATCTCGCTTGGCGTGCCATGGGCGGCGAGATAGCCCGGCGTGGCGCAGAGGACGCGATGGTTCGGCGCGAGCCGCTTCGCGACGAGGCTCGAATCCTGCAGGTCGGCGATCCGGATCGCGAGGTCGAAACCCTCCCCGACGACATCGACGAAGGCGTCGCTGAGCACGAGGTCGACCGTCACCAGCGGGTTGGCGTCGAGGAAGCGTTTCAGATGCGGCGCGACATGCATCCGGCCGAACGAGGTCGGGGCCGAAACCCGTAGCGTGCCCCGCACTTGCCCCGCGCCGCTCGCCACCCAGGCCTCGGCCTCCTCGATCGAGGACAGGATCGAGACGACGCGCTCGTAGAAGCCCTGTCCGGCTTCCGTCAGTGCGAGCTGGCGGGTCGTACGCTGGAGCAAGCGCACGCCGAGCCGCTCCTCCAGCCGGCGGATGCGCTTGGAGATCACGGCCGGCGACAGGTTGAGCTGGCGCCCGGCCGCCGACATGCTCTTGGTCGTGACGACATGCGCGAACACGTCGAGATCGCCGAACCGGTCCATCAGCGCCCCACCTTTTCCATTTCGGAAATAA
Source organism: Allobosea sp. P4_C6 (assembly GCF_056402015.1). Classification (NCBI taxonomy): domain Bacteria; kingdom Pseudomonadati; phylum Pseudomonadota; class Alphaproteobacteria; order Hyphomicrobiales; family Alloboseaceae; genus Allobosea; species Allobosea sp. P4_C6. The sequence goes on from NZ_JBFUIF010000004.1 coordinate 171,131, forward strand.
TGGCTGGCTTTATGCGCACGCTGCAAGAGGCATTGAATTGGTCTAATCTGCCGCGCACAGAGAGTGTCGATGTGCGGCGCGTCCGCGCCGCGGAGATGGGAGGGAGAGATGAGCGCGATAGCTTTTCCGGTGCCGGATGCCGGCATCCTCGCCCGCCGCGAATCGATCATCGCAGGCCTCGCCGGGCTCGTCGCGCCGCAGGCGCTGATCACCAGCGATGACGAGCGCAGGCCGTACGAGACCGACGCGCTCACCGCCTATCGCCGCATGCCGCTGGCCGTCGTGCTGCCCTCGACCACGCAGGAGGTTGCGGCCGTGCTGCGCTATTGCTCCGAACAGGGCGTGCCGGTGGTGCCGCGTGGTGCCGGCACCTCGCTCGCCGGCGGCGCGATCCCGCAGGAAGATGCCATCGTCATCGGCGTCTCGAAGATGAACCGCATCCTCGAGATCGATTACGCCAACCGCTTCGCGAAGGTGCAGGCCGGCGTCACCAATCTCGCCGTCACCGGCGCGGTCTCGGCCGATGGCTTCTTCTACGCGCCCGATCCGTCCTCGCAGCTCGCCTGTTCGATCGGCGGCAATATCGGCATGAACTCCGGCGGCGCCCACTGCCTGAAATACGGCGTGACGACCAACAACGTGCTCGGCGTCACCCTCGTCATGCTCGACGGCAGCATCGTCGAGATCGGCGGCAGCCACCTCGATTCGCCGGGCTACGACCTGCTCGGCCTGATCAACGGCTCGGAAGGCCAGCTCGGCATCATCACCGAAGCGACGGTGCGCATCCTGCGCACGGCGGAAGGCGCACGGCCCGTCCTCTTCGGCTTCCCGACCAGCGAGCAGGCGGGCGCGGCCGTCGCCGCGATCATCGGCGCCGGCATCATTCCGGTCGCGATGGAGTTCATGGACAAGCCGGCGATCGAGATCTGCGAGGCCTTCGCCAAGGCCGGCTACCCGATGGATGTCGAGGCGCTCCTGATCATCGAGGTCGAGGGCTCGGATGACGAGATGGACGCCCAGCTCGCCCGCATCGTCGCCATCGCCCGCGAGCACGGGGTCGCCACCGTCAAGGAATCGAAATCGGCCATGGAGACCGCGGCGATCTGGAAGGGCCGCAAATCCGCCTTCGGGGCGACCGGCCGCATCGCCGACTACATCTGCATGGACGGCACGATCCCGACCGGCCAATTGCCCTATGTGCTCAAGCGCATGGCGGAGATCGTGAAGAGCTACGGCCTGCGCGTCGCCAACGTCTTCCACGCCGGCGACGGCAACCTTCACCCGCTGATCCTCTACAACTGCAATGACCCGGTCGAGGCGCAGAAGGCGGAGGATGCCGGCATGGACATCCTCAAGCTCTGCGTCGAGGTCGGCGGCTGCCTCACCGGCGAGCACGGCGTCGGCATCGAGAAGCGCGACCTGATGACCTTCCAGTTCAACCCGGAGGACCTGGCGCAGCAGATGCGGGTGAGGGCAGTCTTCGACGAGCGCTGGCTGCTCAACCCCGCGAAGGTGTTCCCGCTGGAAGGCAGGGTGGCGGCGTGACGAACCTCTCCGTCATTCCGGGGCTTCGCGCAGCGAAGAGCCCGGAACCCAGAGCCGATGCGGGGTATCGTTGTCTTGGTCAGGTCGATCCGCTTCATTGTCGGGCGGCATCGGTTCTGGGTTCCGGGCTCGCCGCTTCACGGCGCCCCGGAATGACGAGGGAGGATGTTGTTGCCCTTTCACGTCTACCTGCTTGCGAGCGGCCAGCATGGAACCCTCTATCTCGGCGTGACACGGGATCTCGCTCGGCGTGTTCACGAGCACAAGACCAAGGCTTACCGTGGCTTCTCCCGCCAATACGGCGTCGACAGGCTGGTTTGGCACGAGGAGCATGCGACGGCCGCCGATGCGATCGACCGCGAAAAGGACATCAAGAAGTGGCGTCGCGACTGGAAAGTCAGGTTGATCGAAGAACAAAATCCGCTTTGGAGCGATCTCTATCCGCTTCTGGCGCAATAAGCCTCCACGGTCATTCCGGGGCAGCGCGAAGCGCTGAGCCCGGAACCCAGAACCGATGTCTGCAATCGTTACCCTGGCGAAATCGTGCTGTTTCACTCCCGAATGGCATCGGTTCTGGGTTCCGGGCTCACGCCTTCGGCGTGCCCCGGAATGACGGCGGAGCTTGGTCGTGACCATCCACACTCCCACCACCGAGGCGCAGGCCTGCGCCGTCGTGAAATCCGTGATCGATTCCCGCGTGCCTCTCACCTTGCGCGGCGGCGGCACGCGCGCAGGCCTTGGGCGGCCGGCCCAGGCGGAAAGCACCTTGTCCAGTGGTGGCCTCACCGGCATCACGCTCTATGAGCCGGCCGAGATGGTCATCGCCGCCCGGGCCGGCACGCCGCTCGCGTTGGTGCAGGAGACGCTCGCCGAGCGCGGCCAGATGCTGCCCTTCGAGCCGATGGATCATCGCGCGCTCTTCGGCACCGAGGGCGAGCCCACGATCGGCGCCGTCGCGGCCTGCAATATCTCCGGGCCGCGCCGGATCAATGCCGGCGCCGCGCGGGATTCCCTGATCGGCATCCGCCTGATCAACGGCCGCGGCGAGATGATCAAATCCGGCGGGCGGGTGATGAAGAACGTCACCGGCCTCGACCTGGTGAAGCTCGTCAGCGGCAGCCACGGCACGCTCGGCTTCCTGACAGAGGTCACCTTCCGCGTGCTGCCGAAGCCGGAGCGCATCGTCACGCTGCGATGGTCCGGCCTCTCGGACGAGCAGGGCGTCGCGTTGCTTGCGAAGGCGCTGGGCTCGCCTTTCGAGCCGATGGCGGCTGCCCATCTGCCGGCAAGTCTCGCAGGCGATGCCGCGCAAACGCTGCTGAGGCTGGAGAATTTCTCGGACTCGATCGAATACCGCGCCGGCGAGCTCGCGCTGCTGCTCGGCGAATACGGCCTGCCGGATCGTCTGGAGGGAGCGGAGCCGACCGAGCTTTGGAGCGACATCCGCGACGCCGGCGTCTTCGCTGGAACGACGGAGGCCGTGTGGCGACTCTCGCTCGCGCCGACCAACGGGCCGAAGGCGGTGGCTGCTATCGCCCGCATCATGCCGGACGCGCGCTGGTTCTACGATTGGGGCGGCGGGCTGGTCTGGCTCGCCACCTCTGCGGACGGCGATGCCGGCGCGGCAGCGATCCGCGCCGCGCTGAAGCCGCTCGGCGGCCATGCCACGCTGGTGCGCGCGCCGGATGCGGTGCGTGCCGCCGTCGACGTGTTCCAGCCGCTGGCCGAGCCGCTGATGCGGGTCACGACCGGCATCAAGAAAAGCTTCGACCCGGCCGGCATCTTCGAGCCCGGCCGGATGTATGCGGGGATCTGATGGCGCTTGCTGAATCGCTTTCTTCCGAGGCACCGTCCGCGCGCAGGAGTTGGGCGCCCAATCGCCTGGGGCCTGTGACGCTCGTCCTGCTGGCGGCGCTGCTGATCGCCGTGGCGGCGGGCATCCTGCTCTGGATGGGGCGCGAGCCGATCTGCAAATGCGGGAACATCAAGCTCTGGCAGGGCACAGTGATGTCTTCCGAGAACTCCCAGCACATCACGGACTGGTACACCTTCTCGCACATCATCCACGGCTTCCTGTTCTACGGCCTGTTCTGGCTGATCCGCCGTCTCACCGGCCTGCCGATCTCGTTTGGCCTCGCGCTGCTGCTGTCCATCGTCGTCGAGAGCGCCTGGGAGATCACCGAGAACACCGATGCGGTGATCAACCACTACCGCTCGGCGACGATCTCGCTCGACTATTACGGCGACAGCGTGCTGAACTCGGTCAGCGACATCCTCTCGATGGTGCTTGGTTTCATCATCGCCCGGCTGGCGCCGGTCTGGCTGACGGTGACGAGCGCGCTGGCGATGGAACTGATCGTCGGCTGGCTGATCCGCGACAACCTCACCCTCAACGTCATCATGCTGCTCTGGCCGATGGACTGGATCAAAGCCTGGCAAGGCGGAGCTTGAGCGATGCAGACCAATTTCAGCCCCGAGCGTCTCGCCTCCGATCCGCGCATGCCGGCCTCGGAGAAGATCCTGCGGACCTGCGTGCATTGCGGCTTCTGCACCGCGACCTGCCCGACCTACCTCCTGCTCGGCGACGAACTCGATTCCCCGCGCGGGCGCATCTACCTGATCAAGGACATGCTGGAGAACGGCAAGCCGGCCACCGCGGAGGTGGTGAAGCACATCGACCGTTGCCTCTCCTGCCTCTCCTGCATGACGACCTGCCCCTCGGGCGTGCACTACATGCACCTCGTCGACCACGCCCGCGCCCATATCGAGGAGACCTATCGGCGCTCCTGGCATGACCGGCTGCTGCGCAACGTGCTGGCGGCGATCCTGCCCTATCCCGACCGTTTCCGTGCGGCGATGCTGGCGGCGCTCGCGGCCAAGCCCTTTGCCCCGCTGCTCGGCCTCGTGCCGGGCGTCGGCCAGAAGCTGAAGGCGATGCTGGCGCTGGCGCCCGCGCGTTTGCCGACACGCTCAATGATGGAAGGCCCGCAGAACTTTCCGCCGCCCGCGGCGCGGACGAGACGCGTGGCGCTGCTTTCCGGCTGCGCCCAGCCGGTGCTCGACCCGGCGATCAACGAGGCGACGATCCGCCTGCTCAACCGCCATGGCGTGGAGGTCGTGCTGCCGAAGGGGGAGGGCTGCTGCGGCGCGCTCGTCCACCATATGGGGCAGGAGCATGATGCGCTCGGCTTCGCACGCAAGAACATCGACGCCTGGATGGCTGAGGTCGATGGCGAGGGGCTCGACGCCATCCTGATCACGGCGAGCGGCTGCGGCACGACGATCAAGGATTACGGCTTCATGTTCCGCAACGAGCCGGCTTATGCCGAAAAGGCGGCGAAGGTCTCTGCGCTGGCGAAGGACGTCACCGAGTTCCTGGAGACGCTGGAACTTGCCCCCGTCCGCGACGTCGCCATGCCCATCGCTTATCACTCCGCCTGCTCGATGCAGCACGGCCAGCAACTCAAGGATGGGCCGAAGCGCTTGCTGTCCGGCGCCGGGTTCAAGGTCAAGGAGGTGCCGGAGGGCCATATCTGCTGCGGCTCGGCCGGCGTCTACAACATCCTCCAGCCCGAGATCGCGGGCAGGCTGCGCGAGCGCAAGATCGGCAATATCGAGCGCACCAAGCCGATGCTGGTCGCGACCGGCAATATCGGCTGCATGACCCAGCTCGCCAAGGGCTTCGCCGACAAGGGTGCAACCACCCCTGTCGTGCATACTGCCGAGCTGCTCGACTGGGCGACCGGCGGTCCGCTGCCGGAGAAGCTGGCGCGGGCTGGGATCGAGGACAGGCCGCTGCGGGAACCGGCGTTGGTCGCGGCGGAGTAGCAAGCGCGTCATACTCGGGCTTGACCCGAGCATCTCTGGCCGCAGAAGGCTCCTGCGCTTTCTCGTCATGAGATTCTCGGGTCTGCGCTTCGCTTCGCCCGAGAATGACGACGAGCGGCTTGCCCGTCGGGCCGGTACGGTCTAACCCGCCAGCTTATCCATTTCCGGGTACGCTTACCCGTTTCCGAGTTGCGAACGCCCATGTCCTCCGCCGACAAATCCGCTCCTGCCAAGCTGAAGGCCCGCCAGCCGCGCGGCTTCGTCGATCGTGGCCCGGCCGATGTCGCCGCCACCGAGCGCATGCTCTCCGTCATCCGCGAGAGCTTCTCGGTCTATGGCTTCGATCCGGTCGAGACGCCTTTCGTCGAGTACACTGACGCGCTCGGCAAGTTCCTGCCGGACCAGGACCGGCCGAACGAGGGCGTCTTCTCCTTCCAGGACGATGACGAGCAGTGGCTCTCGCTGCGCTACGACCTGACGGCGCCGCTCGCCCGCTATGTCGCCGAGAATTACGACGCGCTGCCGAAGCCCTATCGCAGCTATCGCGTCGGCTACGTCTTCCGCAACGAGAAGCCGGGGCCGGGCCGCTTCCGCCAGTTCATGCAGTTCGACGCCGATATCGTCGGCTCGGGCACCGTCGCAGGCGATGCCGAGATCTGCATGCTCGCCGCCGACACGATGGAAAAGCTCGGCATCAAGCGCGGCGACTATGTCGTGAAGGTCAACAACCGCAAGGTGCTCGACGGCGTGATGGAGGCCATCGGGCTCGGCGGCGAGGAGAATGCCGGGCGCCGGCTGAACGTGCTGCGCGCGATCGACAAGCTCGACAAGTTCGGGCCGGAGGGTGTGCGTCTCCTGCTGGGCGAAGGACGCAAGGACGAGAGCGGGGACTTCACCAAGGGCGCGGGGCTGGGCGAGGAGCAGGCCAATCGCATCCTCCTTCTAACAGGCCAAGTTGCCTTCCGCGAAAGCACGCCCGAATTGGTCGAGGCTTCTCGTCGTCGGAGTGAGTCTGCGCCGGCTGGAGATCCGACAGGCGAGGAAACATGGCCATCTGACGAAATGACGCTTTCATTCGCTCGCGATGCGGTCGTCGGTTCACAGCGCGGGTTAGAGGGAGTGGAAGAGCTTCGTCAGATCGCGGAGCTTCTGCGTGCAGCGGATTACGGTCCGGGCCGCATCCGCATCGACCCCTCCGTCGTCCGTGGCCTCGAATACTACACCGGCCCGGTCTACGAGGTTGAACTGACCTTCCCGGTTACCAACGACGACGGGCAGGTCGTGCGCTTCGGTTCGGTCGCGGGCGGCGGGCGCTATGACGGTCTCGTCGGACGCTTCCGGCCCGAGCCCGTGCCGGCGACCGGCTTCTCGATCGGCGTCTCTCGGCTTTACTCCGCGCTGAAGGCGGTGAAGTCGCCCATCGTCGACAGCCGCAACGAGCTGCCGCTCGTCGTCGTCACCGCGATGGACAACAAGTCGCCCGAGTTCATGCCGGGCTATCAGGCGATGGTCTCGGCTTTGCGGCAGGCGAAGGACGCCGACGGCAAGCCGCTGCTGCGCGCCGACCTCTATCTCGGCTCTTCCGGCTTCAACGCCCAGATGAAATATGCCGACCGGCGCGGCGCCGTCTGCGCCGTCATTCAGGGCTCGTCGGAGCGCGAGGCCGGCACCGTCGTCATCAAGGACCTGATCCTCGGCGCCGAGCTCGCCGCCGCCAGCCGCGACGTCAAGGATTCCGCCGAGCACAAGGCCAAGCAGGCCGAGGCGCAGTTCGCCGTGCCGGTGGCCGAACTGGTGGACGGGGTGAAGCGGGTCCTGGCGCGACATTCGTGAAGGCGCGTCATGCTCGGGCTTGACCCGAGCATGACGCCTCTCGCAGCCCGCCAAACTCCATTCACCCATTTCCCTCAAATCCCTCGAAAATTCGTCGCGCCGCTGCTAGGACGGCGCTCGCAACAGGACAGGACGAGCCGTGCCCGCCAGCCGCGCCAGCATCGACACCGTGATCGCGCTCTTCGCGGGCGAGGGTTATGCGCGGGCGGAGCCCGCCATCCTCCAGCCCGCCGACGTCTTCCTCGATCTGTCGGGTGAGGATATCCGCCGTCGTATCTTCATGACGCAGGATGCCGATGGCCGCGACTGGTGTCTGCGCCCCGAATACACCATCCCCGTCGCGCTCGATCACATCGCCTCGGGCTCGACCGAGCCGGCGTCCTATGCCTATGCCGGGCCGGTCTTCCGCATGCGCTCGGGCGAGCCGGGCGAGTTCCAGCAGGCCGGGCTCGAATCCTTCGGCCGGGACGATTCCACTGCCGCCGATGCCGAGATCATGGCGCTCACCATCGACACCACCGCCGCGCTCGGGCTGAAGGCGCCGCGCATCGCCATGGGCGATGTCGCGCTGCTCGGCGCGCTGCTCGATGGGCTGGCGGTGCCGCAGGGCGCGCGCCGCCGTCTCGTGCGCGCCGTCGTGCAGGGCAAGGGCGCGGAAGCCGTTGATGCGCTCGATCCGCCCGCGGCCGAGGGCGACGCTGCCCATGCCGGCCTGCTCAAGGCGCTGGAAGGGCAGGACCCCAAGGCCGCCCGCGCCTTCGTCGAGGATGTGCTTTCGATCGCCGGCATTTCGACGGTCGGTGGACGCACGGCGGGCGATATCGCCGAGCGTTTCCTGGCGCGCGCCGCCGAGCGCGAGAACCCGGTCAATGGCGACGTCAAGGCGCTGCTCGCCCAGGTGCTCGCCGTGTCGGGCGATCCGGATGCGGCCTCCGCGGCGCTGCGGGCGCTCGCCGATCAGGCTTCGCTCGATCTCGGCCGCCAGCTCGATGCCTTCGACGAGCGCACCGGCTTCCTGGCCGCGCGCGGCGTCGATGTCGGCGCCATCCAGTTCTCGGCAGGGTTTGCCCGCAATCTCGACTACTACACCGGCTTCATCTTCGAGCTGCACGACGACGCCCGCGGCGACGGCAAGCCCGTCGCCGGCGGCGGCCGTTACGACAACGTCCTCGGGCGCCTTGGCGCCGGCCGGCCGATCCCGGCTGTCGGTGCCTCGCTCTGGCTTGACCGCCTGACGGGAGAAGCCCGATGACCGATGCGCCTCTCGTCCTTGCCGTGCCCTCGAAGGGGCGGCTGCAGGAGAACGCCACCGCCTTCTTCGGTCGCGCCGGGCTGAAATTCGTCAAGGCCAGCGGCGAGCGCGGTTATCGCGGAACGATCGCGGGGCTTGATGGCGCGGAGGTCGCCTTCCTCTCGGCCTCCGAGATCGTGGCGCAGCTCGCCTCGGGTGCCGCCCATATCGGCATCACCGGCGAGGACCTCGTCCGCGAGCAGCTCCCGGATGCCGATGCGGCGGTCGAGATGTTGACCCCGCTGGGCTTCGGCCATGCCAATGTCGTCGTCGCCGTGCCGCAGGCCTGGATCGACGTGCGCAATATGGCCGATCTCGACGATGTCGCCTCGACGATGCGCGCCCGCCATGGCCGCAAGCTCCGCGTCGCCACGAAATATGTGCACCTGACCCGCCGCTTCTTCGCGCAGCACGGCCTTGCCGATTACCGCATCGTCGAGAGCCTCGGCGCCACGGAAGGTGCGCCGGCTGCCGGCACGGCCGAGATCGTGGTCGATATCACCACCACCGGCGCGACGCTCTCCGCCAATGCGCTGAAGGTGCTCGATGACGGCGTGATGCTGGCTTCGGAGGCCAATCTCGTCGCGTCGATGCAGGCGCCCTGGGGCGATCGTGCCAAGGCTGCTGCCAGGACCATCCTCTCCCGCATCGCGGCGGAGGAGGAGGGGCGCACGGTCCGCGAAGTGCGCGCGAGCCTCGCTCTCGCGCCGGATGTTCTGGCGGCACTGGAGGAGCGCTTCGGGGCTCGTCTTCCCTTTGGCGCGCCTGCGCCCGGCGCGCCGCTCACGCTGCATTGCCCGGACAAGGTCGTGTTCGCGCTGGTCGAGCATCTCGACGGGCTCGGCGCCGACGACGTGACCGTGACGGCACCGGCCTATGTCTTCCGCCGTTCGAACCGCCTGCTCGAGCGGCTCAACGCCAGGATCTGAAACGATTTTCCGTAGCGGAATGCTTTCCGCCGCGCTTCAGCCTTGATCCTGAGCCAATTGGCCTCTAGGCGTGTTAACCGATTTTGACGGCACGTCGCGCTGCCGCGCGAGTGAATGCAGGTAAGACGATCATGATCCGACGCCTTGGCCTTGCGGCCGTTCTTGCTGGCCTGGCCTTGCCGATGTTGATGCCGGGCGAGGCCGCCGCGCAGCGCCGCCAGCAGATGCCGTCCCGCTCCGAGCTGGGCGGCGGACAGACCGAGATTCCGCAAGCCCAGCAGGAGAAGACCTTTCCGCTGGGTGCGAGCTGGAGTGTCGTTCAGCTCAACGGCAAGCCGGTCTATGACCGGCGCGCGACGCTGCTCATCGACAAGAACCTGCGCGGCACCGGCTTCGGCGGCTGCAACACCTTCTCGGCTTCGGCCTATCCGCTGCGCCAGCAAGCGCTCGCCGTGGGGCCGATCGCGCTGACGAAGCGCAGCTGCGACAAGGGCGCGCTCGAATTCGAGCGAGCCTTCCTGACCGCGCTGCGCGCAACCCGCAACTGGGACCTCGTCAATGGGCGTCTCGTGCTCAAGGGCGCCGCGGGCGAGCTGACCCTCAGCCGCTCGCTCTGATCGTTTCGATCCCGACCGGACCGTTTCGCGCCGGCTGCCTCAGGCAGCCGGCGTTTTTGCTGTCGGCGTCGGCGTGAAGGTGCCGTCCGCGTTCGGCTCCATGATGACGATGGCGTCATGCATGGCGCGCAGCGTCGCGCGGTGGCCGATCGAGACGATGCGGGCCTCGGGCAGCTCGGCATCGATCGTGCCGTAGATCTCGCCTTCCAGCTTCTCGTCGAGCGACGCGGTGGCCTCGTCGAGGAAGAGCCAGTCCGGCTTGCTCAGCAGCGCGCGCGCGACGGCCAGCCGCTGCTGCTCGCCGCCGGAGAGCCGCTGCCCCCACAGATCGATCTCGTCGAGCCTGTCGGCGAGATGGCCGAGCTTGACCTTGTCCATCGCAGCACACATCGCGGCGTCGTCATAGGCTGTCTCTTCGGCCGGATAGGCCAGCGCGGCCCTGAGCGAGCCCTGCGGCAGATAGGGCCGCTGCGGCAGCAGCATGATCTCCGCGTTGGCGGGAATCCCGACCTTGCCGTCGCCGAAGGGCCAGATGCCCGCGATGGCACGGAACAGCGTCGATTTGCCGGAGCCCGAAGGCCCGATCAGCAGCGTCGAACGCGTCTTGCCGAGATCGAGCTCGCCGAGCTTCACGATCGGCTTGCCGTTCGGCAGCAGGAGCGTGGCATTGCGGATGCGCAGGCTCTCGTCGCGCGAGGTCTCGCGGCCGAGCGCTTCCTCCGAAATCGGCCCGTGATGCGCGTCTGCGATCGCCGTCTCGAAAGAGGTCAAGCGGTTGATCGAGGCGAGGTAGGACGCGATCGACGAGTAGCTGTTGATGATGAAGGAGAGCGCGGTCTGCACCCGGTCGAAGGCGCCGGCGACCTGCATCATGATGCCGAGGGTGATCGTGCCCGCGAAATAGTACGGCGCAAGAATGATATAGGGCAGCACCACGCTGAGCTGGTTGTAGGACAGGGTGAAGCTGGTGAGCTTCAGCCGGCGCCAGACCAGCCGGTAGAAGTTCTCGACGATGTCGCCGAAGCGATGGGCCAGATGGCTACGCTCGGTCGGCTCGCCCACCATCAATGCGATCTGCTCGGAATATTCGCGCAGGCGCGCCAGCGAGAAGCGGAAGTTCGCCTCGCGTTTCTCCTGCTCGAATTCGAGCCGGATAAGGGGGCGTCCGATGAGATGGGTCAGCCAGGTCGCGGCAGCCGCATAGAAGAACGCGACCCAGAAGATGTAGCCGGGGATGGCGAGGGAGGTGCCCGGCAGGGTGAAGGCGACGGGAATGTTCCAGAGGATGATCGAGAACGAGACCAGCGTCGAAACCTGCGAGAGCAGGGGCAGCGCGAAATTATAGGTTTGGTTGACGAAGGAGCGTGTGTCCTCGGCGATACGCTGGTCGGGGTTGTCGACGGTGCCGGCGAGCGCGATCCGGTAATGCGTGGCATGGTCGAGCCAGCGCTGCGTGTACTCGTTCGCCATGAACTGCCGCCAGCGGATCAGGATGGTGTAGTTGGCGAAGAGCTCGATCAGGTTGGCGACTACCCATATCGCGGCCCAGATGCAGAAGACGTAGAAGAGCTGATACCAGAATGCCGCCGCATCCTTGTTCTGCAGCGCGTCATACATGTCGCGATTGAAGAACGAGAGCCGCAGTGTGATGCCGACCTGCGCCTGGTTCAGCACGATCAGGAAGACGAAGAGCGCGACTGCCAACGTGCCGAGGCGGATATTGAACGGCCCGATCGGCCAGAGATTGGCGGTGGTGGTCTGGTCGGATTCGAAATAGGGCGATGCGATCCGCGATATGCGCGCGATGACCGGCACGAAGGAGATCGCGTAGATCAGGATGCCGAAGACGCCGACCGTGATCGGCAGGCTCGTGGGAGCCGGCGGGATCTGCAGCGCCTCGGACCACCAGCCGACCTGCGCCATGATCGCGGCGGCGCCGAACAGCAGATACTCGATGGCGAAGACGCCCGAAAATATCCGCAGGAAGAAGGACAGGCTCGGCGAGCGGAAGGTCACCACCGCGAGCAGCAGGCCAACGACGCCCATGCCGATCAGCCCGGCCGATCCGGCTTGCTGGCCGACGACCAGCGTGACGACCGCCAGCACGGCGACGAGAATGCTCAACAGACGCATGGGCTGAAATCCTGGCGGGAAACGGTGGGAGCCACGATTCGGACCATGTCGCAGCGGATAGGGCCTTTCAATGGCCATGCGCCTGGATGAGCAAATTGTCATCTGACGGACAGGCGCTCGCGAGGCGCAGGAAGGCGCTGGTTGCCTCCTGCTTTTCGTCGAGGCGCGGGTCATCCCGGACGCAGCGCAGCGGAGATCCGGGATCCATCATGGAGCGCCGTCGAGGCCCTCGATGGATCCCGGGTCGAGCCCGGGATGACGGCGTGGTTCGGTGAAACGAGGGCATGTTTTTCGAGCCAGAAAACGAAACGCCCCGGACGGGCGATGCTCGTCCGGGGCGCGAAGCTGGAGGTCCGGCGGGGTCGGAAGCCCTGTTCGTCACTCGGCCGAGACGATCTTGCCGGCGTCCCATTTGTACATGGCGAAGCTCGGCGAGCTCAGGTCGCCGGTCTTGCCATAGGTCAGCGTGCCGATCGCCGTCTTGACCGGCATGCCCGATTGCAGCGCCTTGGCTGCGCCGCTGGCGTCCCCCGCCTTGCCGGCCTTCTCGATGGCTGCCTTGAGCACCTCGACCGCGGCATAGGCGTTCAGCGTGAAGGCCTCGGGCGGAATGCCCTTCTCCTTCAGCGCCGCGACGGCCTGGGCCGAATCCGGGTTCTTCAGCGCGTCGGTGGCGTTGGTGAAGAGGGTGCCCGTGGCGTGGTCGCCGCCGATCGCGGCGAACTCGGTGTTGGACAGGCCTTCGCCGCCGATGATGGTCGCCTTGACGCCGGCATCGGCGAGCTGGCGGGAGAGCAGCCCACCCTCCGGGTGATAGCCGCCGAAATAGATCATATCGACATTGGCGGCCTTGAGGCGCGTCACGACCGCGGACATGTCCTTGTCGCCGGGGTTGACTGTCAGCGCGGCGACCTCCTTGAGGCCGCCGGCATTGATGCCCTTCTGGAAGGCGTCGGCGAGGCCCTTGCCGTAAGTGCCCTTGTCGTGGACGATCGCGATCTTCTTGTCCTTCAGGTTCTTCAGAACGTAGGTCGCGGCGATCTCCGCCTGCTGGTCGTCGCGGCCGCAGGTGCGGAAGACGTTGGTCAGGCCGCGCGTGGTCAGCGCCGGCGAGGTCGCCGTCGGCGTCACCATCAGCAGGCCGCTTTCCGCCAGCACGTCGGAAACCGCCATGGCGACGCCCGAGGTCACCGGGCCGACCACAAACTTGACCTTCTCGCCGACCAGGAGGTTGGCGGCCGAGACACCCTGCTTGGGATCGCCGGCATCGTCGGCGAGCTTCAGCACGAGCTTCTCGCCGAGCACGCCGCCGCTCTTGTTGATGACGTCGACGGCGGTCTGGGCGCCGTTCTTGACCTGGTCTCCATAGGCGGCGACCGGACCGGTCAACGGCGCGACAAGTCCGATGGTGATGTCGGCCTGCGCAGCCTGGCTTGAGAGGAACAAGGCGGTCGCGATAGCGACGCCCGAGAGGAAATGGGACTTCTTCATTTGCATCTCCCTACGACATGCAACTTATGCGCGCGATCCTGCCGTGGATCGCTTGTCGCATGTATAGGCCATGACGAGCCGAGGGGCACTGCCTGCTTTTTCATCAGCTTTGGCGGGAAACGCATGGCTGCTGCCAGCCCACTCCCGCGAAATCCTGATGTCATCCCGGACGGAGCGAAGCGGAGATCCGGGATCCATGCCTGAACTCAGGCGGAGATGCTCCGGCGTGGATCCCGGGTCTCCCTTCGGTCGCCCGGGATGACGCGGCGCATGTTTGCTCAAACGAAAAAGGCCCGGCTTGCGCCGGGCCTTCCATAGTTCGCTTGGAGCGATGGATCAGAARTCCATGCCGCCCATGCCGCCGCCGCCCATCGGGGGCATCGGGGAGTCCTTCTTCGGCAGCTCGGCGATCATCGCCTCGGTGGTGATCAGCAGGCCAGCGATCGAAGCCGCGTCCTGGATCGCCGTGCGCACGACCTTGGTCGGGTCKATGATGCCGGCCTTGACCAGATCGCCGTACWCGCCGGTCTGGGCGTTGTAGCCCCAGGAGTAGTCCTTCGACTCCAGCAGCTTGCCGATCACGACCGCGCCGTCATCGCCGGCGTTGTCGACGATCTGSYKGGCMGGAGCCATGATCGCCTTGCGGACGATCTCGACGCCGGTCTTCTGGTCGTCRTTSKSGGTCTTGATCGMCTTGACSGWSGASAGCGCRCGCAGSAGSGCRACGCCRCCGCCCGGMAGRAYGCCTTCTTCGACCGCAGCGCGGGTCGCGTTCAGGGCRTCGTCGACGCGGTCCTTCTTCTCCTTGACCTCGACCTCGGTCGMRCCGCCGACGCGGATGACCGCGACGCCGCCGGCGAGCTTGGCCAGGCGCTCCTGGAGCTTCTCACGGTCGTAGTCCGAGGTGGTCTCCTCGATCTGCGCCTTGATCTGACCGACGCGGGCCTCGATGTYCTTCTTCTTGCCGGCGCCGTCGATGATCGTGGTGTTCTCCTTCTCGATGCGCACCTTCTTGGCGCGGCCGAGCATCTGGAGGGTCACGGTCTCGAGCTTGATGCCGAGGTCTTCCGAGATCAKCTGGCCGGCGGTCAGGATCGAGATGTCCTCGAGCATGGCCTTRCGGCGATCRCCGAAGCCCGGAGCCTTGACGGCCGCGACCTTGAGGCCGCCGCGGAGCTTGTTGACGACGAGSGTGGCGAGAGCCTCRCCCTCSACGTCCTCGGCGATGATCAGGAGCGGCTTGCCGGTCTGAACGACGGCCTCGAGGATCGGCAGCATCGCCTGGAGCGAGGACAGCTTCTTCTCGAAGATCAGGACGTAGGGGTCTTCCAGCTCGGCGACCATCTTCTCCGAGTTGGTGATGAAGTACGGCGAGAGATAGCCACGGTCGAACTGCATGCCCTCGACGACGTCGAGCTCGGTCTCGGCGGTCTTGGCTTCCTCGACGGTGATGACACCCTCGTTGCCGACCTTCTGCATGGCGGTCGAGATCATCTTGCCGACCGACTCGTCGCCGTTCGCCGAGATGGTGCCGACCTGCGCGACTTCCGCGTTGGACGTGACCTTCTTGGAGTTCTTCTTGAGGTCGGCGACGATGGCCTCGACGGCCAGATCGATGCCGCGCTTCAGATCCATCGGGTTCATGCCGGCGGCCACCGACTTGGCGCCCTCGCGGACGATCGCCTGGGCCAGAACGGTCGCAGTCGTGGTGCCGTCGCCGGCATGGTCGTTCTGACGGGACGCGACTTCGCGAACCATCTGGGCGCCCATGTTCTCGAACTTGTCGGCGAGCTCGATCTCCTTGGCGACGGTGACGCCGTCCTTGGTGATGCGCGGAGCGCCGAACGACTTCTCGATCACGACGTTGCGGCCCTTGGGACCGAGCGTGACCTTCACGGCGTTGGCGAGGATGTCCACGCCGCGCAGCATCTTGTCGCGGGCGTCGGAAGAGAACTTGACGTCTTTGGCAGCCATGAGAGCTACTCCTTGAAATGGAAACGGAAGCGAGCGGTCAGGCGGCTATCAGCCGACGACGCCCATGATGTCGGATTCCTTCATGATGAGGAGATCCTGGCCGTCGATCTTGACCTCGGTGCCCGACCACTTGCCGAACAGGACGCGGTCGCCCTTCTTGACGTCGAGGGCAACGAGCTTGCCGGCTTCGTCACGCGCGCCGGAACCGACGGCGATGACCTCGCCCTCCTGGGGCTTTTCCTTGGCGGTCTCGGGGATGATGATGCCACCCTTGGTCTTCTCTTCGCCATCCAGGCGGCGGACCACGACGCGGTCATGCAAAGGACGGAACTTCATGGTTCTGTCTTCCTCTCGGTCTTATTCGGTGCGGGCGCCGCAGAAGGGCCCCGGGTGAGGCTGTTAGCAGTCACCTGACGGGAGTGCTAACAGATGCCGCGGAGATAGGCTTGGGGTCGCGGAGAGTCAAGGAAGCCTGCGACGATAAAGTGAACGCCGCCAGATGCGGCATCGCCGCCCTTCGCCTACTGGCTGCCGCCAGCGCTAGAACACGCTAAGATGGCCGAATGACGACACCCGTTCCCGACCCCCGCCTCGACGCCATCGCCCGTTCCTGCGTCGCGCTGCACGTCCGCATGACGGCGCGCGCCGTGACGCGCGCCTATGACGAGGCGATGCGCCCGAGCGGACTGAAGATCACCCAGTTCGTGCTGCTCTCGGCCTTGAGCACGGGGCAATGGAAGTCGGTGACCGAGCTGGCCGAGCGCTTCGCGTTGGAGCGCACGTCGCTGACGCGCAATCTCCAGCTGCTGGCGGTCGAGGGAATGGTCGAGCCGGTCGAATGCCGCGGGCGCGCCTCCGTCTATGCCGTGACGGAGAAGGGCCGGGCCGCGATCGAAGCCGCGATCCCCTATTGGCGGGCCGCGCAGGACAAGATCGAGGGCGGCTTCGGCGAGGAGCGCTGGCGCGATACGCGCGAGGGGCTCAAGGCGCTGCGCAAGGCGGCGCGTGACGTGCGTTGACGCACGGCTCCGATTGACGCGCCTGCCGTCCTCTCTCTATCGTGCAGATACACGATTGGAGAGGAAACCATGGATCGGACCTTTGGTGTTGTGTCCCGCGAGGTGCTGGTTGCGGATGGGGGGCTGAGCTTCTTGCGCGGCATCATTGCCGGCACCCAGCCGGCCCCGCCCTTTGCCCAGACCATGGATTTCGATCTGGTCGAGGCGGAGGAGGGCAGGGTCGTCTTCGTCGGTGTGCCGTCGGCGCGCTTCTTCAACCCGCTCGGCACGATCCACGGCGGCTGGACCGCGACGATCCTCGACTCCGCCATGGCCTGCGCCGCGCACTCCACGCTGAAGTCAGGCGAGGGCTACACCACGCTGGAGATGAAGCTGAACTATGTCCGGCCGGTCATGCCCGATAGCGGCACGGCGCGCTGCGAGGGCAAGCTGATCCATCGCGGCGGTTCGGTGATCACGACCGAAGGCAACCTGCGAGACGAGCGCGGCAGATTGCTGGCGCACGGCACGGAGACCTGCCTGGTCTTTCCGGCGAAGCCTAGCGCCGGCTGACCGCGACGGCGCCGGCCACGATCAGCAGCGCGCCGAGATAGGTTGTGTACAGCGGCACCTCGCCGAAGACGAAGAAGCCGAGCAGGCTCGCCCAGATCAGCGCCGTGTATTCGATCGCTGCCAGCCGGGAGGCGGTCGCCCTGGCATAGGCCGAGGTGAGCGTGAGATGACCGGCGACGCCGAGCGCGCCGGCGACCAGATAGATCCCGAGGTCGGCAAGGCCCATCGGCACGAAGGCGAAAGCGGCGGGGACGGCGAGGCACAGCGCCGGCCCGACATTCTGGAAGGCGACGATGACGGTGGGGTGTTCCCGGACCGCGATCCGCCGCAGCAGGATCAGGTTGAAGGCATAGCTCACTGCCGAGAACAGGGCGGCCGCGACGCCGAGACTGGCGCCGCTGACATGGCCCTGCAGCCGCGGCCAGACCATGACCAGCATGCCGGCGAGCCCGAAGCCGAGCGCCTGCAGGATGCGTTTGTCGATCCTCTCCTTCAACAGCAGGCCGCCGAGCAGCGCGACGAAGACCGGGGCGAGGAACGACAGCGTCAGCGCCTCGGCGAGCGGCAGCACCGAGATCGAATAGAAGAAGCTGCCGGCCGTGAGCACGACGAGGGGGATGCGCGCGACATTGCCGATGACGCTCGCGCGCGTCGGGCGGGGTGGGCGTGCGATCGCGAGGACGATCAGCGCGCAAAGGCCGCCCATCAGGAAGCGCATGAACAGCGCCAGGGCGAAGGGCTGATGCTGCATCTGGCCCTTCAGCACCGCATCCATGGCGGTGAGCAGGGCGATGCCGAGCGCGGCGCGCAGAGCGATCGACGAGGTCATGATGTCAGGCCGCGTCCATGGCTTTCCGGAAGGCGCCCGTGCGGACCATGGGCAGCAACCTCCGTCTAAGGCCGATCCCGGGGCGCGGATAGGGGAGGGGCGCACAGGCCCCCAATGCCGCCATTGCAGGTGTGAAAGCGCCGAACGTGCCGGCGCCGACACCTCCCGGCTTGGAAAAGTGCGGCGTCGACGCTAGGCCATATCGGGGCAGGCTTGCGGCAGCCGGGCGAATCGCGCGAACCGCCACGCAGCGCCGCGCAGGACGAAGTGACCGAGAGGCGATGACCGTTCTTCTGCCCTTCATCGTCAATGCCGGGCTGAATTTCGTCCTCGGGCTGCTCGTTGCCCTGTTCCTCGGCCCCGCAGCTTTCGGGGTCTATGCGATCGGCGCCGCGATCGTCGTCCTGGTCAACACGGCGCTGCTCGACTGGCTGAAGCTCTCGGTCATCCGTTTCTATTCGGGCCGCGATCGCGATCCCGGCATCCGTGCGACCCTCGATCTGCTCTTCGCCGGCATCGGCCTCTCGCTCTGCGCGCTGTTGGCCGCGGCGCTGCTGGCCGGCATCGATACGGGCCTGCCGATGACCCTGCTCGTCGTCGCCGTCGCCGGGGGCGTCGGTGCCGGCTGGTTCGACTATCACGGCGCCATCGCCCGCTCGCGCTTTCTCGATGCCGCCTATGCCCGTCTCGTCGTCGTCAGGAGTTCCGTCGCGCTCCTGCTGATGGTCGGCGCGGCGTGGCTGATGCGCGATCCCGTGCTCGTCCTTCTCGGCGGGCTCGTCAGCACCATCGTCTCGGTGCTCGCCGTGCGCCGCAGGCTGGCCGAGGAAGGACCGGGCTTTGCCGCGGCGCGGGCCGACCTCGCCCGCAGCTTCGCGCGCTATGCGCTGCCGCTGGTGGCCGGCAACGCCGTTTATTCCATCATCCCGCTGCTCAATCGCGCGATCCTGGCGGATCGTCTTGGTTTTACGGAAGCCGGCTATTTCTCGCTCGCCTCCGATATCGGCCTGCGGCTTTTCCCCGTGCTGGCGTCGATGCTGGAGATCCTGCTGCTGCGAGAGGTCATCCGCCTCGACGAGACGCGGGGGCGGCTGGCAGCGCAGAAGCGCATCGCGCGCAATATGGCGTTGGTGCTTGCCGTCGTCCTCCCCGTCGCCCTGGGCTTCTGGTTGACGCTGCCGGCCTTCGAGCGGGTCTTTGTGCCGGCGAGTTTCCGAGGTCACTTCGCCCACCATATGGCATTGCTGCTGCCCGGCTTCGCGGCGATCGCGCTGTTCCAGGCGGCGATCTACCCGGTCTTCCTGCTGGAAAGGCGTACGCGCGTCGCGGCGCTCGCCGCTCTGGTGGGGCTGGTGGTCAATCTCGCCGTCATCTACCTGCCGCCGGGAGCGTTTGCGCCAGGGACGATCGCAATCGCGCAAAGTGCCGCTTTCATCACGGCGTTTCTCGTCACCGGCGCGGTGGCCTTGCGCGCGCTGCCATCCTGGCCGCCGCTGCGCGATATCGGCTGCATCGTCCTCGCCGGTGTCGTGATGGGAGCGGTGGTCTGGCCGCTGCAGAACCGCTTGCCTGCGTCGCTGGAACTGCCGCTTCAGATCGTACTCGGCGGGCTGGCCTATGCGGCTGTCATCCTCGCCTGCGATATAGGCCGCTGGCGCACCGGCCTGAAACTGCGGTGGCTCGCCCGAAAGAGCGCGCGGTGATAGCGCCTGCAACTTTTCCTTCACCCTGACATTTGACGCCGCGCTAAGGTTAATTCCGCGAATTGAGCGGTTTGGGCACGGTTTCGGCCCGCAAACCTCGGCGATTCACCATTCCTTTGAGGCAGCGCCGCAGGCTCCCGGCAGTTGATGTCGAGAGTATTGCGTGATGCGTCGAACGATTATGCTTCCGCTGCTGGTCGTCGCCGGCACCCTGGCTGCGAGCGCGGCCGTGGCGCAGGGCTATGCCGCCTCGAACGACCCCATGGCCGCCGCCCGCGGCCGGGCGAATTATGGCGGCGGCTTCATCGAGATGCTGATGACCGGCCGCGACCCGACGCCCTATGGCCGCGGCGGCGCCGTCTACAACCGCCCCGGCGGCTACGCTTATGGCCAGACGGTCCGATCTGCGCCCGGCTACGAGGTCGACCCGTTCGAGGCGGCGGGGCAGCCGCGTGCTGGCCGCCGCATGGCCGCGCTCGGCGAGCCGGTCGAGCCGCAGCAGGGCATCCAGCAGATCGTCGATCCGCGCTTCCGCAAGCAGGAGGTCGCCTATGACGGGCCGCACAAGCCCGGCACGATCATCATCGACACCCCGCAGCGTTTCCTCTTCCTGGTGCAGCCCGGCGGCAGGGCCCTGCGTTACGGCATCGGCGTCGGCCGCCCCGGCTTCTCATGGGCGGGGATGAAGACGGTGTCCCGCAAGGCGGAATGGCCGAGTTGGACGCCGCCGGCCGAGATGCTCAAGCGTCGGCCGGATCTGCCGCGCTTCATGGCAGGCGGCCCGGAAAACCCGATGGGCGCGCGCGCCATGTATCTCGGCTCGACGCTCTACCGCATTCACGGCACCAACGAGCCCAACACCATCGGGCAGGCGGTCTCGTCAGGCTGCATCCGCATGACCAATGACGACGTCACCGATCTCTACGAGCGCGTGCGCGTCGGCGCCAAGGTGCTGGTGATCTGAGGCGGAGCGGAAAGCCGCTCGCAAGAAAAAGCCCGCCTTCTCAGGCGGGCTTTGTCGTTTCGGTGCTGGCGTCAGACCCAGCTGTCATCGTCGCCGGAATCGAGGCCCGGATCGTCGTCCTCGTAAGTCGCTGGCTCGGATCTGGCCTCGCCGTCATAACCCTGGTCGTAGCCCGAGCGATCCTGCGCTGCCTGGTCCGAGGCGCCCTGGTCATAGGCCGCCTGTTGCGTGCTGGCACCGGCATCGGTGTTGGTGCTGGCGCTCGTATCCGCCGCGGCCGCCGGGGTCGCGGGCTTGGCAGCGTTACCCGCGCCGCTGAAGGCATTGGTCAGGACGTTGCCGAGGACGAGACCGCCGGCGACGCCGGCCGCCGTCGTCAGGGCGCTCGCCATGAAGCCGCCGCCACGGCCGGCGGCCTGCTGCGGCTGGTTGCTCCACGGGCCGGGCTGCGCGGACGCGGCGGCCTGCATCGGCGCCGCCTGCATGGGCTGGCCCTGCGGCTGCGTGTTCCAGGCGCCGGACGGCGCGGGCGCGTCGCCGCGCGGCGGGACGGAGGGCACCGATCCGGCACGCGGCGGGCTGGCGCCGCCGAAGATGCCTGACAGGAAGCCGCCGGCCGCCGGCTGGGATGCGGCCTCGCTGGCGCGGGTCTGAGCTTCGCGCAGCTGCGCCTGCAGGCTCTCGACCTGCTGGTTCAGATTGGTGAGGGCCTGCTCCTGCACATAGACCGCCTGGGCCATGGCATAAGGCGCATAGGGCTGCTCGCGCAGGCGTTCTGCGATGAAGTTCTCAGCCTCGGGGTCGCGGGGCTGACTGGCCGCCTGTTTCAGGCGGTCGAAAATCCCGGCGATCACGTCGCGTTCCTGCGGCGTCATCGTCATCTCCTCTCGTTGCGCGGCATCGCTTGCGCCGCGCTCAAGAGGTGGGACCGTCCTGTGACAGTATCAAGGCCGAAGCCGCGGCACGCTGCCGCGCGCTTCAGATGCTGCCGCCGAAATCGTCATCCGGCGGCGGGATCTCGTCGCCATCCATGTTCGGCTGCAGCGTGCCGCGGTTGAGCACCACGACGGCCGTGCCGGTCGGTACGCGGCTGTAGAGATCGATGATGTCCTGGTTGAACAGGCGGATGCAGCCAGACGAGACGGACTTGCCGATCGACCACGGCTCGGACGTGCCATGGATGCGATACAGCGTGTCGCGGCTGCCCTGGTAGAGATAAAGCGCGCGGGCACCGAGCGGGTTCTCGAGCCCGCCGGCCATGCCGGCAGCCCAGGGGCGGTTCCGCTCCGGCTCGCGGGCGATCATCGCGGGAGTGGGCGTCCAGCGCGGCCACTGCGCCTTGCGGGCGACGGTGGCCCGGCCACGCCAGGACATGCCCTGCTTGCCGACGCCGATGCCGTAGCGGATCGCCTTGCCGTTCTCCTGAACGAGGTAGAGGAAGCGGTTGTCGGTATCGACGACGATGGTGCCGGGCTGCTCGCGTGTCGGATAGGACACGATGCGGCGCAGGAACTGCGGGTCGACCTCGTCCAGGTCCGTCGCCGGCAGCGGGTGCTGCTCGTCGGGCCGCTCGCCATACATCGCGAGATACTCGGCGCTGACATGCGGCCCACGCGAGGCAACCTCGAAGGGTTGCTGGCGCTGGCCTACGCAGGCCGCGAGGAAGAGCGGGGTCAGCGCCGCGAAAACGCGACGGGTCGGCCGGGCGAGGGAAGAGGCGGGCGGGCGGGCGGGGGACATCGACAAAAAACTCGGCGTTGCGGGCGGGAAATCAACGGTGGGACGGCGCCGGGGTTCCATGCGCCGTTGCAGGTCCCCGTTCAAGGTTCCCGAGATGGCCGTGGGGTGAACAGGAGGTGGCCAAATTGTGTCCGTGCAACTCTGTTGCCGATCAGCCACAGACGGGGTCGGGTCACACCCTGCATCAGGCGCCGCTTCGATGATCGGATTAAGCTAGGACGCTTCCCTCAAGCCCCACCGCAGCAGGCCCAGCCGCTCGCGCGCCCACCAGCGCCACAGCATCATCACGGCGACGACGGCAAGCCCGATCGCGAGCCCGATCCAGATGCCGCGCCCGGCGAGCGGGGTCAGGAAGCCGAGTGCCGCTGAAAGCGGCAGGCCGATGCCCCAATAGCCGATGCCTGCCAGGATCATCGGCAGGCGGGTGTCGCCGAGCCCGCGCAGGATCGACGAGCCGATGACCTGCGCGCCATCGGCGATCTGGAAGACTGCGGCATAGAACAGGAAGATCATCGCGAGCTGCGCCACCGCTTCCGCCCCCGGCTTGGAGCGGTCGAGGAAGGGCGCGACCAGCCATTGCGGCACGACAGCCATCAGCAGGGCGGTGCAGGTCATGAAGCTCAGGGCGAGGATGAGCGCCATGGTGCCGGCGCGGCGGATGCCGTCCTTGTCGCCGGCGCCGAAGGCGCGGCCCACGCGCACCGTGCCGGCCTGGCCGATGCCGAGCGGCACCATGAATGTCAGCGAGGCGATCTGGATCGCGATGGCGTGCGCCGCGAGGGAGGACGCGCCGATCAGACCCATCAGGAAGGCGGCGCCGTTGAAGATCACCACCTCGAAGGCGAGCGTCAGGCCGATGGGCAGGCCGAGGCGCCAGAAGGCGCGGTAGCGCGACCAGTCCGGCACCCAGAAGCGGCCGAGCAGATGATAGCGCCGGAAGCGCCGGTCGAGCACGACGACGAGCGCCAGCCCCGCGAACATCAGGGCCGATGACAAGGCCGTCGCCAGCCCCGAGCCCGGCAGGCCGAGCGCGGGAAAGCCCAGCTGCCCAAACATCAGGCACCAGTTGGCGAGGGCGTTGAAGGCGACCGCGAACAGCACGACGATGAAAGCCCAGCGCGGCCGCTGCAAAGCGGCGACGAAGCCGCGCAGGCACAGATAGAGGAAGAAGGGCAGCAGGCCCCATTGCAGCGTGTGGACATAGGAAGCTGCTGCCTTCGACAGGCCGGGGTCCTGCCCCATCGCCCTGAGAATGAACTCGGCCTGCCACAGAAACAGCCACATCGGCCCGACCATCGTGGCGGCGGCCCAGAAGCCTTGCCGCACCGTGCGGCGCAGATCGCGCACCGCATGCCGGTTGCGGCCGAGTTCGATCGCGATCATCGGCGAGACCGCACCCATCACGCCGATGCCGAAGATCAGCACGGAATTGTAGAGATTGGTGCCGAGCGCGCCGGCTGCCAGGGCGTCCGGGCTGAGATGGCCCATCATGATGACGTCGGTCGCCGTCATCGCCGTCTGCGCGACATTGGTCAGCACCATCGGCCAGCTGAGGGCGAGCATGGCGCGCGCCTCGGTGAGCCAGGGACTGAGCGGTTGCGAGGCGTCGGCGATCGTCATGAAGCTCTTTCTCGGGGCGCCGCTTCTACTCCCGATTGCAACCCCGAAACAGCCACGCCCATGTCTGACGCCGCCCGGAGCCGATGCGCTGGACGCGGGTCGACAAGCGACGTTGCGGTCTGCATCTTGCCTTCCGGAACGCAGGGGGGCCTGAAGCGATGAGCACCAATCTGAGGATCGACGGCGCGAGATTGACCTCGCGCCTCGGAGAACTCGCGAAGATCGGTGCCACGCCGGAAGGGGGCTGCCGTCGCCTCGCCCTGACCGACGAGGACAAACAGGGTCGCGACTGGCTCGTCGCTCAGATGCAGGCGCTCGGCCTCGACGTCCGCGTCGACGCGATCGGCAACATCGTCGGCATCCTGAAGGGGCTCGAGGACGGACCGGCTCTCATCATGGGCTCGCATATCGACACGGTCGGCACCGGCGGGCGCTTCGACGGCGCGCTCGGCGTCGTCGCCGGCGTCGAGGTCCTGGCGGCGCTGCGCGATGCCGGGCTCACGCCGAAGCGCGACATGGCCGTCATCGCCTTCACCAACGAGGAAGGCGCCCGCTTCCATCCCGACATGCTCGGCTCCTATGTCTGGGCCGGCGGCATGAGCGTCGATGCGGCCCACAAAGAAGTCGATTCCGAAGGCGTCGGCCTCGGCGCCGAGCTGAAGCGCATCGGCTACGAGGGTGCCGAGCAGCCGGGCTTCCTGCCCGCGCATGCCTATCTCGAGATGCATATCGAGCAGGGGCCGATCCTGGAGAGCGAGGGCGGCGGCCTCGGCGCCGTCACCGGCATCCAGGCGATCTGCTGGCTGGAGCTCACCCTGAAGGGGCGCCCGAGCCATGCCGGCACGACGCCGATGGCCTATCGCAAGGATCCCGGCCTCGCTGCCGCGCGCATCAACATCTTCGCCAACGAGCTGACCAAGACGATCCCACACCAGCTCGCCAATTGCGGTGTCATCCGCACGCAACCCGGCAACGTCAACGTCGTGCCAGAGACGGTGGTGATGACGCTCGACCTGCGCAATCCGCTCGATGCGCCGCTCGCCCAGGCCGAGGAGGCGGTGCGCCGCTTCTGCGCCGAGCTGGCCGAGCGCGACGACATCCAGATCTCGTTCCGCGACCTCGCGCGCTTCCCCGCGACGCCCTTCGCCGAGGAACTGATCGCCGAGGTCGAGCGCAGCGCCGGCGAATTCGGGCTGCCGATCCGGCGCATGATCTCGGGAGCCGGCCATGACGCGCAGATGATGGCGCGGCTCTGCCCGACCGCGATGGTCTTCATTCCCTCGATCGGCGGGCTCTCGCACAACCCGGCCGAGTTCAGCACCGACGACGACATGGTCGCCGGCGCCAACATCCTGCTCAGCACGGCCTGGCGCGTCGCCAACGCCTGAAAGCGCTTGAACAGATCAGCCCGCGTCCTGAGAAGCGCCACTGGTGCGGATCAGGATGAGGGCTCGGTTTCCCAATAAGGTCATAAAAGGAGCTTCGATGACGACGATCGCCTCGCTTTCCGCCGCCGAGCTCGGCCCGCTCTACGCCAGCAAGGAACTCTCTCCCGTCGAGGTCGCGAAGGATGCGCTCGCTCGCATCGAGCGCTTCGAGCCCGACATCAACGCCTTCACGGTACGTGGCGACGCCGTGGCGCTGGCGATGGCGGAAGCGTCGCAGGCACGCTGGCTGAAAGGCGAGGCGGTCGGCCCGCTCGACGGCGTGCCCGTCACCATCAAGGACAATATCGGGGTCGCCGGCTGGTCGATGCAGCGCGGCTCCGCAATCGCCTCCGACGCGCCCTTCGCCGAGGATTCGCCCGCCACGGCGCGGCTGCGCGAGGCCGGCACGGTCTTCCTCGGCAAGACCACCATGCCCGAATATGGCTGGAAGGGCGTCGGCGATTCCCCGGCCTCGGGCATCACGCGCAATCCCTGGAATACCGGGACCGGGCCCGGCGGTTCCTCCTCCGGTGCCGCTTCCTGCGCCGCGCTCAATCTCGGCTGTATCCATATCGGTACGGATGGCGCCGGCTCCGTGCGCATCCCGGCCGCCTTCACCGGTGTCGTCGGCCTGAAGCCCAGCTATGGCCGCGTCCCGGCCTGGCCGGTCTCGACCATGGGTTTCCTCGCCCATATCGGGCCGTTGACCCGCACCGTCACCGATACCGCGCTGGCGATGCAGGTGATCGGCCAGCCCGATACCCGCGACATGACCGCGATGACGAGCCGCCCGCCGGATTATGTCGACGGGCTGAAGGGCGGCGTCAGGGGCCTGCGCATCGCCTGGTCGCCGCGCCTCGGTCAGGATGTGATCGTCGATCCCGAGATCGCGGCGCTTACGGCAGCCGCTGCCCAGATCTTCGCCGAACTCGGCGCGACGGTCGAGGAAGTCGATCCCGGCTTCGCCGACCCCGTCGAGACACTGATGACGATCTGGGCGTCCGGGGCGGCCCTGGCGCTGCGTGGCGTCGACGCGGCGACGCGGGCACGGATGGATCCCGGCCTCGTCGCGGTGGCCGAGCGGGGCGGACGCATTCCGGCATCGACCTATGCCGACGCGCTGCTCAACCAGCGCAATGCGCTGGCCTCCCGCATGGCGCAGTTCCATGCCCGTTACGACCTGCTGCTGACCCCGACGCTGCCGCTGCCGGCCTTCGCCGTCGGTCGCAACACGCCGGAGCATGGCGCCTATGGCGAGGACTGGACGCGCTGGACGCCCTTCACCTACCCCTTCAACATCACCGAGCAGCCGGCGGTCTCGGTGCCTTGTGGGCTGACACGAGCGGGGCTGCCGGCGGGGCTTCAAATCGTAGGCGCCTTTGGCAAAGATGCACTGGTGCTCAGAGCGGCTGCGGCCTTCGAACAGGCCCAGCCTTTCGCGCGCATCGATCTGCCGGTCAAACCGCTTTAATCGCGAATTTTTTCGCTATTGTCGGAATTTCCGCATAATATTGCGATGGGAGCGACAAGCCAAGGATTCCAGCTCCTGAGGCTCCGTGTGGCACGAACCGTGCAGGCGGCCGAAAGGTCTCGATCAGGTGCCATTGCTTGTTGTCAGGCAGGATTTTTCTGCCCAGACTTGCAGCAAGGCAGCCCGATCAGAGGCGCCGCTTCAGGGGAGAACATAATGGATCGCAGGACATTTCTGAAATCCGCGACGGGCGTCGGCGTAGCGGCAGCCACGGGCGGGCTGGCGATGCCGGCGCTGGCGCAAGGGGCAAGCAAGACCCTCCGCTTCGTGCCGCAGGCCAACCTCGCGAATTTCGACCCCATCTGGGGAACGCAATACGTCGTCCGCAACGCCGCCGCGCTGGTCTGGGACACGCTCTACGGCATCGATTCCAAGTTCCAGCCGCAGCGCCAGATGGTCGAGGCCGAGGAGGTCTCCTCCGATGGCCTGACCTGGACGTTCAAGCTGCGCTCCGGCCTGAAATTCCATGACGGCACGCCGGTCACGTCGAAGGACGTGGTCGCGAGCCTGGTGCGCTGGTCGGCGCGCGACCCGATGGGCCTGATGATCCGCGGCCTGCAGGTCGAGCTTGCCCCGGTCGACGAACTGACCTGGAAATGGACGCTGAAGCAGCCCTTCCCGAAGATGCTGCTGGCGCTCGCCAAGAACAACGCCCCGTGCTCCTTCATAATGCCGGAGCGCATCGCCAAGACCGACCCCTTCACGCAGATCACCGAATATGTCGGCTCGGGCCCGATGAAGTTCCTGCGCAGCGACTGGGTGCCCGGCGCCAAGGCGGTGTTCGAGAAGTTCGCGGACTACAAGCCACGCTCCGAGAAGGCGGACTGGCTCGCCGGCGGCAAGAACATCCTCGTCAACCGTATCGAATGGGTGATCATGCCCGATGCGGCGACGGCGGCCGCAGCGCTCCAGAACGGCGAGGTCGACTGGTGGGAGACGCCGCTCGCCGATCTCGTGCCCGTGCTCAAGGCGCATAAGGACATCAACGTCGATATCGGCGATCCCCTGGGCAATGTCGGCGCCTTCCGCATGAATCACCTCTTCCCGCCCTTCAACAATCTGAAGGTGCGTCAGGCCGTGCTGACGGCGCTGAACCAGGAAGACTACATGCGCGCCGTCGTCGGCGACGACGACAAGCTCTGGAAGCCGCTGCCGGGCTTCTTCACGCCGGGCACGCCGCTCTACACCGAAGAGGGCGGCGACATCCTGAAGAAGCGCAACGTCGCCGAGGCGAAGAAGCTGCTGGCCGAGTCCGGCTACAAGGGCGAGCCCGTCGTCTGCGTCGTCGCGCAGGACATGGCGGCCACCAAGTCGATGGGCGACGTCACGGCCGAGTTGCTCAAGAGCATCGGCATGAACGTCGATTTCGTCGCCACCGACTGGGGCACGGTCGGCTCTCGCCGCGCCCAGAAGACCCCGCCGGGGCAGGGCGGCTGGAGCATGTTCCACACCTGGCACGCCGGCGCCGACTGCATCAATCCGGCCGCCTATACCGCGATCCGGGCCAATGGCGAAAAGGCCTGGTTCGGCTGGCCTGACGTGCCGACCGTCGAGGCAGAGGTCACCAACTGGTTCAATGCCAAGGACCTGGCCGGCGAAAAGGCGGCAATGGCCAAGCTCAACAAGGCGGCGGTCGAAAACGTCGTCTATGCGCCGACCGGCTTCTATCTGAGCTACCAGGCCTGGCGGAAGAACGTCTCGGGCGTCGTCAGCGGCCCGCTGCCCTTCTTCTGGGACGTCACCAAGGCCTGATGCCTGTCGCGGAGCGGCGGGGCCGCTCTGCCTCTTCGGAGCCGGCCCGGCCGCTCCGACACCTCGCCTCGTCGCGACCCGGACGAAAACCGGGCCGCGGCTCCTGGATTCGATGTGAACGAGGCTCGTCGGCCTTATGCTCGCTTTTGTTGTCAGGCGCATTTTCACGACCATCCCTGTGATGGCCTTCGTGGCGCTGTTCGTCTTTTCGCTGCTCTATATCGCGCCGGGCGACCCGGCGGCCATCATCGCCGGTGACCAGGCCTCGCCCGCCGATGTCGAGCGCATCCGCGCCAGCCTSGGGCTCGACCGGCCCTATCTCGTGCGCTTCGCCGAATGGTCCTTCCGCGTGCTGCAGGGYGATCTCGGCACCTCGATCTTCACCTCGCTGCCGGTGACGCAGCTCATCTCCCAGCGCATCGAGCCGACCGTCTCGCTGATGGTGCTGACCGTGATCTTCGCCGTCGTCATCGCCGTGCCGATGGGCGTGCTCGCGGCCTGGAAGGCCGGGAGCTGGATCGACAAGGCCGCGATGGCCTTCGCCGTCCTCGGCTTTTCCGTGCCGGTCTTCGTCGTCGGCTACCTGCTCGCCTATTTCTTCGCGCTGAAGCTCGATTGGCTGCCGGTGCAGGGYTACACCCCGATCTCGCAGGGCCTGTGGCCCTGGCTCAGGAACCTGATCCTGCCCTCGGTCACGCTGGGCCTCGTCTATATCGCGCTGATCGCCCGCATCACCCGCGCCACGATGCTCGAGGTGCTCCAGCAGGAYTACGTCCGCACCGCCCAGGCCAAGGGCGTGGCCCAGAAGGACGTGCTCTTCCTGCACTCGCTCAAGAACGCGGCGGTGCCGATCGTCACCATCATCGGCATCGGCATCGCGCTTTTGATCGGCGGCGCGGTCGTCACCGARAGCGTCTTCGCCATTCCCGGCCTCGGCCGGCTCACCGTYGATGCCATCCTGCGSCGCGACTATCCCGTGATCCAGGGCGTCGTGCTGATGTTCAGCCTGGTCTACGTGCTGGTGAACCTGCTGATCGACCTGACCTACACCCTCGTCGACCCGAGGATCCGCTATTGACCGCKCAATCGTCCATTCCGGCCCCCGTCGGCGTCGTGGCTGCCGAGCCGATCAAGGCTCCCGGCCTCAGCCGCTCCGTGCGCTTCCGCCGCTATCTGCGGCGCCACCCCTCCGTCGCGATCGGCGGCGGCCTGCTCGTGCTGATGGCGCTCATCGGCATCTTCGCCCCGCTGCTCGGCACGGTCGACCCGACCGCGATCTCGCCGTCCAGGCGCACCCGCGTGCCCTCCGAGCTCTACTGGTTCGGCACCGACATGCTCGGCCGCGACATCTACTCGCGCGTGATCTACGGGGCGCGGGTCTCGCTCCTCGTCGGCTTCAGCGTCGCCGTGCTGTCCTCGGTCGTGGGGCTGACCATCGGCCTCTTCGCCGGCTTCGTGCGCTGGGCCGACGGCATCATCATGCGCGTCATCGACGGCATGATGTCGATCCCGCCGATCCTGCTCGCCATCGCCCTGATGGCGCTGACGCGCGGCTCGGTCGGCAACGTCATCCTCGCCATCACCATCGCCGAGATCCCGCGCGTGGCGCGCCTCGTGCGCGGCGTCGTGCTGTCGCTGCGCGAGCAGCCCTATGTCGAGGCTGCCGTGGCCAATGGCGCGCGCGTGCCGCGCATCATCATCAGACATATCCTGCCCAACACCTTCGCGCCGATGAGCGTGCAGGCGACCTATATCTGCGCCAGCGCCATGATCGTCGAGGCGATCCTGTCCTTCATCGGCGCCGGCGTGCCGCCGGCGACGCCGTCCTGGGGCAACATCATGGCCGAGGGCAGGGCGCTCTGGCAGGTCCGGCCGCATATCATCCTGTTCCCGGCCGTGTTCCTCTCCATCACCGTCCTCGCCGTAAACCTCCTCGGCGACGGCCTGCGAGACTCCCTCGATC
>NZ_JBFUIF010000005.1:0-201134 GCF_056402015.1 Allobosea sp. P4_C6
GAGATTCGAGATTCGTCTCCGCGAGGGGCCGCTTTTGTACCCGGCCCATCCTTTCGGCTGCGGCAAGCCGCAAGGATGGGCCGGTTGCAATCGGCGTTCAGTCCGCGGCGGTGCCGCGCACGCAAAGAGAAGAAACTATATGGCGACCTATCTCATACGGCGGCTGTTGATCGCCATTCCAAGTCTTCTCGGAATCAGCGTGATCCTGTTCACGGTGCTTGCATTGGCGCCGGGCGATCCGTTCTCCGAAATGGCGACCAATCCCAACGTGCCGCCCGAGGTGCGCGAAGCCATCCGCGCCAGCTTCGGCCTGAACGACCCGATCATGGTGCGCTATCTGCGCTGGCTCGGCGCCATGGCCCAGGGCGACTGGGGCTTCTCCTTCGCCAGCCGCATCAATGTCGACAAGCTCATCCTGCAGCGCGTGCCGACGACGCTGTTCGTGGTCGGCTCCTCGCAGATCCTGGCGCTATGCATCGCCCTGCCGGTCGGCATCTACGCGGCGACGCGGCCCTATTCGATCTTCGACCAGATCGCCAACACGCTGGCATTCGTCGGCTTCTCTCTGCCGACCTTCTTCACCGGCCTGCTCTTCATCCTGATCTTCTCGGTCTCGCTAGACTGGTTCCCCTTCGTCTATCGTTCCGACGTCGCCGCGACCGGCTGGCGCTGGTACTGGGAGATGTTCCGCCAGGCGATCATGCCGATCATGGTGCTCGGCCTGTTCCAGGCGGCCTCCTATACGCGCTATGTCCGCTCGGCCGTGCTCGACGTCATCCGGCTCGACTATGTCACCACCGCGCGCGCCAAGGGCCTCAGCGAGCGCAAGGTCACGCTGCGGCACATCACGCGCAACGCGCTGATCCCGGTGGTGACGCTGGTCGCGCTGCAGATGCCCGCCGTGTTCGGCGGCGCCATCGTGACCGAGCAGATCTTCCGAATCCCCGGCATCGGCTCGCTTCTGATCGACGCGATCCTCGCCAACGACACACCTGTGATCATGGCGGTGACCTTCGTCTTCGCTTGCCTGGTGGTCATGTTCAATCTCATTGCGGATGTCCTTTATGGCTGGCTCGACCCTCGCATCTCCTTCAGCTGATCCGATCGTGACGGCCGCAGCCGCCACCGTCGCGGTCTCGCCGGGGCGCGAGACGTGGCGCCGGTTCCGCCGGCACAAGCTCGCCATGGCCAGCGCCGTCGTGCTCGCCTTCCTGATCCTCAGCGTCGTCGTCGGCCCGTGGTTCTGGCCGGTCGCGATCAAC
This sequence comes from Allobosea sp. P4_C6, assembly GCF_056402015.1. NCBI lineage: Bacteria > Pseudomonadati > Pseudomonadota > Alphaproteobacteria > Hyphomicrobiales > Alloboseaceae > Allobosea > Allobosea sp. P4_C6. The sequence goes on from NZ_JBFUIF010000005.1 coordinate 1,263, forward strand.
GACATCGACTTCTCGGCACAGTTGCAGGGGCCGTCCTGGGCGCACCCGCTCGGCACCGACGACCTCGGCCAGGATATTCTGGCGCGCATGATGTATGGCGGGCGCATCTCGCTCGCCGTCGGCCTTGCCGCGATGATCGTCGCGACGACCGTCGGCGTCATCATCGGCGCCTTCGCCGGCATGTCGCGCAAGGTCGCCGACCCCGTGCTGATGTGGGTGACGGACCTGTTCCTGTCGCTGCCGCAGCTGCCGCTGCTGCTGCTGATCATCTACCTGTTCCGCGAGCAGCTGAAGGCCTTGTTCGGGGTGGAGGGCGGCGTCTTCGTGCTGATCGTCGTCGTCATCGGCGGGTTGCGCTGGATGCCGGTGGCCCGGCTGGTGCGCGCGCAGTTCCTCTCGCTGCGCGAGAAGGAGTTCGTCGAGGCCGCCCGCGCACAGGGCGCGACCAAGCTGCGCCAGATGACCCGCCACATCCTGCCGAACGCGCTCGGCCCGGTGATCGTCGCCTCCACCATCGAGGTGTCCTCGGCCATCATCGCGGAATCGACGCTCTCCTTCCTCGGCCTCGGCTTCCCGCCGGATATCCCGACCTGGGGTCGCCTGCTGTTCGACGCCAAGGACCATCTCGACTCCGCGCCGCACTGGGCACTGTTCCCCGGCGCTGCAATCTTCCTCACCGTGTTGTCGATCAACTTCATCGGCGACGGCCTGCGCGATGCGCTCGACCCGCGCCGCGTGATCTGATCCAGAGAAGGACCTGAGATGACCTCCCCGATCCTGTCCGTTTCGAACCTCACGACCTCCTTCCGAGTGGAAGGCCATTGGAAATCGGTCGTCCGCAACATCTCCTTCGACATCAAGCCGAAGGAAACGCTGGCGGTCGTCGGTGAATCCGGCTCCGGCAAGAGCGTGACCGCGCTCTCGATCATGCGGCTGACCCCGCCCGGCTCGAGCAAGATCGAAGGCTCGATCAAGCTCAACGGCAAGGAGCTGCTGACGCTGCCGGATTCCGACATGCGGCACATCCGCGGCAACGAGATCGCGATGATCTTCCAGGAGCCGATGACCTCGCTGAACCCGGTGCTGACCATCGGCTTCCAGATCGCCGAAGCGCTGATCCTGCATCGCGGCCTGTCGCGCTCCGAGGCCGAGGCCGAGACCATCCGCCTGCTGGAGAAGGTCCGCATTCCCGCCGCGAAGTCGCGCTTCCACGAGTACCCGCACCGCTTCTCGGGCGGCATGCGCCAGCGCGTGATGATCGCGATGGCGCTGGCCTGCAAGCCGAAGCTGCTGATCGCCGACGAGCCGACAACCGCCCTCGACGTGACGATCCAGGCGCAGATCCTCGAACTGATCAAGACGCTGCAGGACGAGGAGGGCATGTCCGTCCTCTTCATCACCCACGACATGGGCGTCGTCGCCGAGATCGCCGACCGCACGGTCGTCATGTACAATGGCGACGAGATCGAGACCGGCAACACCGAGGACATCTTCGCCAGGCCGCAGAAGCCCTACACCAAGTCGCTGCTCTCGGCCGTGCCGAAGCTCGGCTCGATGGAAGGCCGCCGCCGGCCGATGCGCTTCCCGGTCGTCGACCGCGCCACCGGCGATTCCGACGTGCCGACCGAAGTGCCCGATACCGTCCAGGCGGCCGAGCGCCCGGTGCTCGAGGTCTCCGGCCTGACCACGCGCTTCGAGATCCGCGGCGGCCTGCTCAGCTCCGTCAGGGGCCGGGTGCATGCGGTCGAGAACGTCTCCTTCAGCCTCAAAGCCGGCGAGACGCTGGCGCTGGTCGGCGAATCCGGCTGCGGCAAGTCCACCACCGGCCGCTCGGTGATGCGCCTGATCGAGCCGCTGGCGGGCTCCGTGCTGCTCGACGGCGTCGACGTGCTCAAGCTCAACCAGCATGACCTGCGCGAACAGCGCAAGCGCATGCAGATGATCTTCCAGGACCCGTTCGCGTCGCTCAACCCGCGCATGAACATCGGCACCGCCGTCGCCGAGCCGCTCCTGATCAACAATCTCGCCACCCGTTCGGAAGCCCGTGACAAGGTCGCCGACCTGCTCAAGCGCGTCGGCCTGCTGCCGGAAATGGCGAACCGCTTCCCGCACGAGTTCTCGGGCGGCCAGCGCCAGCGCATCTGCATCGCGCGGGCGCTCGCGGTCGAGCCGCGGCTGATCGTGGCGGACGAGGCCGTCTCGGCGCTCGACGTCTCGGTCAAGGCGCAGGTGGTGAACCTGATGCTCGACCTGCAGGCCCGCATGGGGCTGGGCTATCTCTTCATCTCGCACGACATGGCGGTGGTGGAGCGCGTCAGCCATCGCGTCGCCGTGATGTATCTCGGCGAGATCGTCGAGATCGGCCCGCGCGAGGCGATCTTCGGCAATCCGCAGCACCCCTACACCAAGCGGCTGCTGGCGGCGGTACCGATCGCCGATCCGACCCGGCGCTCCGAGAAGCGCCCCGTCACCAACGACGAGATCAAGAGCCCAGTGCGGGCGCCCGATTACGTCGTGCCGGTGCGCCAGTATCGCGAGGTCTCCCCCGGCCATGCCGTGATGATCTGGGGCGAGGAATGGGAGAAGAAGGAGCCGGCCGCCGTCGCGGCCTGAGGCCTTCGAAGCGTAAAACGATCAGCCCGCGGCTCGCGCCGCGGGCTTTTTGTTGGGCTGCAGGGAATGCTCTATTTGGGTGGATAGCCGAACTTCGCGACCGGCGCCGCAAACGACCTGATCGCGCCACAACCGGACATTGGGAGATCGCCCAAATCCGGACACTCCTCGTTCCGCCTCGTTACGCCAGTGCTGGCTGCGCCCCCAAGCGGAGTGACAGTTCTGTTCTGCGGCACTCAGCAAGCATCGGCTAAAAGTCCGATATGCGGTCAACCTTCTTGGTCAGCTTTCCAGCGACTCGATACGTTGTCCGGAGGGTTGGATTGGCGCCGGCGAGAGAACGCAATCAGAGCATGCCAGATGGTCCACGGAACCGAGGGGGAGCCGTCGCCTTGGCGTGCGTGACGTAGCGTTCGGCAAGCCTGGCGTTCGGCTCCTTGTAGCTTGCGAAGCGCTGCGTCGGCGCGAGGAAGCGCTTGCACACGTTGCCCACCTGGCTCTCACCCGCGTCATCCTCAGCCTCGCCGCGCCACAGCAAAGCGGCGCAGCGTAGACCGCGGGAAACGGTCCCCTATTGGACGCCGATCACCGGGATTGGCGGAGGCTCATCGCACCCCGATTTCCTCCCGTGGGCCGGCCCTGCCGCCCCAAGCCTCAAAGCCGTGGCCGGAGGACGACGACGCTTACAAGCCCGCGTGCCAATGGCTGTAAACTCGCCATTAACCTTGATCGGTCATTTCGTCGGACCAGTAGTGGCTTCGCGTGGCTGTACCTGCTGCGGTGCGAGGGTAGCAAACCATGCGGCTGATCGTCGGCACAATCATCGTCTTCGTCTGCGTCTTCGGCAGCTACGCGGCGATGGGTGGCCACCTTGAGGTCCTTTGGCAGCCGTTCGAGTTCGTCATCATCCTCGGTGCAGCGATCGGTGCCTTCGTCATCGGCAACCCCGCGCCGGTGCTCAAGGCCGTGCCCGCCATGCTCGGCACGCTCATGAAGGGCCCCAAGTACAAGCAGGAATGCTATGTCGAACTGCTGGGGATGCAGTATTCATTGTACAAATTCGTGAAGCAGAAGGGCATGCTCGCGGTCGAGGAGCACATCGATAATCCGAGCGAGTCCACGCTGTTCAACGCCTTCCCGACTTTTGCAGCGAACCATCATGCGGTCGAGTTCGTCTGCGACTACATGCGGATGTTGACGATGGGCGCCAACAACGTCCACGAGATGGACGCTCTCATGGACGAGGAACTGGAGACGCACCACCAGGAGCAGGAGCGTGTCGTTGCGGCCATGCAGTCGCTCGCCGACGGAACACCGGCGCTCGGCATCGTCGCCGCCGTGCTCGGCGTGATCAAGACGATGGGGGCGATCACCGAGCCGCCGGAGGTGCTGGGACATCTGATCGGCGGCGCGCTCGTCGGCACCTTCTTCGGCGTCTTCGTCGCCTACGGCTTCTTCGGGCCCATGGCGCAGTCGCTCAAGGGCATCTACGAGGCGGAATCCAAATACTACCTTTCACTCAAGGCGGGTCTCCTCGCCCATATCAGCGGCCAGCCGCCGGTGATGGCGGTAGAATTTGCCCGCAAGGCTCTGATGAGCGACGTCCGCCCGACCTTCAGCGAAGTGGAAGCGGCAACCGCCGATCTGCCCGCCTAGATCTGACCCAATCTCCAATAGGGACTCGATGGCCAAGCCCCCCCAGCCGATTATCATCAAGAAGGTCAAGAAGGCCGCTCATGCGCACCATGGCGGGGCCTGGAAGATCGCCTATGCGGACTTCGTGACCGCCATGATGGCGTTCTTTCTGCTGATGTGGCTGATTAGCATGACGACGCAGGAGCAGAAGATCGGCTTGGCGGAATACTTCGCGCCGGCGGCTCCGAGTCCTACAACCAGTGGCGCTGGCGGCGTCCTGATGGGCACCGTCCTAGACAAGGCAGGCAACAAGCCGTCGGCGCCCCGCGACGCGGCGAGGGGCACTACCGGGCAGGACGACAAAGCGCGCCCAACAAATTCGGGCCGCGCCAGCGACCGCGAGGTCAGCCGCCCGGCCGCCGGCGTGCAGGCCAACTACAGCGCCATAGCCAGCCTCCGGCAGGCGCTCCAGAAGATGCCCGAAATTGCCGAGCTGTCGCGCAACATCGTGATCGAGCCGACCAAGGAGGGGTTGAACGTTTCCCTCGTGGACGAGTACGGCCGCACCATGTTCCCCGAGGGCTCGGTCCAGCCCTACGAGCGCACTCGTCTCGTGCTGGAGGCGCTCGCGCCCACCCTGCGCCGGCTGCCCAACCAACTGTCTGTCGCCGGCCATACGACCGCCGCGCGCCCGGGCTCGGTGCAGGCCGTCGATTCCTGGAGCCTCACCGCCGGGCGAGCGCTCGCCGTGCGCGAGATACTGTCGGGCGCCGGGCTCTCCAGCAACCGCTTCGTTTCCGTGGTGGGACGCGCGGACACCGAGCCGCTCTTCGTCGACAATCCCTACACCCCGCCGAACCGACGGGTGACGATCACGCTGCTCAATGCGGAGCCGCCGCTACCCCCGGGCGTCATTCCCTGACGACAGGGCGCCTCGGCGGCCTCAGAGTCGTTTGAGAATGAGCTCAATGGCTGACACGACGTAAGAGGGTGACCATTGCGACGACGTACCGAAATCCGTCGTTTGCGCCGGGATCGAACCCAATAACCTAAGCCCTCCCTTCAATCCGGAATCCTCTCCCAATCCTTCAACCACGGCGCAGCCGAAGCGTCGCTCGGGGCGCGCCAGTCGCCGCGGGGCGAGAGCGAGCCGCCGGAGGAGACCTTGGGACCGTTCGGCATGGCCGAGCGCTTGAACTGGCTGGTCTCGAAGAAGCGCCGGATGAAGACGCCGAGCCAGCGCTTGATCACCGGTAAATCATAGGCGACGCGCTTGGCCGCCTCCATGTTCGGCGGCCAGTCGCCGGCGGTCGCGTCGCGCCAGGCATGCTCGGCCAGGAAGGCGATCTTGCTGGGCTTGAAGCCGTAGCGCGTGGTGTAAAACAGGTTGAAGTCCTGCAGCGCATAGGGGCCGACGAAATCCTCGGTCTTCTGGGCCGGCTTGTCGCCATCGCCCGGCACCAGCTCGGGGGAAATCTCGGTGGCGAGGATGTCGAGCATCACAGCCGAGGCTTCCGCACCGAAGCGGCCGGATTGCGCCACCCAGCGGATGAGATGCTGGATCAGCGTCTTCGGCACTGAGCCGTTGACGTTGTAATGCGACATGTGATCGCCGACGCCATAGGTGCACCAGCCGAGCGCCAGCTCCGAAAGGTCGCCGGTGCCCATCACCAGCGCGTTGTGCCGGTTGGCGAGGCGGAACAGCACGGAGGTGCGGGCGCCCGCCTGCACGTTCTCGAAGGTGATGTCGTAGACCGGCTCGCCCTTGGCGAAGGGATGGCCGATATCGATCAGCATCTGCCGGCAGGCCGGCGTCATGTCGATCTCCTCGGCGCTGACACCGAGCGATCTCATCAGCCGCCAGGCGTTGTCCTTGGTGTCCTTGCTCGTGGCGAAGGCCGGCAGGGTGTAGGCGAGGATGTTCTGCCGGGGGAGGCCGAGCGCATCGAAGGTATGGGCCGCGACGATCAGCGCCTGCGTCGAATCGAGGCCGCCGGAGACGCCGATCACCACCTTGTCGAGCCGCGTGCTCTCCAGCCGCTTGCGCAGCCCGTGCGACTGGATGTTGTAGGCCTCGAAGCAAAGCTCGTTCAGCCGGGCATCGTCATTCGGCACGAAGGGGAAGCGCTCGATCGTGCGGGCGAGGCCCAGATCCGAGCCGCGATCCGGATCGAGCGTGAAGTCGATACGGCGGAAGCCGAGCCTGTCGCGATGCATGTCGGCGCTGTCGCCGAAGGTGTTCTGGCGGATGCGGTCCATCGCCAGCCGCTCGAGGTCGATATCGGCGAGGATGAGCTGCGGCTCGGCGGCGAAGCGCTCGGCCTCGGCCAGCAGCTCGCCGTTCTCGTAGATCATCGCCTGCCCGTCCCAGGCGAGATCGGTGGTCGATTCGCCGGTGCCGGCGGCGGAGTAGGCATAGGCGGCGATGCAGCGCCCTGAATGCGCCTTGCAAAGAGAGTGGCGCCAGTCCGACTTGCCGATGGTGACGTTTGAAGCCGAGAGGTTGAGCAGCACGGTCGCGCCGGCGAGCGCGGCGAAGGAGCTCGGCGGGATCGGCGTCCAGACGTCCTCGCAGATCTCCATATGGACGACGAGATCGGGGATGTCGGAAGCGGCGAGCAGGATGTCCGTGCCGAAAGGCACCTCCTGGCCGCAGAGATCGATATAGAGCGCACCGGCGCGCTCGCCCGAGGCGAACTGCCGGCGCTCGTAGAATTCGCGGTAGTTCGGCAGATAGGTCTTCGGCACGGCGGCGAGGATGCGGCCGCGATGGATCGTGACGGCGCAGTTGAACAGCCGCCCCTCGACGCGCAGGGGCGCACCGACGACCGCGACGCAGCGCAGGCTCCGGCTTTCCTCGACGAGCCGCGACAGGGCCTCACGCACCGCGTCGAGCAGCGCGTTCTGCTGCAGCAGGTCGTCGATCGCATAGGCGCTGATGCCGAGTTCCGGAAACAAGCAGAGCGAGGCGGCGCCTTCATCGGCTCGGCGCAGCAGCGCGATGGTCTCCGCCACATTGAAGGCGGGATCGGCAACCTTCAGCCGCGGCGCGGCGCATGCGATCCGGACGAGGCCGTGGGCGTGAATGTTGCGGAAGCTCATCGTCACTCCGTCGGGCCGACAGGCAGCGAGCCGGCCTGCACCGCTTATCGCGCAGGCGCGAGGCGGTAAGCAAGCCGGGCGCCGGCAGGGCTGCGCCGATGCGGCGACATGGACGGCCGAACGCGCCGAACCGGGCGCTCCGTCCCATCCGCAGATGGGCCGAACGTCGCAAGCCCGTGCGATTGCCGGCCGGCATGGCGCACAGTATCCCTCAGGGATCGAAGAGCGGACATCGCAGCCGCCGCACCCCCGGGAAACGCCATGTCCGACGCCGTGCCTTCCGACCGCCGCCTGATCGGCAGCTTCGACTACGTCGTCATCGGCGCAGGATCGGCCGGCTGCGTCGTCGCCAACCGCCTCGCGGCCGATCCGGACACCAAGGTCCTCGTGCTGGAAGCGGGCGGGCTGGACGACTGGATTTGGCTCCACATTCCGGTCGGCTATCTCTTCGCAATCGGCAATCCCCGCGCCGACTGGCTGTTCCAGACCGAGCCCCAGCCCGGCCTCGGCGGGCGGGCGCTGGCCTATCCGCGCGGCAAGGTCGTAGGCGGCTCCTCGGCGATCAACGCCATGGTCTATATGCGCGGCCAGGCGGCCGATTATGACGGCTGGCGCCAGCTCGGGCTGACCGGCTGGGGCTGGGACGAGGTGCTGCCCTATTTCCTCAGGCATGAGGACCATATCGCGCCGCCGCCCGGCGGGCTGCACAAGGCCGGCGGGGAATGGCGCGTCGAGCATCCGCGCGTGCGCTGGGCGATCCTCGACGCCATCCGCGACGCGGCCGAGGCTGCCGGCATCGCCAAGATCCCGGATTTCAACACCGGCGACAACGAGGGATCATCCTATTTCCAGGTGAACCAGCGGCGCGGGCGCCGCTTGAGCGCCTATCGCGCCTTCTTGAAGCCGCTGCTGGAACAGCGCGACCGCACCAACCTGCGGCTGGAGACGCGCGTCCATGTCGAGCGCATCGTCTTCGAGAACGGCCGGGCCAAGGCGGTCGAATTCACCCATGGCCTGGGAACACCCAGCGAGGAGAAGCTGAGGGTCGAGGTCAGCGGCGAGGTCGTGCTCTCGGCCGGCGCTATCGCCTCCCCGCTGCTGCTCGAACGCTCCGGTATCGGCAATGGCACGCGCCTGCAGAGCCTCGGGCTGGAGACCTTGGTGGATGCGCCCGGCGTCGGCGAGAACCTGCAGGACCATCTCCAGATCCGGCCGGTCTACAAGGTCCAGGGGGTCAAGACGCTGAACAGCGACTACGCCAAGGTCTGGCGGCGCCCGCTGATGGCGTTGCAATGGGCGGCGCTGCGCTCCGGCCCGCTGACGATGGCGCCCTCGCAGGTCGGCGCCTTCGCCAAATCCGCGCCGCATTATGCGACGGCAAACCTGCAATACCATTTCCAGCCGCTCTCGCTCGACAGCTGGGGCTCGGGCTTGCACCCCTTCGACGCGTTCACGGCGAGTGTCTGCAATCTCAGGCCGACCAGCCGCGGCAGCGTCCATCTCCGTTCCGCCGACGTGCACGACACGCCGGTGATCTCCCCTAACTATTTCGACACCGAGGAGGACCGGCAGGTCGCGATCGACGCGCTGAAGCTGACCCGGCGGATCGTGGCGCAGGCGCCGCTGGCACGCTTCCAGCCGGAGGAATACCTGCCGGGCGCGGAGGCCGACTCGGACGAAGCGCTGCTGGACGCTGCCGCCAAGCTCGGCACCACGATCTTCCACCCGGTCGGCACGGCGAGGATGGGGCGCGACGACGATCCCGGCGCCGTGCTGGACGAGCGCTTGAGAGTGCGAGGCGTCACGGGCCTGCGCGTCATCGACGCCTCGGTGATGCCGGCCATCACCTCGGGAAACACGGCCAACCCGACCATGATGATCGCCGAGAAGGGCGTGGCGATGCTCAAGGAGGACGCGCGCAGCTGAGTTGCACCGCAAAGATTTGCTGATTTCTACAGACCCGCGACGTCATCCCGGGCTTGACCCGGGATCCATGCCAGAGCGTGTCCAACAATCGTCAGGCATGGATCCCGGATCTGCGCTTCGCTCCGTCCGGGATGACTCGCGTTTCCACGAAAACGCAGCACGCTTCAAAGCGTGAGAGGCTCTCGCGATCTTCGTTTCGGGCTTCGAAACGCCATAAAGACCGGCCTATTAAGGACGGCTTCACGCCGGATCACGCCATGCCCCCAGTTTCGAACGACAGGAGCCTGCCCAAGCGGCTCGCGCTCGGGATCGTCCGCGCGGTCCTGACGGTATTCATCATCATCGACGAGGTCGCGCGGCCGCTCTACCGGCCGCTCATCCGCTGGTTTTCATCGCTGCGGCTGGTTCATCGCCTCGAGGAAGCCGTGGCCGGGCTGCCGCGCCCGCTCGTGCTGCTGGCGCTCGCCGTGCCCTTCGCCATCGCCGAGCCGCTGAAGCTGCTCGGCCTCGTCATGATGGCACGCGGCGCCTTCTGGCCGGGGCTGATCGTGCTCGGCCTCGCCCATCTCGCCAGCTTCCTGATCGTCGAGCGCATCTATCATGCCGGGCGCGAGAAGCTGATGAGCTATGGCTGGTTCGCAGGGATCATGGGGATCGTGATCCGCATACGCGACCAGGTTCTGAGCTGGGTGCGGGCATCGGCCGCCTATGCCTTCGCCATCCGCACGCGCGATGCCGCCCGGCGCTGGTGGCAGGGGCTGCTGGCCTGAAAGCTCAGCGCCGGCTGCGTGCCAGCAGGAAGAGCGCGACGGCAGCCAGGGCCGAGAAGGCGATCAGCAGCAGCGTCGAGACCGTCACGCCGCCGCGCTCCAGCGCCACGGCGAAGGCCAGCGGCGCCGCCGCCTTGATGACGAGGCCGGGCGCCGAGAGCTTGCCCATCGTCGCGCCGAAGCCGACCGGCCCGAACAGTTGCAACGGCACCGTGCCGCGCACGATCGAACTCAGCCCCATGCTGATGCCGAAGGCAACGGCAAAGAGGCCGGCGACCACCGGCAGCGATCCGCCGACCAGCAGCAGCGCAAGACCAAGCGGCATCAGGCAGGCGGAAACCCAGGCGGTGGTGACCGGCGAGACGGCGCGGCCGAACAGCATCTCGACCAATCGCCCCGCCACCTGAGAGGGCCCGAGCATCGCGCCGATGCCGACCGCGACCGCAGCGCCGAGGCCGAAGCCGCGCAGCAGCGTCAGCAGGTGGATCGCCATGGCCGAGACGACGAAGCCCTGCAGCGAAAAGGCCAGCGCCAGCCACAGGAAGGCGCGGCGGCGGGCATCGCCCGTGAGATAGGCCGTTTCGGGTTCCGCCGGGGCCGATGCGGCTGCGCCAGAGGCATGCGCCGCCACCGGACGCTTCACCCGCCCCGGCAGGAAGAGGAGGTGCAACGGCATGCAGACCAGGATCTGCGACAGGCCGTAGAGCCTGTAGACGCCGCGCCAGTCGAGGACCGCCAGCAGGCTGCTGGTCAATGGCCAGAACAGGGTCGAGGCGAAGCCGCCGATCAGGGTGAGCTGGCTGATGGCGCGCCGTGCCTGGCCGCCGCGCGCCTGCGTCAGCGCAGCGAAGGCCGCATCGTAGAAGACCGCGGTGGTCACCGCCTGCAGCGCGACCATGGCCGCGACGTAGCTGACGATGCCCCGCGCCTCCGCCAGCGCCAGCAGGGACAGCCCGGCCAAGGCCGATCCCACCGTCATCACCAGCCGCGTGCCGTAGCGGTCTATCAGGCTGCCGGTCACCGGGGCGACGGCGCCGCCGAGGAAGAGCCCGGCCGCCAGACCGCCATAGGTCCATTCCGGCGGCCAGCCGAAGCTTTCGGTGATGCGCGGCGCCAGCACGGTGAAGGCGTAGTAGAGCGCGCCATAGCCGAAGACCTGCGTGACGCCGAGCGCGACGATGAGCGACGGCCCGCCGGGCCGAAGAAATCTGGGCGAAGCCATGGCCGTCATCTGCCCCGGTCAGACGATCTGGTTGCGCAGGCCTGCGTCGCCGCGTGCGAGACGATCCAGATTGTCGATGAGGATATCGATGACATTGCTCTCATAGGCGCGGGTCTCGCCGGCGCTGTGCGGGGTGACGATGACCTGCGGCAGGCGCCAGAACGGCGACGCCGCCGGCAGCGGCTCGTCATGGAAGCAATCGAGCCCGGCACCGGCGATCCCGCCATTGCCGAGGGCATCCAACAACGCGGCTTCGTCGACCACGCGGCCACGCGCGACATTGATCAGGTAGGCGGAGGGCTTCATCGCCGCGAGGATGCGGGCGTCGACCAGCCCTTCCGTCTCGGGGGTCAGCGGGCAGGTCAGCGCGACGAAATCGGCCTGCGCCACTGTTTCCGCAAGCTTGTCGGGATGGACGATCGCTTCGACATGCGGCTGCGGCTCGGGGCTGCGGCGCACGCCGATGACGCGCATGTCGAAGGCCGCCGCGAGCTTCGCCAGCCTCAGGCCGATGCGGCCGAGCCCGACGACGACCAGCGTCTTGCCGCCGAGCTCATCCTCGCGGCGCGCGCGATCGCCGATCATCGGCCGCCAGGACTGCTTTGCCTGATTGTCCCGGGCGAAATGGATTTGCCGGGTCAGCGCCAGGATCAGCGACATCGCATGCTCGGCCACGGCGCGCTCGTTGCCGCCCTGTGCACTGGCGAGACGGACACCGGCTGCGCCGAGCGCCGCCTTGTCGAACTGCTCGGTGCCGGCGCTGACCGACTGGATGAAGCGCAGCTTCGGCAGCCTCGGCAACAGATCGTTACGCCACATGCCGGAGACGACGATGATATCCGCCTCCGGCCCGCGCTCGCGCAATTCGTCGAGGCTGCGGACCTCGAAGCTGCGGGCGGCGCGATTGCGGCGGGCGAATTCGTCCCTGAGCTGATAGGCGGCGTGCGCGAAGCCTATCGTCAATTCGCCTTCCGGCGGCAGCAATGCCATGCGTCGTCTCTCCCCGAATCCGTCAGTGGACGTTAGCCGCCGCGCCGGCTTCTGTCCCCGCGCTCGCCGCATGCAAGCTTCACGCTGGTGGCGATGTTTCGGGCGCATCAATGAGCGCCGCCTGCAAGCGCGACCACGCGGCCTCGTCGCCGGGCAGGCCGAAGCGCAAACGGTCGGGTGCGCTCTGAAAGCGGCGGACATAGATGCCGTGGCGGCCGAGGCGGACGAAGAGTGCCGATGCAGTCGGCGTCTCCAACAGGCGGAACAGGCTGGTGCCGCCCACGATGCGGCCATACGGCGCGAGCAGCGCGTCCAGGCGTGCGGCATCACGGCTGCGATCTGCGCCGGCCCTGGCGAGCCAATCGCGATCCGCGAGGGCCTGCGCGCCGACGTGCAAGGCAGGTCCCGCCACCGACCAGGGCCCGAGCGATGCTCGGAGCCGCGCCATCAGATCGGCAGCGCCGATGGCGAAGCCGAGACGCAGGCCTGCGAGCCCATAGGTCTTGCCGAAGGAGCGCAGGACGAGCGCGCCAGCGGGCAAATCCCGCACGAGGCTCGTCTCCGGCGTGAAATCGGCGAAGGCCTCGTCGACGACGAGCAGGCCGCCGCGCGCGGCACAGCGGACGGCGAGGCCGGCGAGTTCCGTTCGCGAGAGCATGCGGCCATCGGGGTTGTTGGGATTGACCACGACGACGGTCGCAGCCGCCTCGGTGGGCGATGCCGCCTCCATCACCGTGAAGCCCGCCTTGCGCCAGGCATGGGCGTGTTCCGCATAGGTCGGACCGAGGATGGCGACGGGCCCGGCCGGCGCGAGATGCGGCAGCAGCTCGATCAGGATTTGCGTGCCGGGCGCCGCGACGATGCCTGCGCCGTCCGGCACCCGGTAGGCCGCGCGGGCGGCGGCGATGAGCGCGGCCTCGTCATCGGCGCCGGGCAGGCGCGTCCAGAGGCTTAACGGCAGCGCCGGAAGCGGATAGGGGATCGGATTGATCCCGGTGGAGAGATCGATCCACGGTTGCGGCGCATCCGGAAAGAGCGCGCGGGCCGTGGCGAGATCGCCGCCATGCCAGATGTCGTCCTCAGCCACGATCGCGCCCGCGCCCCGCATGAACCTCTCCGCCAGCCTGCCGCTGCTCGTGCTCGCGCTTACGATCGAGGCGGCGTTCGGCTATCCCGAGCGCTTCTATGCCGCAATCGGCCATCCCGTCACCTGGATCGGGCGATTGATTGGAGCGCTGGACCGGGCGCTGAACCGCGAGGCCTCGTCCTTCGTCACCCGCAAGGCCATGGGCGTGCTGGCGCTGGCGCTGCTGCTCGCGGCCACGATCGCTCCCGCGTTGCTGCTCCAGCGCTTCTGCCTGGCCTTCTGGCCGCTCGGCCTCATCCCGCTCGCGCTCGTCGCCTCGACGCTGATCGCCCAGCGCAGCCTTTACGAACACGTCGCCCGCGTGGCCGAGGGGCTGGAGCGCGAGGGCCTGGAAGGCGGCCGGAAGGCCGTCTCGATGATCGTCGGGCGCAATCCGAACACGCTGGACGAGGCCGGGGTGGCGCGCGCCGCCATCGAGAGTCTCGCGGAGAACTTCTCCGACGGCATCACCGCGCCGGCCTTCTGGCTCGGCATCGGAGGCCTGCCGGGTATCGCCGCCTACAAGGCGATCAACACGGCCGATTCGATGATCGGCCATCGCACGCCGCGTCACCTCGCCTTCGGCTGGGCCGCGGCGCGGCTCGACGACCTCGTCAACCTGCCGGCCTCGCGATTGACGGCGCTGCTGCTGATCGTTGCGGCGGCACTTGACCGGACGGTGGATGCCGGCGGTGCCTGGCGAGCCCTGCGGCGCGACGCCGGCAAGCACCGCTCGCCCAATGCCGGCTGGCCGGAGGCGGCCATGGCCGGTGCGCTCGGGCTGCGGCTGGCGGGCCCGCGCGTCTATGGCGATACCCGCATCGACGATCACTGGATGGGCGATGGTCGGGCGGAAGCAAACGCCGCTGACATCCGGCGCGCGCTTGCGCTGTACCGACGCGCCTGCGGCCTGCTGTGGGCGCTCGCGGCGCTGCTGGCGGCTATCGCGCTGCTTTGACTCCGACGATCAACTTGCTCCGGAAACACACCGTCATTCCGGGGCATCGCGCAGCGATAAGCCTGGAACCCATGGACACAGGGTTTTCGGGAGAAGGCGCCGACACTCCGGCATGACGTCCATCGGACGGTGTTCATGGGTTCCGGGCTCGGGCCTTCGGCCCGCCCCGGAATGACGGGCGCGGTTCTCGTAAAACCCGTTAGCGGCGAGTGCCGTTCGTCGCCCCGGACTTCACTCCGGCAACGGCACGGCGCGGCGCGCTATCGCCTGAAGATCGGCTCCCACGGGCAGCGAGCCGAAATGGCCCGACCAGCCGCCTGCCAGCCGCGAGGCGACGAAAGCGTCCGCCACCGCATGCGGCGCGTGGCGGATCAGCAGCGAGGCCGACAAGCCAAGCGCCATGCGCTCGACGAAGCGCCGCGCCAGATGCTCGTGGCGGAGCACGTCGACGAGATCGGTCTCCAATTCGGCCAGGAAGGCATCGTAGCGCGGATCGTTGCCGCGCGCGGCGCGCAATTCGTCGAGCAGGGCCGGCACGCAATCCGGATAGCGGCGGATCGAGCGGAGAACGTCGAGGCAGACGACGTTGCCCGTGCCCTCCCAGATGCCGTTGAGCGGCGCCTCGCGATAGAGCCGCGCCATCAGATGGTCCTCGATGAAGCCGTTGCCGCCATGGCATTCCAGCGCCTCGACCACCACCGGCGTGGCGCGCTTGCAGTTCCAGTATTTGGCGATCGGCGCGCCGATGCGGCCGATCAGCTTTTCCGCCTCGCTCCCGCCCTCGCGATCGAGCGCATGGACGAAGCGGAAGGCGATCCAGGCGGCGGCTTCGGCCTCCAGAGCGAGGTCGGCGATCACATTGGTCATGATCGGCTGGTCGATCAGCGCCTTCTGGAAGGCGCGGCGATGGGCGGTGTGATGCGCCGCCTGCGCGACCGCATGGCGCATCAGCCCGGCCGAGCCGACGGCGAAATCGAGCCTCGTGTAGTGGTTCATCTCCAGCCCGGCGCGGATGCCATGGCCGGGCTCGCCGATGAGATGAGCGATGACGCCGCGGAATTCGACCTCGGAGGAGGCGTTCGACTTGTTGCCGCACTTGTCCTTGAGCCGCTGAATCTGCAGCCGGTTGCGCGAACCGTCCGGCAGCCAGCCCGGCACGACGAAGCAGGAGACGCCCTCCTCGGTCCGCGCCAGCGTCAGGAACACATCCGAATGCGGGACGGAGAAGAACCATTTATGCCCGGTGAGAGAATAGGTGCCGTCGGCGTTGCGCGTGGCGACGGTCTGGGTCTGGCGCAGGTCGGAGCCGCCCTGCTTCTCGGTCATCGCCATGCCGACCGTGCCGCCGCGCTTCTGCGCTGCCGGCAGCGGACGCTGATCGTAGTCGGAGGAGGTGATCAGCTTGCCGAACTCGGCCCAGCGCGCGGGGTCGCGCTGCAGGACGGGGATCGCCGAATAGGTCATGCCGAGCGGGCAGCAGATGCCGTTCTCGCCCTGGTTCCAGAGATAGGAGACCGCGGCGCGCGCCACCTGCGCGCCGGAGCGCGGCTTGGTCCAGCAGAGCGAATGGAACTCGTCGCGCATGGCGAGCCCCATCAGCTCATGCCAGGCGGGGTGGAATTCGATCTGGTCGACGCGCCGGCCCCAGCGATCATGCGTCCGCAGTTCCGGCAGGCTGCGATTGGCCTGCCGCGCCAGATCCTGCACGCGTTGCGAGCCGACATGGCCGCCGACCACGCTCGCCTGCTCGCGGAACCAGCCGGCGCCGAACATGTCGAGGATGCGTCCGAGCGCGGGGTCCGCCGCGTAGGCGTCGTAATCCGCCAGCGCCGGGGCCTGGTTCAGCACCTCGTGGGTGTCGTAGCCGTATGCATCGAGAGCGGTCATGCGGCCTGTCCTTCACGGGAGATCAGCGCGGCGAGGGAGAGATCGGCGAGCGCGGCAGCGATCTCGCGGCCGCGTTCGGCGGTGATCGGCCGCTCGGGCGAAAGCGGGCCGATCAGCGCTTCCATGAAGCCGCCGACGATCATCGCCGCGGCGGCGTCGGGATCGACGGGACGGAAAGCGCCCTGCCCTTCGCCTTCCACGACAAGTGCGCGGAAGATGCCGGCGATCTCACGGCGATAGTCGAGCCGCGTCGCATCGACGGCCGGATCGGCGGGTTCGGCGATCATCGACCAGGCGAGACGGCGATTGGCGAAGGCGCGCCGGGCGAAAGCTTCGACTGCCGACGTCAGGCGCTCGGTGACCGGCGCATCGCTCGCGGCGATCTCGCGCAGCACGGCGAGTTCTCGCGAGGACACCGCCGCGACGATCTGGGCCATCAGCTCGGCCTTGGAGGAGAAATACGAATAGACGCTGCCGGTGGAGACGCCGCTGGCGGAGGCCACTGCGGCAATCGATGTTTCCTGGAAGCCGACCTCCGAGACGATCCGGCGCGCGGCGGAGAGGATCGCCTCACGCTTGCCCGCCTTGCGCGGTTGTTTCGGGGTTCCATCGACCATGCACGATCTCGAAATTGAATCTGAATTCAAATTCAATATGAAGAGGAACCCCATTCCGTCAAGTGTCCGCCAGCAAGGGTAATCGATCGGGCAATGGAGGCGCGGGAACCCTCTCCTGGAAGGAGCGGGCAGGATGAGGTGGAGGCCGCTGGACCAGGGACGCGAGTGCTCACGGCGCGGTTGGGCTCGGGCTAGCGATGCCCCTCCAAACAGCTCACCCCTCCGCTCTCCTTACAGGAGAGGGGTTCCCGCGCTCTCCTACCCGTCTTCGTCTGCTGGAATGGGTTGGGTCGATTTACCCCGAGAAAGACGGCAAGCTTCTTTCTGCGCCCCCCGAAAGAGGCTCAGAACTCGATACCTTGCTGCGCCTTCACGCCGGCGGCGAAGTGATGCTTCACCAGCGTCATCTCGGTGACGAGGTCGGCGGCCTCGATCAGTTCCGGCTTGGCGTTGCGACCGGTGACGACGACGTGGAGGTCGGGCCGGCGAGCCTTGAGCGTCGCCACGACATCGGCGAGCGGCAGGTAATCGTAGCGCAAGGCGATATTGAGCTCGTCCAGCACCAGCAGCCTGATCTCCGGATCGGCCATCAATTCCCTCGCCTTGGCGAAGGCCCGCTCGGCGGCGGCGATGTCGCGGGCCTTGTCCTGCGTTTCCCAGGTGAAGCCCTCGCCCATGCTGTGCCAGCTGACCTGATCGCCGAAGGCTTCGAGCGCCTTGCGCTCGCCGGTCGACCAGGCGCCCTTGATGAACTGCACCACGCCGATGCGCCAGCCATGGCCGAGCGCCCTCAGGATCAGGCCGAAGGCCGCCGTCGACTTGCCCTTGCCGGGACCGGTATTGACGATGAGCAGGCCCTTCTCGACCGTCTTGGAGGCGATTTCGGCGTCCTGAACCGCCTTGCGCTTCTCCATCTTCGCCTTGTGGCGGGCGGCTTCGTCAGCGTCGATATCCCGCGTCATGTCTTCGGCTCACTTCACTCGCATCGGCAATCCGGCGACCATGAAGACCACGCGGCCGGCGCGTGCCGCAAGCGCCTGATGCAGCCGCCCGGCCTCGTCGCGGAAGCGCCGGGCGAGCGCGTTCTCGGGCACGATGCCGAGGCCGACTTCGTTGGAGACCAGCACGATGGGGCCGGAAGCCTGCTCGCATGCACTGATAAGCGCGGCCCCGGCAACAGCGGTATCGCGTTCGGCGAGGATCAGGTTGGTCAGCCAAAGCGTCAGGCAATCCACGAGGATCGGCTGCCCGGCCGGCTGTTCGGCGATCGCTTCCGCCAGATCGAGCGGCGCATCGACCGTCAGCCAGCCCGGGGGCCGGCGCATCCGATGCTCGGCGATGCGCTCGCGCATCTCGTCGTCATAGCCCTGGGCGGTCGCGATGTAGGTCCAGGGCGCCGGCAAAGCCTCGATCAGCGACTCGGCATGGCGGCTCTTGCCGGAGCGGGCGCCACCGAGGATGAGGGAGAGATGGGGCAAGTCCATGGGCAGGTCCTTCGGCGCCGCCCCCTGTCGTCATGCCCGGGCTTGACCCGGGCATCCCACCCCGAAGGAGGCGCGCGAGCCTCTTCCTGCATGAGATTCTCGGGTCAAGGCCGAGAATGACGCGCTTGCGGCGCACCCTGCATTGCACAGCAGCATCCCGAAGGCTAATGATCGTCGCTGACGGTGCCTCCGCGAGGAGGTGAAAAGGGAACGCGGTGCGGGCTTGCTCTGCCCAATGCCGCGGCTGCCCCCGCAACTGTAAGCGGGTGTCCTTCGCCATCGGCCACTGGAGCCAACGCTCCGGGAAGGCGGCGCAGGACGTCTAACCCGCGAGCCAGGAGACCTGCCGTCGACCCGCAAAGATCCAACCAGCTGCCGGCGGGGCGGCTACGGAGAGCATGATGAACACGGTTTCGGTTTCCACTCCCACACTCAGCGTTTCCGAACGCGTCAAGGCGGTTGCCGCCGCGCTCGTGATCGGCGTCGCGCTGATCTATACGACCGGCTTCGCGGCCTCGACCAATGTCCATAACGCCGCGCACGATACCCGTCACGGCCTCGCCTTTCCCTGCCACTGAGGGAAAGCCATCATGGTCACGCGTGTTCTCACGGTCAGCATCCTGGCCGGGCTTCTGGCTGGCTTGATCGTCGCCGCCCTGCAGCATGTCACCACCACCCCGCTTATCCTCAAGGCCGAGACCTATGAGGCGGCGCTCGCGCTGAAAGCGCCGACGCTCGCCGCTTTCGACGGCGAGGCGAAAATCATCCTCGCGCATGGCCCGGCGGGCGATGCGCCCGGCCATGAGCATGCCGAATGGAAGCCGGCGGACGGCCTCCAGCGCACGCTCTTCACCAGCTCGGTCACGATCGCGACCGCGATCGGCTTCGCCGCGCTGCTGCTCGCCGGCATGATCGCGGCCGGGGAGACCATCGATCAGCGCCGTGCCCTGATCTGGGGCGCCTGCGGCTTCCTCGCCTTCGGCCTCGTGCCGGCGATGGGGCTGGCGCCGGAGCTGCCGGGTGCGGCATCCGCCGCGCTGGAACAGCGCCAGCTCTGGTGGCTCGCAACCGCGATCGCCACGGCCATCGGGTTGTTCGTGTTCCTGCGCTTCGACGCGCCCTGGCTCAAGCTGCTCGCCGTTGTCGTGATCCTGCTGCCGCACATCGTCGGTGCGCCGCATCCGGCCGCGCCGGAGAGCAAGGTCCCGGCCGAGGTCGCGGCGCATTTCGCGGCGCTCTCGCTCGGCATCCAGGCCGCGCTCTGGCTCGCGACCGGCTTCATGGTCGGCGTGCTCTGGCCCTGGGTGAGCCGCCGCGCCGCCGCGGCCTGAGGATAGCGGCGCCTTCGGGCGCCGCGCGAAAGGCAAGCCACATGTCCGAGGGCGACCTCACCATCCATGTCTGCACGGTTTGCAGACGGGCGCGCGCCGACCTCCCGGAGGGTTACGACCAGCCGGGGCTGGCGCTCGCCGAAGCGCTGGCCGCGCAGCTCGCAGCCAAGGGCAGTGCCATTCCGGTGGTGCCCGTCGAATGCCTCGCCGTCTGCAAGCGGCCCTGCACCGTCGCCTTCGCGGCCGACGGCAAATGGACCTATCTGATCGGCGACCTGGATACAGAAACCCATCTCGACGAGATCGTCGGCGCGGCGGAGGCCTATGCCGCCAGCACCAACGGCATCGTTCCCTGGAAAGAGCGGCCCCAGTCCTTCCGCAAGGGCGTGGTCGCACGCGTGCCGCCCATGCCGGCGCGCCAGCAAGGATAAACCCATGAACGCTCCGCAGACCGCCACCCTCGGCAAGACGCCCTGCACGATCATCACCGGCTTCCTCGGCGCCGGAAAGACCACGCTGGTGCGCCATCTCCTCGAGAACGCGCAGGGCAAGAAGCTCGCCGTGCTCGTCAACGAATTCGGCGATCTCGGCTTCGACGGCGAATTCCTGAAAGGCTGCGGCATCGCCGGCTGCAGCGACGAGGACGTGGTCGAGCTGCCGAACGGCTGCATCTGCTGCACCGTCGCCGATGATTTCGTGCCGGCGCTGGAAAAGCTGCTGAACCGGCCGAACCCGCCCGAGCACATCCTGATCGAGACCTCCGGCCTCGCCTTGCCGAAGCCGCTGGTGCAGGCCTTCAACTGGCCGGCGATCCGCGCCCGCGTCACGGTCGACGGCGTCATCGCCGTGGTCGACGGCCCGGCGGTGGCCGAGGGCCAGTTCGCTGATGATCCGGAGGCGCTGGCGGCGCAGAAGGCGGCCGATGCGTCCGTCGAGCACGACAATCCGCTGGAAGAGGTGTTCGAGGACCAGATCCTCTGTGCCGACCTGATCCTGCTCAACAAGAGCGACCTCGTCGACGAAGCCGGCCGCGCCCGCGTCAAGGCCGAAATCGCCGAGCATCTGCCGAAGGCGATCAAAATCGTCGAGACCATCAATGGCAAGGTCGAGCCGGCGCTGATCGTGGGCTTGAGCGCCGCCGCCGAGAGCGATCTCGCCGCCCGCCCCTCGCATCACGGCGAGGGCGAGCACGATCACGACCATGACGATTTCGACTCGGTCGCCGTGCCGCTGCCGGCGGGGCTCACGCCGGAAGAGCTGACGGCGCGCGTCGCGAGGGCGGCAGAGGCCGAGGGCGTGCTGCGCCTCAAGGGCTTCACCGCCGTGCCGGGCAAGCCCATGCGCCTCGTCGTGCAGGGCGTCGGCCGGCGCGTCGGCCATCATTTCGACCGGCCCTGGGGCGCTGGCGAGGCCCGCGACGGGCGGCTGACCGTGATCGGGCTCAAGGGCTTCGATCTCAAGGCCGTGGAAGCGGCCCTCGCGGGGGCGTAACATCGGGCGATGCACCTCCTCCCGACCAGCGAGATCAGGCTCGACGACGGCGGGGACGCCGTCGATCTCGCCCTGCCGCCGGGAGATTTGCTCGTGCTCTCCTTCACCGACAGCGACCTTTCGGCGCTGGCGGTGGCGGCAGGTGACAGCAACCTGTCGCTGCGGCTCGCGCCGCTGCGGCGGCTGAAGCACCCGCTCTCCGTCGATTTCCTGATCGAGAAGACCGCGGCGCAGTGCCGCTTCGTGCTGGTGCGCTGCCTCGGCGGGCTCGATTACTGGCGTTACGGTATCGAGCGGCTGGGCGCGGCCTGCCGCGAGCAAGACATTCCGCTCGCGATCCTGCCGGGCGACGAGCGTGCCGATCCGCGGCTGACCGAGTATGCGACGGTGCCGGCGGAGCTTGCGGCAGGGCTTCTGGCCTATTTCCAGGCCGGCGGCGGCGCCGAGAACATGCGCCGGCTGCTGAGGCGGATCGAAGGATATCTGACGGCGCTTCGACCCTCATCCGACCCGGCTTCGCCGGGCCACCTTCTCCCCCGGGGGGAGAAGGATGAAGCGGCGGCAATCGCGCCCTTCTCCCCTCGGGGGAGAAGGTGCCGGCAGGCGGATGAGGGCCGGCGGGACGCCGCCGACCTTGCACCCATCGCCCTGCCATCCTTCTTCGCATTGAGCGAAGGCGGTGCGCCCCTGCCTTGGCGGGACGCGCTCGCCGCAATCCCGGCCGACCGGCCGCTGGTCCCGATCCTGCTCTACCGCTCCGGCGTCGCGGCGGGCGACACCGCCATGGGCGAGGCCATCGCCGCTGAACTGGCCGGCCGCGGCCTGGCGGCACTGCCGCTCGCGCTGACGAGCCTGAAGGACCCGGCCGTTACAGCCGAGCTCGCGGCACTGATCGCACTGCGCAAGCCGGCGCTGATCGTCACCACCACAGCCTTCTCGGCGCGCGAGGGCGACGACTTCGTGCTCGATGCCGCCGCCTGTCCGATCCTGCAGGCCGTGCCGGTCGGCAGCCCACGCGAGGCCTGGGACGCATCGCCGCGTGGCCTCTCGGCTGCCGATCTCGCCATGCAGGTGGCGCTAACGGAATTCGACGGCCGCATCGGCGCTATCCCCGTCGCCTTTAAGGCGGAGGCGACCGATCCGGCGACCGGCCTCGCCACGCGCCGGCTCGAGCCCCACGCGGAGGGCATCGCCGCGCTCGCCGATCTCGCTGCCGGCTGGGTTGCGCTGGCACGGAAGCCACCGGCAGAGCGCAGGCTGGCGTTGGTGATGTCCGATTATCCTGCTCGCGGCGGGCGGGCCGGCTTCGCCGTCGGCCTGGACACGCCCGCCAGCGTGACGGCGATCCGGAAGCTGCTGGCCGGAGCGGGGTATTCCGTCGATATCCCCTCCTCGGTCATCCCGGGCGACCAGAGGGAGACCCGGAATCCCGGATCGGCGCCGCTATCGCGGCTTGTCCGGGATGACAGCGCAGATTTGGATGAGGGGGCCAGCTTGATGGCAGCCCTTACCGCAGGCCCGGCCGAGCTGAGCCTCTCGCTTGCCGGCTATCGCGACTGGCTCGCCACCATCCCCGCCACAGCGCGCGAGGCTCTTCTGGCGAGCCATGGCGCGCCCGAGGCCGATCCGACCTGCCGCGACGGCGCTTTCCGCTTCCGCGCCGTGCGCTACGGCAAGCTCACTGTCGCATTGCAGCCGCCGCGCGACGCCACGCCAGACCGCAAGGCGCGCTATCACGACCCCGACGCACCGCCCGGCCATGGCTATCTCGCCTTCTACCTCGCACTCCGCCAAGCCGAGGCCGTCGACGCGCTGATCCATCTCGGCACCCACGGCACCACGGAATGGCTGCCGGGCAAGGCGGTCGCGCTCTCCGCCGGCTGCTGGCCGCGCCTTGCCGTCGGCGGGCTGCCGGTGATCTACCCCTATGTCGTCGACGATCCCGGCGAAGCCGCGCCGGCCAGGCGGCGGCTCTCGGCCATCACCCTCGGCCATCTGCCACCACCGCTGGCGGATTCCAAGCCCGAAGGGGAAGTCGCCCTGCTGCGCGATCTCGTCGAGGAATTCTCGCAGGCGCAGGTGCTCGACCCGCGTCGCGCCGACATCGTCGCTGCCGAGATTCGCGCCCGTGCCGAGGCGAGCGGACTGGCAGCCTCCTGCGGCGTCATGCCCGACATGGAGATGAACGAGGCGCTGACGCGGCTCGACGCGCATCTCTGCGACATCGCCGAATTGCCCTTCCGCGACGGCTTGCATGTCTTCGGGCAATCCGAGATCGACCCAGCTTCGGCCCGCAACGAGCGCGAGAACCTGCTCGCCGCCCTCGACGGCCGCTTCGTGCCGCCCGGCCCGGCCGGCGCGCCGCATCGCGGCCGGCCCGACGTGCTGCCGACCGGGCGCAATCTCTCGACGCTCGATCCGCGCGCCATTCCGACGCGCGCCGCAGCAAGGCTCGGCAAGGTGGCCGCGCAGGCGGTGGTGTCGCGCCACCTGCAGGATCACGGCGACTATCCGCGCCGGATCGTGATGGATCTCTGGGCCTCGCCGACATTGCGCTCGGGCGGAGAGGATATCGCCCATGCGCTGGCGCTGATGGGCGTGGAGCCGCTCTGGGACAATGCCTCCACCCGCGTCACCGGCTTCAGCATCGTGCCGCAGCCGAAGCTCGCATTCCCGCGTCTGGATGTGACCGTGCGGATATCCGGCACCTTCCGCGACACCTTTCCAGGCCAGATCGCCTTGATCGATCAGGCGACGCGAGCGGTGGCCGCGCTGGACGAGCCCGACGACTGGAACGAGCCCGCCGCCGCCCGCCGGCGCGGTGAGCACGGCGCGCGCATCTACGGCGCCGCGCCCAGCCGCTACGGCGCGGCGATGGCCGACCGCGCGTTGGATGGCGACTGGACGCATCGCGAAGAGCTGGGCGCCGCCTATCTCGCGGCTTCCGACCATGCCTATGGCGGGCCTGAGGGCCTCGCGACGGCCGATTCCGGCTTTGCCAACCGCATCCGCAGCTCCGATGCCTTCATCCATGTCAGCGACACCGCGGGGCGCGATATCCTGGAAGCGAGCAGCGCGGCCGATGTCATCGGCGGTCTCGCAGCCGCAGCCAAGGCGCTCGGCGCCGACCCGGTGCTCTACAGCCTCGACAGCGCGAACCCAAAAGCACCGAAGGTGCGCACGCTGGCCGAGGATATCGCCCGCATCGTCCATGGCCGGCTGACGCATCCGCGCTGGATCGCTTCGCAGCTCGCCCATGGCTGGCGCGGCGCGGCCGAGCTGGCCGAGGCGGTCGATACGCTCTTCGTCTTCGCGGCGAGTACGGATGCGGTCGCGGACGGGCTGTTCGATGCGGTGTTCCAGGCCTATTGCGCCGATCCGCAAATCTGGACGGCGCTGGAAGCCGCCAATGCCCCGGCGGCCGCCTCGATCCGCGCGCGCCTCGCCGAGGCGGCGCGGCGCGGCCTGTGGACCAGCCGGCGCAATTCGGTCGGGGCCTTCCTGGCGCGGGAGGCGGCGGAATGACCGCGCTCCCGAAAGAGGCGCTGCGGCGCGGCTGGTGCCCGAGCACGCTGAGGCCGATGGAGACCGGCGATGGCTGGCTGGTGCGCCTGCATCCGCCCGGCGCGCAACTGACGCCCCCGCAATTGCGGCGGATCGCGGCGCTGGCGGCGGAGCACGGCAACGGGCTCGTCGAAATCTCGGCTCGGGCCAATCTGCAGATCAGGGGCGTGACGCCGGCAAGCCATCCGATGCTGGTCGAGCGGCTGCTGGCGGAACGCCTCGTCGACGAGCATGAGGGCGACGGCCCGCAGCGGCTGACGCTGGTTTCGCCGCTGGCAGGCGCCTGCCGTCATTCCGGGGCTTCGCGCAGCGAAGAGCCCGGAATCCATGAACACAGCCGGGATCGACGAAGCGCGGGCGATTCCAGCGCCCCGACGATTGGCGACGAAGTTCAAGGTTTGCAGGCTCTCGGCGTTGCCGCGCCCCGGAATGACGGACAGGGCTTGATCGACGCCGCGGCTTTATCGGCGGCGATCGAGGAACGGGTGCGAAGCATTGCCGGCCTGCCAGCAAAGCTCTGCGTCATCGTCGATGATGGCGGTCGACAGGCGCTGGACGGCTTTGCCTGCGACATACGGCTCGTCGCCGTCGAATCCGGCCGGGTGGTCGTCGGGCTCGCCGACACGATCTGGCGCGGCCCGGTTTCGGAGCTCGATGCGCCCGCCATCGTGGAAACCGTCCTGCGCGGGTTCGCACGGGCACGCAGCGCCGCTCCGGAGCGCATCCGCCGCCTGCGCGACCTCTCCGCCGCGGCATTGTCCGGCCTCGGCGGACTGGCTGAAACGGCTGCCCCAGCGCCCCGCCCGGCCCCTCGACGCGCCGGGCTTTTCGCCTTGGCGGGTGATCGCTTCGCGGCGCTCGTCAACCTGCCATTTGGCCGCTGCGATGCGGCGACGCTCGATAGGCTCGGTGCCGGCGTTGGAACGCAGCAGGCCGACATCCGGTTCTCGCCCTGGCGGGGTTTGGCCTTCCGCAATCTCAGCCATGTCGATGCCGAGGCCATGCTTGCCCTCGCAAACAACCTCGGATTGATCACGCGCGATGACGATCCGCGCCTGTCGGTGCAGGCCTGTGCCGGGAGCCCGGCCTGCTCGCGGGCGGAAGCTCCGGCCATGGCGGACGCCGCGAAACTGGCCGAAGCCGCCAGCGACTTGCTCGCTCAGGGTGCCACATTGCATGTCTCGGGCTGCATAAAATCCTGCGCGCATCCGGCCGCGGCCGACCTCACCCTGGTCGGTCGAGACGGACGTTACGACGTCGTGCTCGGCGGCACGGCGCGGGACAAGCCGCTCGCGACGCTTGACCTTTCGACGCTCATGGCGCGATTGCAGCCCGGAGAAGAGATTCACGCGCGGCTCACCAATGCGGCGCGTATAACGGGACCGCGCGGTTGAGCAGGGCTTACGATTACATCCAGGACGGCGCGGCGATCTACGAGCGCTCCTTCGCGATCATCCGTGCGGAAGCTGATCTTGCCCGCTTCAGCGGCGCGGCCGAGCGCGTCGTCGTGCGCATGATCCATGCCTGCGGCATGACCGACCTGCCCGGTGACGTCGAGATGTCCGTCGACTTCGCCGAAGCCGCCCGCACCGCGCTCAAGAGCGGCGCGCCGATCCTGTGCGACGCCAAGATGGTCGCCAACGGCGTGACGCGCGCCCGGCTGCCAGCCGGCAACGAGGTGATCTGCACGCTGGACGACGCGCAGGTCCCGGCGCTCGCGGCCAGTATGGGCACGACCCGCTCCGCCGCCGCGATGGAATTGTGGAAGCCACGGCTCGCTGGCTCCATCGTCGTGATCGGCAATGCGCCGACCTCGCTGTTCCGGCTGCTGGAAACGCTCGATGCCGGGGCGCCGAAGCCCGCTGCGGTGATCGGCATCCCCGTCGGCTTCGTCGGCGCGGCGGAATCCAAGGCGGCTCTGGCGAAGGACGGACGCGTGCCCTTCCTCGTCGTCCATGGCCGGCGCGGCGGCTCGGCCATGGCGGCTGCCGCCGTCAATGCGCTGGCGCAGGACAAGGAATAGCGGCGTGAGCGGGACAGAAAAGACCCTGCTCTACGGCGTCGGCCTCGGCCCCGGCGCGCCGGATTTGATGACCGTCCGGGCGCGGGACATCATCCTCTCGGCCGACCGTCTCGTGCATTTCTGCAAGCGTGGCCGGCGCGGCAACGCCCGCTCCACGGCCGACGCCATCATCGCGCCCGACTCGGCCCGCGAGATCGAACTCGCCTTCCCCGTCACGACCGAGGCCAGCGTCGGCGAACCCGATTATGACGGGCCGATCGCGGCCTTCTACGAGGAAGCCGCCGAGCGCCTCGCAGCGGAGATGCAGGCCGGGCGCAGCCTCGCCGTACTCTGCGACGGAGATCCATTCTTCTATGGCTCCTTCATGCATCTGTGGCGGCGCCTGAGCCAGCGCTTCCCGACCGAAATCGTGCCCGGCGTCACCGGCATGACCGGCGCCTGGGCCGAGGCCGGCGCGCCGATCACCTGGGGCGACGACGTGATGACCGTTCTGCCCGGCACGCTGCCGGAGGCGGAGCTGGCGCGGCGTTTGGCCGACACGGATGCCGCCGTCATCATGAAGCTCGGCCGCAACCTGCCGAAGGTGCGCCGCGCGCTCGTGGCGGCCGGGCTGGAAGGGCGCGCGATCTATGTCGAGCGCGCGACCATGGAGCGGCAGGTGGTGGCCCGCCTCGTCGACAAGGCCGATGACGAGGCGCCCTATTTCGCCATGGTGCTGGTGCCCGGCGAGGGGCGCCGGCTGTGAGCGACGGTCCTTCGCATTCTGTTTCACCGCCGCCGTCATCCCGGACAAGCGGCGCAGCCGCGCCGATCCGGGATGACGGCGCGGAGCGGGACAAGGCAGAGAAAAAGGCCACGACCGCGACAGGCTCGCTCACCATCGTCGGCCTCGGCCCCGGCACGCCCGAATGGATCACTCCGGCCGCGCAGGCGGCGCTCGATGCCGCCAGCGATCTCATCGGCTACGGCCCCTATCTCGACCGCGTGCCGGAACGGAGCGGCCGGACCAAGCATGCCTCCGATAATCGCG
Source organism: Allobosea sp. P4_C6 (assembly GCF_056402015.1). Taxonomy (NCBI): domain Bacteria; kingdom Pseudomonadati; phylum Pseudomonadota; class Alphaproteobacteria; order Hyphomicrobiales; family Alloboseaceae; genus Allobosea; species Allobosea sp. P4_C6. The sequence continues at coordinate 29,032 of NZ_JBFUIF010000005.1, forward strand.
TCGAAGTCGAGCGCGCCGCCCACGCGCTGAAGCTGGCTGCTGAGGGCCGCAAGGTCGTGGTCGTCTCCGGTGGCGATCCCGGCGTCTTCGCCATGGCGGCGGCGGTGTTCGAGGCGTTGGAAGCCGGGCCGGCGGAGTGGCTGGTCATCCCGATCACGGTGGAGCCCGGCATCACCGCGATGCTGGCGGCGGCGGCGCGGGCTGGAGCACCGCTCGGCGGCGACTTCTGCGCGCTCTCGCTCTCGGACAACCTGAAGCCTTGGGAAGTTGTGACGGCGCGCCTGACGGCGGCCCTCGCCGCCGATTTCGTGATCTGCCTGTACAACCCGATCTCGAAGGCGCGGCCCTGGCAGCTCGGCGCGGCGCTGGACCTGGCGGCGGAGCATCGCGCGGCTGAAACGCCGGTGCTCTTCGCCCGTGCCGTCGGGCGGCCGGACGAGATCCTGCGCGTTCTCACGCTCGCTGAGGCGATCGCGACAGCCGGCACGGCCGACATGGCGACGCTGGTGATGATCGGGGCATCGAGCACGCGGCTGATCGCCCGCGAGGGCGCCGCGCCTTACGTCTACACGCCGCGCTCGGTGACGAAGAGCCCCTGCGCCACCAGCCAGGGCAGGACCTGATCGATATGATCGACGGTCTCGACATCGGGCTTGGGCGGCCGCTCCACCATCACCACCGGCAGGGAGAGCCGGCGCGCCGCCGCGAGCTTGCCGACCGTCGCAGGGCCACCGGAATTCTTGCTGACCAGGATCTCCACACCCTCGCGGCGCATCAGATCCTCCTCGTCGTCAGTGTCGAACGGCCCGCGCTGCTGGATGACGTCGACATGCGGCACCGGCAGCCGGTCGCCGATCGGCTCGATGACGCGCACGAGGTAGCGGTGCTGGGGAGCATCGGCGAAGGCCGGCAGTTCGAGGCGGCCCACGGTGAGGAAGACCCGGCGCGACGCCTCGCCGAGGGCCTGCACGGCGGCATCGATATCCGGCACCGATTTCCAGCGGTCGCCGGCGCGCGGCGCCCAGGATTCGCGCCGGATCGCCAACAGCGGCACGCCCTCCGCCTTGCAGGCATGCTCGGCGTTGAAGGGCATGATCGCGGCGAAGGGATGGGTCGCATCGACGACGGCGACGATGCCCTGCTCGACGAGATATTGTCTCAAGCCGTCGATGCCGCCGAAGCCGCCGACGCGCACCGGCAGATTCGTCGGCCGGGGATCGACGGTGTGCCCCGCCAGCGAGATAATGGCACGGATTTCCGGAGCTTGATCAGCCAGAAGCTGATCAAGCGCAGCAGCTTCGCTCGTTCCGCCAAGGATGAGGACGGTCATGTCGGCAGTCTTACGTGAATCGGATGCCCTGTCGAGCCGCGAGGCGCCAACGCCCTGGCTCTCGCTGGTCGGGCTGGGGGAAGACGGCCCCGCAGGCCTGAGCCGCGAGGCACTCGCCGCGCTGAACGAGGCCGAGATCGTCTTTGGTGGCGAGCGGCACATCGCGCTCGTCGGCTCCGTGCGGGGCGAGCTCAGGCCCTGGCCGCAGCCCTTCCGCAACGCGCTGCCGCAGATCCTGGCCGAGCGCGGCCGCAAGGTCTGCGTGCTCGCGACCAGCGACCCCTTTCATTACGGCATCGGCAACAGCCTGAGCCGCGCCATCCCGGCCGCGGAAATGCGGATCATTCCGCAGCTCTCCTCCTTTTCGATGGCCTGCACGCGGATGCGCTGGCCGCAGGAGGAATGCGCGCTGGTCTCGCTGCATGGGCGCACGCTCTATCGGATCGTGCCGCATCTGCAGCCCGGCGCGCGCATCCTCGCCCTGTCGTGGGACGAGACGACGCCGCGCGCCGTCGCCGAACTGATGCGGGCGCGCGGCCTCGGCGCCAGCCGTCTCGTCGTGATGGAGCAGCTTGGCGGCCCGCAGGAGCGCGTGCGCGAGACGCGGGCCGATGCCTTCGCCTTCGACGACATCGTGCCGCTGAACATGATCGCGGTCGATGTCGTGGCCGGGCGCGATGCCCATATTCTGCCGCTCACGCCCGGTCTCGACGAGGATTGGTTCGCCCATGACGGGCAGATCACCAAATCGGAAATCCGCGCCATCACCCTCTCTGCCCTGGCGCCGCGCGCCGGGGAACTGCTCTGGGATGTCGGAGCGGGCTCCGGTTCCATCGCCGTCGAATGGTGCCAGCGCCATGTCCGCAACCGGGCGGTCGCCTTCGAGGCGAAGCCGGAACGCGCCGAGCGGATCGCGCGCAACAAGCTCGAACTCGGCGGGCTCTCCGTCGATGTCTTCGGCGAAGCGCCGGCAGGCTTCGTCGGGCGCGAGGCGCCGGATGCGATCTTCATCGGCGGCGGGCTGACGGAGGACGGGCTGTTCGACGCCGCCTGGGCGGCGCTGAAGCCCGGCGGCCGGCTCGTCGCCAATGTCGTGACGATCGAGGGCGAGGCGAAACTCGCCGCGCTGCATGCCGAGCATGGCGGCTCGCTCAGGCGCATTTCGATAGACCGGCTGGCACCCGTCGGCGGCAAGCATGGCTGGCGGCCGGCGATGCCGGTGACGCAATGGCGGGTCGAGAAGCCTTGAGCGGCGGCCGCCTCGTCGCCGGCATCGGCATCCGGCCCGGAACGGGGGCTGCCGACATCCTCGCCTGCCTCGACGAGGCGCTGGCGATCGCCGGCCTTGCGGGCAGCGAGACCGCGCGTTTCGCCACGCTGGCGAGCCGCGTCGCGGAAGCCGGCATGATCGCCGCCGCCGCCGACCGGTCTGCCGAGCTCGTCGCCATTCCCGACGAGGCGCTGAAGGGTTTCGAGGCCGCCTGCGCCACGCGCTCGACCCGCATCGCCTCGCTCTATGGCGTCGGTTCGGTCGCCGAGGCTGCGGCGCTCGCGGCGGCGGGTCTGGGAGGCTCGCTGGTGCAGCCGCGTATTGCGACCGCGCGCGTCACCTGCGCGCTGGCGCGGAGCGCGCCGTGACCATCCATTTCATCGGCGCCGGACCGGGCGCGCCGGACCTCATCACGCTGCGCGGCCGCGATCTCATCGCCGCCTGCCCAATCTGCCTCTATGCCGGCTCGCTGATCCCGAAGGCGATGCTCGACTGGTGCCCGCCGGGCGCGCGCATCGTCGACACCGCCCCGCTTGATCTCGACGCGATCATCGCCGAGATGGAGGCAGCACATCGCGCCGGGCAGGATGTGGCGCGGCTGCATTCCGGCGATCTCTCGATCTGGAGTGCCTGTGGCGAACAGATGCGCCGGCTCGACCGGCTCGGCATTCCCTATACGGTGACGCCGGGCGTGCCGGCCTTCGCCGCCGCCGCCGCCGTGCTGAAGCGCGAGCTCACCCTGCCGGGCGTCGCGCAATCGCTGGTGCTGACGCGCACCTCGGGGCGCGCCTCGGCCATGCCGCCGAAGGAGACGCTCGCGACCTTCGCCGCATCCGGCGCGACGCTCGCCATCCATCTCTCGATCCATGTGATCGGGCAGGTCGTGGCGGAGCTGACCCCGTTCTACGGCGTGGCATGCCCGGTCGCGGTGGTGTTCCGCGCGACATGGCCGGACGAGACGGTGCTGCGCGGCACGCTCGCCGACATTGCCGGACAGGTTCGCGAGAGCGCCCTTGAGCGCACCGCGCTGATCCTCGTCGGCCCGGCGCTGGCGGCAGATGATTTCGGCGAGAGCGCGCTCTATTCGATCGACTACGACCGCCGCTTCCGGCCTCGGGGCGGCGCATGAGCGCGCGCGGCCTGCTCATCGCCGCGCCGCGCTCAGGCTCGGGCAAGACGACGATCACCCTGGGATTACAGCGTGCGCTCGTCCGGCGCGGCCTCACAGTGCGTGGCCTGAAATGCGGGCCTGATTACATCGACCCGGCCTTCCACGCCGCAGCGACCGGCGTGCCGAGCGCCAATCTCGATTCCTATGCCATGCCGGACGGCCTGCTCGGGCGCATCGCCGCAGATGCAATCGAAGCGGCCGATCTCGTCATCGCCGAGGGCTCCATGGGGCTGTTCGATGCCGTGCCGGGGCCGGAGGGCCATACCGGCGCCAGCGCCGACATCGCCGCCCTGACCGGCTGGCCGGTCCTGCTCGTCATCGACGTCTCCGGCCAGGCTCAATCGGCAGCCGCCGTCGCGCTCGGCTGCCAGGTTTACGATCCGCGCATCCGCGTGGCCGGCGTGATCCTCAACAAGGTCGCCAGCGCGCGCCATGAGCGCCTCGCCCGGCAGGGCATGGAGCGCATCGGGATGCCCGTCCTCGGCGCACTGCCGCGCGAAGCGAGCCTGATCCTGCCCGAGCGGCATCTCGGGCTGGTGCAGGCCGGCGAGACGGCCGATCTGCATGCGCGGCTCGATGCGCTGGCGGCGGCCGTGACGGCCGCGGTCGATCTCGACGCGGTGATCGCAGCCGCGGGCGAGACGAGGTTGCCACCCGCCCACGACACCCCGCCCCTGCCCGCTCCGGGCCGGCGGATCGCCATCGCGCGCGATGCGGCCTTCTCCTTCGTCTATCCGCATGTCGAGGCGGGATGGCGGGCGGCAGGCGCCGAACTCGTGCCGTTCTCGCCGCTGCAGGACGAGGCGCCGCCGGAGCACTGCGACGCCTGCTGGCTGCCGGGCGGCTATCCCGAACTCCATGCCGCGACGATCGCGGCGGCGGCACGTTTCCTCGGCGGCCTGCGCGGCTTCGCCGAGACTCGGCCGGTACATGGCGAGTGCGGCGGCTACATGGTGCTCGGCCGCAGCCTGACGGATGCGGACGGCGTTTCGCATGGCATGGCAGGGCTGCTCTCGGTCGAGACCTCCTTCGCCAAACGCAAGATGAATCTCGGCTATCGCCGCGCCGTGCTGCAGGCCGACGGCCCGCTCGGGTCGGCCGGCGCGACCTTGACGGGCCATGAATTCCACTATGCCAGCATCGTCGCGCAAGGCGAGGATCCGCCCTTCGCCGTGGTCGGCGACCCGCATGGCTCCGCTCCGGCCCCGGCCGGCAGCCGACGCGGGCTGGTGACCGGCTCGTTCTTCCATGCCATCGCGACGGCGCCGTCCGCGTGAACGGCGCCCCCGTCTTCGATGAGGCGTTCGCCCGGCAATTCGGAGAACTGCTGCGCTGGCGTCGCGATGTCCGGCGCTTCAGGCGCGACCCGGTGCCGGCCACGCTGATCGAAGAGCTGCTCGCCCAGACTCAGCTCTCACCCTCGGTCGGGCATTCGCAACCCTGGCGCTGGCTCACAGTCGATGAGCCGCAGCAGCGCGAGGCCGTGCAGGCCAGCTTCAGCCGCTGCAACGCGGATGCGCTGGCGTCCTACGAGGGCGAGCAGGCCGCGCTCTATGCCCGCCTCAAGCTGGAGGGCTTGCGGGAAGCGCCGGTGCAGCTCGCCGTCTTCTGCGATCACGGAACAGGACGTGGCCATGGCCTCGGCCGGCGGACCATGCCGGAGATGCTGGACTATTCGGTCGTCGCGGCGATCACGCAGTTCTGGCTGGCGGCACGCGTGCATGGGCTCGGCGTCGGGTGGGTCTCGATCCTCGAACCGGATGTGATCGCGGCGGCAGTGGGTGCGCAGCCCGGCTGGAAGCTGATCGCCTATCTCTGCGTCGGCTGGCCGGAGGACGAATCCGACCTACCCGAACTCGTCAGGGCCGGCTGGGAACAGGGCTGACGGTCAGCCCCCCGCCCGCGTGAGGCGCGCGACATCACGGCGCAAGGCTAGCGACGTCGCCATCGCCAGAAGGGCGAGGATTGCGACGAGCCCCGCCGCACCCGACCAGCCAATCCCGGAAATCACCAGGCCCACCACGGCAGGCCCCAGCACCTGGCCGAGATTGCTGCCCTGCATCAGCAGGCCGATCGCGGTCGGGACCAGGTTGGGGCGTGGCGCAATCGCGGCGGCCGTCGAGAGCAGGGTCGCGGGGATGAAGCCACCCGCCATCGCGAACAGGACACCGCAGAGGAAGGCGCCTACCGCCGGCAGCAGCGGCAGGAAGACGAAGAGCGCGGCGAGGCCCATGGCGCCGCTGGCTGCGGCGAGGAGCAATGCGCGGTTCACCCGGCGCCGCAACAGGACGCCGGCCAGAAGGTTGCCGAGGATGTTGCCGGCCGTGGCCAGGCCGCTGAGCAGGCCTGCCAGCGCAAGCGAGCTGCCCATGCGCTCGATCAGCAGGACGGGCAGGAAGCTGAGCACCGCGAAGAACATCATCGCATAGAGCGCAAAGCAGAGCGCCAGCAGGACCGGCCCGCGAGCGAGAAACATGTTGCCGGCATCGGCCGCGAGGCCGCGCCACGATATCTTTGCGCCGCCGACACCAGCCGGCACCCGCAGCAGCACCGCCAGGGCGGCGAGGAGCGCGAAGGCGGCGCCCGCCAGCCAGATCGCGCGCCAATTGCCGAAGAGCGGGCCGAGCAACATTGCCAATGCCATTCCCGCCGGCATGAAGCAGCTCCACAGGGCCATCGCGATCTCCCGATCGCGCTCCGCCACGCAGCGGCGCAGCAGCGCCGGACCGGAGACGCTGACCATCAGGAAGCCGGTGCCCTCGATGAGCCGGCAAGCCAGAAGCGGCGCGAAGCCGGACGTGCCGGCGCCGAGCGCGCTGCCGAAGGCGAGCAGCGCCAGACCGAGCAGCAAGATGCGCCGGTCGCCGAAGCGTGTGGCGAGCGCGCCAACCGGAACGCCGCCGAACAGGCCGAGGACGGCGAAGATCGAGCTGACCCAGCCGAGCACGGCCAGATCGTAGCCCGTCTCCGCCTGCAGCAGCGGGATCGCGATAGCCGCCTTGCCGATCTGGAGCGAGGCGGCGATGCCGGCGGTAACGACGAAGGCGACGAGCCACCAATCGGTCGTGGGCGACGCACCGATACGGTTCGTGCCCGCCGCGCCGCCCGCTGTTTCCTCAATTCCGCGCAAGACGGCCCACCTCGTTGAGAACCCTGTGCTGTGATGGACCTTCTGCTTCATCGACGGAAGTGAGATAATCCGCATCAACTCGATCTATGGAATCGATCATGCTCGACAGCCTGTCGCTCGACCAGATGCGGATGTTCCTGACGGTGGCGGAAGCCGGCAGCTTTCGCGCCGCGGCCGCCCGGCTCGGCCGGGTGCAGTCTGCCGTCAGCCACGCCGTCGCAAAGCTCGAGGACGAACTCGGCATCACCCTGTTCGATCGTTCGGGGCACAGGCCCGCCCTGACATCGGAAGGGCAGGCGCTGCTCAGCAATGTCCGCGACGTGCTGCTGCGGGTCGACGCGATGCGGGCACGGGCACGAGGATTGCGCGACGGCGTCGAGCTGGAATTGTCGCTGACCGTCGACGTGCTGTTCCCGCCCCTGCTTGTCGGCGCCGCCCTGGCGGAGATGAGCCAGACCTATCCGTCGGTCGCGATACGGCTCTCGGCCGAGGCGCTCGGCGGGCCGATCACGGCGCTGCTGGACAAGCGCAGCCAGCTCTCGATCATCGTCGGCGAGAGCTTTCGCGACCCCCGCATTGCGGTGGACGCACTGACCGCGATCGAGATGATCGCCGTGGTCGCGGCCGCGCATCCACTCGCGCGGCAGGCCGGGCCGCTCGATGCCGCCGCGCTCGCCGATCATCTCCAGATCGTGCAGTTCGACCGGTCGCCGTTGACGGATCAGCGCGATATCGGCGTGATCTCACCCCGCACCTGCCGCGTCGGCGGGCAGGACATCAAGCACGCCATGATCCTGGCCGGTCTGGGCTGGGGCCGATTGCCGGGCTGGCTTGCGGCCGAGGATCTTGCGAATGGCCGGCTCGTGCGCGTCGAGACCGGCGTTCTCGGCCGGCGCGCGCAACTCCCAGGGGAGGCCTATGTCGGGCATCGTCTCGACGCGCCGCTCGGGCCCGCGGCCCGCAGCTTCGCCGCCGCGCTCGCGCGTCTTTGCGCCGAGCCGTAGGCAAGGCGCTAGTGGATCGCAGCCCCTGCAAAAACAAAGAGCCGGCCCATGCGGCCGGCTCTTCTGTTTCGTCTTCCGCTTCGGCTCAGCGTCCGCGCAGGATGCCGCCCATGATGGCACCGCCGAGGATCGAGCCGATTGCTGCGGCACCGCCGGTATCCGGGGCGGGCTCGCGCGTCCGCACCTGTCCGCGATAGGCACCGGCCGTGCCGCGCTGCGAAGTCGTGCCCGAGCCTTCCTGAGCGACGCCGCGCTCGCGGGCCATGTCGCGCCTGTACATCTCGTCGCCCTCATAGGTGACGTTGCGGGTGGCGCGTCCGCCCTGCGGACGATCTGCGACAGCCTTCCTGGTCTTCTTCTCGGCCGCGGCCTTCTCTTCCTGGGCGAGCATCTGCTGATAGGCCGGCTCGCTCTGAGCCCGCAATGCCGTCGCCTGCATCGCGGTCAAGAAGCCGGTCTCGGGGATGCCGCGGCTCTTCTGCCACTCCTGGATCGCCTTGCGCTGGCTCGGGCCGAAATTGGCGGCGATCTTGCCAGGCTGGAGGCCGCTGAGACGCAACCGGTTCTGCAATTCGCGCCGCTCCGGAGCCGAGAGCTTCATGGCCGTTTCGCTCTGCGCGGTGCCGATCTCCTTCTTCAGCGCCTCGTCGGTGACGCCGGGCGGTGTCGCCAGGAAGCCGGCGGCGGGCTTGGCCGCCTCGAGACTGGCGAGACGGTTGCGGGCGAAGGTTGCGAACTGGCCGGACGGGAACGCGTCGAGATAGGCGCGGTAGTCCGGCGCGGAATTGCCGCGCTCGGCCACTTCCCAGGTCTTCACATCGAGCTGGGCGCGATCGAGCGAGGAGGCGACCGGCATGGCCGGAACCGGCACAGCGGCGTCGATGGCCTTGGTCGCTGCGGCGCTCGGATCGACCGAAGCGAGCTTCAGCGTCGGGTTGAGCCTGAACTCGCCGATGATCGAGGAATTCGTCCAGGGCTTCTGCTTCTTGCCGGTGGTTTCCCAGACATCGGCCCGCACGCGGTCCATCACGGTGGTGATCGAGACCTCGGGAGTCTCGATGTGCTTGAGCAGCGCGGAGGTGAACGGGCTGTTGCCGTCACGCTCGCCATCCAGCGCGGTGGCGCGCGGATCGGTCGCGAAGGCGATCAGGATGCCGGAGGCCGACTGGGTCTCGATCGCCGTCAGGCCGCGCGTGACGGCACGCGATTTCGCCGCGAGCTGCGTGGCGAAGGGATTGTCGCGGCAGGCGTCGAGGATGACGATGTTGACGCGCTCGTCGCGCTGCATCTGGCGCAGCACCAGCTGGACGTTGACCGCGCGGAAATCGAGGTCCGCCTCGGAACGGAGCGAGGCGTCGACCGGGATCAGGTAGTTCTCGTCGCCGACCGCGATGCCGTGCCCGGCATAGTAGACGAGGCCGGCCTTGGCGCCGTCGAGCTTCTGCGCGAACTCGCGCACGACGCCCGTCATCTCGTCCATCTTGAGGTCATAGCCTTCGACGACGTCGAAGCCGAGGCGCTTGAGCGCAGCCGCCATGCCCCTGGCGTCGCGCTGCGGGTTGGCGAGCGGCGGCACCGCCGTATAGGCGCTATTGCCGATCACCAGCGCGACGCGCCGCTCCGGCACGGCCGCGGAGCCGGGCGAGGCGAACGCCACGGCCCAGAGCACCAGCGCAAAGGCCGCAGCCATCCGGGCTTGGAACACCGAAACCAGAGACGTCAAGCTCACGACAACCTCCCCTGCTGCTGCGGCACATATCTTCTGGCCGCGAAAGGCCCGACAAAGGGCACTGCACGATGATAAACGGACGACGATAGACGAAGGCCAACAGACATTTTTACCGCAACACTTCCCGACGGTAAACCAGAATACCCGTTGGTCGCGCCTCCCTCGTTCCAGGTTCAAACGGAATTTCGGAGCCTTGCTCCGAACGCGCACCATCGCGCGACGCGGCCGATCGCGACATCCTCCATTTGCAGGAGAGAGGCGGGATAAGACCAAGGGATGAGAAGCCCGCTCCGCGAGCCGCTTCCAGCCCTGGGATCGTTGACTTATGTTCCCGGCGCGGTGCAGCATGACATGCAAGGGGAACCGCTCAAACAAGAAAGACAAAGCTGATGAGGGCTGGCAATCGGCATGCCTGAGGACAATATTCTTTCGACGTCAGGTCTAACCAAAGAATTTGCCGGCTTTACAGCTGTGAACGGCGTCGACCTCAATGTCCGGCGCGGTTCGATTCATGCGTTGATCGGGCCGAATGGCGCGGGCAAGACGACCTGCTTCAACCTGCTGACGAAATTCTTGCCGCCGACGCGCGGGACCATTCTCTATAATGGCCGTGACATCACGCGGGAGAAGCCGGCCGAGATCGCGCGGCTCGGGCTCGTCCGCTCTTTCCAGATCTCGGCAGTGTTTCCGCAGCTCTCCGTGCTGACCAACGTCCGGATCGCGCTGCAGCGCAAGCGCGGCGATTCGTTCGACTTCTGGCGCTCGGAGCGCACGCTGAAGAGCCTGGACGACGAGGCGAGGAACCTCGTCGACGCTGTCGGCCTCACGCCCTTCCTGTCGCTCACGGCAGGCGAGCTCAGCTACGGCCGCAAGCGGGCGCTGGAGATCGCGACGACACTGGCGCTCGATCCCGAGATGCTGCTGCTCGACGAGCCGATGGCCGGCATGGGCCGCGAGGATGTCGAGCGCATCGAGGCGCTGATCCGCAAGGTCTCGAAGAACCGCACCATCCTGATGGTCGAGCACAACCTCTCGGTCGTCGCCTCGCTGTCGGACCGCATCACCGTGCTGGCGCGCGGCCAGGTCCTGGCCGAGGGCGACTATGCCACGGTCTCGAAGGACCCGCGCGTGATCGAGGCCTATATCGGTTCGGGAGGCGGCCATGGCCACCATTGAGGCCCTGAAGGCGCCGGCAGCAGCCACGGGCACCGCGCCTTTGCTGAAAGTGCGCGGGCTCGAGGCCTGGTACGGGGAATCCCATGTGCTGCATGGCGTCGACCTCGATGTCGCGCCGGGCGAGGTGGTGACGCTGCTCGGCCGCAACGGCGCCGGCAAGACCACGACTCTGAAGTCGATCATGGGCGTGATCGGCAAGCGCAAGGGCTCGGTGGTGCTGGAAGGCACCGAGACGATCGGGCTGCCCTCGCGGGCGATCGCCCGGCTCGGCATCGGCTTCGTGCCGGAGGAGCGCGGCATCTATTCCTCGCTCAGCGTCGAGGAGAACCTGATGCTGCCGCCACAGGTGCGTCCCGGCGGGCTCTCGCTCGAGGCGATCTTCACGCTCTTCCCCAACATCAAGGAGCGGCTGAAGAGCCAGGGCACCAAGCTCTCCGGCGGCGAGCAGCAGATGCTGGCGATCGGGCGCATCCTGCGCACCGGCGCGCATCTGCTCCTGCTCGACGAGCCGACCGAGGGGCTGGCGCCGGTCATCATCGAGCAGATCGGCCGCACCATCGCCAGGCTCAAGCAGGACGGCTTCACCATCATCCTGGTCGAGCAGAACTTCCGCTTCGCCCAGACCGTGGCGGACCGGCACTATGTCGTCGAGCAGGGCAAGGTCATCGACATGATCCCGAACGCCGAACTCGACGCCAATATCGACAAGCTGCACAGATATCTCGGAGTCTGACGGGCCTTTTGCCCGGGCGCCGGCATCGCGCGGCCAAGAACACGGCGAAACGCCGACAACCACAGCAGGGAGAAATACGATGAAGCTCAAGACCATTTTCGCAACGACCGCGCTTGCCGCCCTGATGGCGAGCCCCGCACTGGCCCAGCAGATCTCGGTCAAGGCCGGCGTGCTCAACGACCGCTCAGGCCTCTATGCCGACCTTTCTGGCGAGGGCTCGGTGATCGCCGCGCGCATGGCGGTCGAGGACTTCAAGGCCGCCGACAAGGGCATCAAGGTCGAGATCGTCTCGGCCGACCACCAGAACAAGCCGGATGTCGGCTCGACCATCGCCCGGCAATGGTACGATCAGGACGGCGTCGACCTGATCCTCGACGTACCGACCTCCTCGGTCGCGCTGGCGGTGAGCCAGATCACCAAGGAGAAGAACAAGATCCACATCAACTCCGGCGCCGGCAGCTCGGACCTGACCGGCAAGGCCTGCAGCCCCAACACCGTCCACTGGACCTACGACACCTATGCGCTGGCCCAGGGCACGGGCGGCGCCATGGTGAAGGCCGGCGGCGACAGCTGGTTCTTCCTGACCGCCGACTACGCCTTCGGCCATGCGCTGGAGCGTGACGCCAGCGCCACCGTCACCAAGAATGGCGGCAAGGTTGTCGGCGCGGTTCGCACCCCATTCCCCGGCACCGACTTCTCCTCCTTCCTGCTGCAAGCGCAGGCTTCCAAGGCGAAGGTCATCGGCCTCGCCAATGCCGGCAGCGACACCACCAACGCGATCAAGCAGGCGGGCGAGTTCGGCATCGTCGCCGGCGGGCAGAAGCTCGCAGGGCTCCTCGTCTTCATCAGTGACGTCCATGCGCTCGGCCTGCAGGCGGCGCAGGGGCTGGTCCTGACGGAGTCGTTCTACTGGGACAAGGACGACCAGACCCGCGCCTGGTCGGAGCGCTTCGCCAAGCTCAACGGCGGCAAGAAGCCGACCATGGTCCATGCCGGCGTCTATTCCGGGCTGCTGCACTATCTCAAGGCGGTCGAGGCCGCGAAGAGCAAGGACAGCGCCGCCGTCATGGCCAAGATGAAAGAGACGCCAACCGACGACCCGCTCTTCGGCAAGGGCACGATCCGCGTCAACGGCCGCAAGGTGCATGACATGTATCTCTACGAGGTCAAGAAGCCGTCCGAGTCGAAGGCCCCGTGGGACTACTACAAGCAGATCGCCGTGCTGCCGGGCGAGCAGGCCTTCCAGCCGCTCGCCGAGAGCGAGTGCCCGCTCGTCAAGAAGTGACGGTCGCGGTTTAGCGCTCGTCATCCCGGACAAGCGGCCGCAAGGCCGCGCCGATCCGGGATCCATCCAAGGGCTCGGCGCTCTGTGATGGATCCCGGATCTTCGCTTCGCTCCGTCCGGGATGACGCGAGCGAAGTCACGCAGAAGACAAAAGCGAAGAGCCCATCATGTTCGAGCTTCTCGGAATTCCGCCCCAGGCGTTGTTCGGCCAGGTCCTTCTCGGCCTGATCAACGGCTCGTTCTATGCGATCCTCAGCCTTGGGCTGGCGGTGATCTTCGGGCTCCTGAACATCATCAACTTCAGCCATGGCGCGCAGTACATGATGGGCGCCTTCGTCGCCTGGATGTGCCTGAACTATCTCGGCCTCAATTACTGGGTGGCGCTGCTGCTGGCGCCGATCATCGTCGGTGCGACCGGCATCGCGATCGAGCGGCTGCTGCTCAAGCGCATCGCCCATCTCGACCATCTCTACGGGCTGCTGCTGACCTTCGGCCTGGCGCTGATCATCCAGGGCCTGTTCCGCAACCAGTACGGCTCGTCCGGCCTGCCCTACGCCATCCCGCCGCAGCTCTCGGGCGGCCAGAATCTCGGCTTCATGTTCTTGCCGAACTATCGCGCCTGGGTGATCTTCGCCTCGCTCGTCGTCTGCCTCGGCACCTGGTTCCTGATCGAGAAGACCAAGCTCGGCTCCTATCTGCGCGCCGCGACCGAGAACCCGACCCTGACCCAGGCCTTCGGCATCAACGTGCCGCTGCTGGTGACGCTGACCTACGGCTTCGGCGTCGCGCTCGCGGCCTTCGCCGGCGTGCTCGCCGCGCCGATCTACTCGGTCAATCCGAACATGGGCGGCGACCTGATCATCGTCGTCTTCGCCGTCGTCGTCATCGGCGGCATGGGCTCGATCATGGGCGCCATCGTCACCGGCTTCTCGCTCGGCCTGATCGAGGGGCTGACCAAGGTGTTCTACCCGGAAGCGGCGGCGACCGTGATCTTCATCATCATGGTGCTGGTGCTGCTGGTGAAGCCCGCCGGCCTGTTCGGCCGCCAGGCCTGACGCAAGCAAGGATCCGACGACATGACCGACCTTGCCTCGACCGACACCCCGGCCGCCACCGTCCTCACCGAGACCGACGACAGCACGGCCCGCCTGCATCGCAACCTGTTCATCGCCATAGCCGCGCTGCTGGTGATCGCGCCCTTCGTCGCCTATCCGGTCTTCGTGATGAAGGTGCTGTGCTTCGCGCTGTTCGCGCTCGCCTTCAACCTCCTGCTTGGCTATGGCGGGCTCCTCTCCTTCGGCCATGCCGCCTATTTCGGGATGGCAAGCTATGTCAGCGCCTACACCGCCAAGAACTGGGGCCTGACGCCTGAATTGGCGATCCTGCTCGGAACGGCCGTGGCCGCCCTGCTCGGCACCGTCTTCGGCGCGCTCGCCATCCGCCGCCAGGGCATCTACTTCGCCATGATCACCCTGGCGCTCGCCCAGATGGTGTTCTTCTTCTCGCTGCAGACCCCGCGCTTCACCGGCGGCGAGGACGGCATCCAGGCCGTGCCGCGCGGCAAGCTGTTCGGCCTGATCAGCCTCGCCGACGACCGCGCGCTCTACTGGCTGGTGGCCGCGATCTTCATGGCCGGCCTCCTGCTGATCTACCGCATCATCCACTCGCCCTTCGGCCAGGTCTGCAAGGCGATCCGCGACAACGAGCCCCGCGCCATCTCGCTCGGCTATCGCGCCAACCAGTACAAGCTGATGGTGTTCGTGCTCTCCGCCACGCTCGCCGGCCTCGCCGGCGCGACCAAGGCCATCGTCTTCCAGCTCGCTTCGCTCACCGACGTCTACTGGTCGATGTCGGGCGAGGTCGTGCTGATGACGCTGGTCGGCGGGCTCGGCACCGTCTTCGGCCCGATCGTCGGCGCGCTCGTCATCGTCTCCATGCAGAACTACCTGGCGACGCTGGGCGCCTGGGTCACCGTCGTCCAGGGCGTGATCTTTGTGCTCTGCGTCCTGCTCTTCCGCGAAGGCATCGTCGGCGTCATCGCCAAGGCCATCAAGAAGCCGCTCTAGCGGCGGCCGGGGCTCTAGCGGATCAGCTTCGAGACCGGCCTGAACTGCGGGTGCTCGGCCGTCCGCAGCCATTCGAACAGCACCATCTCGGTGGTGACGATCTCGGCGCCGTGCCCCGCCATGCGGCGCAGCGCGATCTCGCGTGATTCCGGGGCCCGCGAACCGATCGCGTCGGCGACCACGATCACCCGCCGGCGATGCTCGAGCAGGGTCAGCACCGTCTGGCCGACGCAGACATGCGCCTCGCAGCCGCAGACCACCAGCTCGCGATCGCCCGCGACGGCATCGAGGAAAGCGGATTCGGCGCAGGCGTCGAAGCTCATCTTGGTGACGACCGGCCCGGCCCCGGCCAATTCCGGCACGGTCGAACCGAGGCCACGCGGATTCTGCTCGGTCAGGATCGTGGGTATGTCGAGCAGGCGCGCCGCCTCGACGAGACGCCCAGCATTGAGCAGCGCCTTGTCGCCGGCATGAATCGCGGGCATCAAACGCGCCTGGAAATCGATGATGACCAGCATCGCGTTCCCAGCGTACAGCAGCGGCATACCAGCTCCCTTCTCCCTTTCCTGCCAGCCTTAGCATGACAAGCGCCGGAGAGACCCATGGTGGCGAAGGCCGTCAACTCTCGACCTGCCCCGCCCTGATCGCAAGGCCGCTCCCACGACGCGCCTCTGGCGCATGGCGAGAGCTGACATTAAGGTCTGTTATTCCCAAAACGCAGATACGATCACGGTTTTTTATGGACAAGCGGCTCGACACACAGATTCCTGCCGCGCCGCTGACGCCTGCGGATATCCGCTCGATCCTGATCGGAATCATGCTGGCCATGTTCCTGGCCGCGCTCGACCAGACGATCGTCGCGACCGCGCTGCCGACGATCGGCCGCGAGCTCAACGACGTGACGCATCTGTCCTGGATCGTGACGATCTACCTGCTCGCCGCGACAGCCGTCACGCCGCTCTACGGCAAGCTCGCCGACATCCATGGGCGTCGCGTGGTGCTGCTTTCTGGCATCGTCGTCTTCGTGATCGGGTCGATCGCCTGCGCGCTGGCGCCCTCGCTCTGGCTGCTCGTGCTGGCGCGCTTCATTCAGGGCCTCGGCGGCGGCGGTTTGATCGCGCTCGCTCAGACCATCGTCGCCGATATGGTGCCCCCCAAGGAGCGTGGGCGCTATCAGGTCTATTTCGCCAGCGTCTTCATGTCGTCCTCGCTGCTTGGGCCCGTTCTCGGCGGCGTCCTGGCGGAGCAATTGCATTGGTCGGTGATCTTCTGGATCAACCTGCCGCTCGGCCTCGGCGCCTACTGGATGACGAGCGGGGCGTTGAAACGCCTGCCGCGCCACGAGCACCCCCACAAGCTCGACGTGATCGGCGCCGTGCTGATGATGCTGGCGACGGTGTCGCTTCTGCTCGCCCTGTCCTGGGGCGGCACCGCCTATCCCTGGCGCTCCCTGCCGATCGCAACGTTGATCGGCGTCTCGCTGCTGCTGTGGGCGCTGTTTGCCTGGCGATTGCGCACAGCCTCCGAACCGCTGATCCCGCTCGACCTGCTCGGCAACCGCGTCGTGCGCCGGGGCACGCTGGCGGCCGGCTTCGGCATGGGCACCTTCATCGGCCTCACCATCTATCTCCCGCTCTATTTCGAGACCGTGATGGGGCTGAGCGCCACCCATTCCGGCCTCGGCCTGCTGCCTCTGACCTGCGGCACCGTCGTCGGTGCGACCAGTTCCGGCCGGGCGATGTCTCATCTCACCCATTACAAGCGCGTTCCGATGGTCGGGCTCTTCGTGGCGCTTACCGGCACGGCCGTGCTCGCCGCGTTCTCGGGGCAGCTCGCGCTGCTGCCCTTCTCCGTGCTGCTCGCCATCGTCAGCATCGGCTTCGGCACGCTGCTGCCGGTCGCCACCGTCTCGATCCAGAACGCGGTGACCGTTCATCAGCTCGGCACGGCCACGGCCGTCGCCAATTTCTTCCGTCAGATCGGCGGGGCGCTGATCGTCGCGATCTTTGGTGCGATCGTGCTCGGCGGCGTCGGCGGCGCGGCCGCGCAGCTCTCGCCAGAAGCGCTCAAGCTCGGCACGGTCGATCGGGAAACGATGGTGACGCTGTTCCGCTACGTCTTCGGCGCGGCAAGCCTCGGCTTCGGCTGCGCCCTCGTCTCGCTCGCCCTGATGGAGCAATTGCCGCTGCGCGGCCGGGCGGTCGAAGCGGCCAAGGCGGTCGGCGGCGAATAGGAGTTCGGCCGGAACCGCTCGCTGCGACTGCGCGTTGCCTTGAGCCCGTCATCCATCCGGGCCAGCATGCCAGCATCCGCAGCAGGAGTTCCCGCCATGTCCGATCTCGTCGTCATCGTCTATTCGACCGAGGCCCGCGCCGAGGAGATGCGCCAGAAGCTGATCGGGTTGCAGAAGGAATATCTGATCGAGATCGGCGATGCCGCCATCGCGGTGATGCAGGACGGCGGCAAGGTTAAGCTCAACCAGCTCCTGAACACGACGGCGATGGGCGCGGTCTCCGGCTCGTTCTGGGGCCTGCTGATCGGCGCGATCTTCCTGATGCCGGTCTTCGGGGCGGCGCTCGGCGCGGCGTCCGGCGCGCTCGGGGGCGCGCTGACAGATTACGGCGTCGACGACAAGTTCATGAAAGACCTGTCCGGCAGCCTGCAACCCGGCAATGCGGCGCTGTTCGTGCTGATCAACAAGGTGACCGGCGACAAGGTTCTGGAAGCGATCCGCGGCACCGGCGGCACCGTGCTCAAGACCTCGCTCGACCGCGCGCAGGAGCAGAAGCTGCGCGATGCGCTGGCCGACGCGCATGGCACGACGCCGGCAGCGGCCCAGACACCGCCCGAGCCTTATCCGCAGGGAACGGGCGCGCCCTCGCCGGTGGGTTGAAAATCAAGGCACGTCATGCTCGGGCTCGACCCGAGCATCTCCTGCAAGAGATTCTCGGGTCAGCGCTGCGCGCGCCCGAGAATGACGGCTGATTTCAGTCGCGCAACAGCTCGTTGATGCCGGTCTTGGAGCGCGTCTGGGCGTCGACCGTCTTGACGATGACGGCGCAGGAGAGCGCCGGGCCCGGCGTGCCATCCGGGAAAGGCTTGCCCGGCAGCGAGCCCGGCACCACCACCGAATAGGGCGGCACCTTGCCGACATGGACCTGGCCGGTGGCGCGGTCGACGATCTTGGTCGAGGCCGAGATGAAGACGCCCATCGAGAGCACCGAGCCCTCGCCGACGATCACGCCCTCGACCACCTCGGAGCGGGCGCCGATGAAGCAGTTGTCCTCGATGATGGTCGGGTTGGCCTGCAGCGGCTCGAGCACGCCGCCGATGCCGACGCCGCCGGAGAGATGCACGTTCTTGCCGATCTGGGCGCAGGAGCCGACCGTCGCCCAGGTATCGACCATGGTGCCCGTGTCGACGAAGGCGCCGATATTGACGAAGGACGGCATCAGCACGACGTTCGGCGCCAGGAACGAGCCCTTGCGCGCGGCGGCCGGCGGCACGACGCGGAAGCCGGCGGCGCGGAAGCGGTTCTCGCCCCAGCCCTCGAACTTCGACGGCACCTTGTCCCAGAACACGCCCTCGCCCGGGCCGTTGGCGATGATCACGTTGTCGGTCAGGCGGAAGGAGAGCAGCACCGCCTTCTTCAGCCACTGATGCACGACCCAGTCGGCGCCCTGCTTCTCGGCGACGCGAGCGGTACCGGCATCGAGCATCTCGATCGCCTGCTCGACGGCCTCGCGCACCGCGCCCTTGGTGGAGATGCCGATCTCGGCCCGGTTCTCCCAGGCGGCGTCGATGGTGGCGGCAAGATCGGCGAGGGACATCAGACGGCTCCGGCAGGGTTCGAAAGATCGCGGCGAGCGATGGCGGATGAGGGGCGCCGCGTCAAGCCGGGCGGCGACGCAGCAGGTAGGTATCCATGATCCAGCCGTGCCGGGCACGGGCCTGCGCCCGAACGCGGGTAATCTCGTTGGAGAGTTCCGCGAGTGGGCCGGCAAGCAGGATCTCGTCCGGCGTGCCGAGATAGGCGCCCCAGAAGATGTCGAGCCCCTCGGAATCCAGCTTCGCGAAGGCCTGCTCGCCGTCGAGCATCACGACGACGCTGTCCTGATCGGCCGGGAAGCCCGCCGCCAGCCTGCGCCCCGTCGTGACCAGGATCGGCGCGCCGATGCTGTTGAGCGGAATGCGATGGCGCGCCGCCAGCACCTGGACGCTGCTGATGCCGGCATAGACCTGCCAGTCGATGGCGAGGCCGGATGCGACGACCTGCTCCATGATCCGCAAGGTGCTGTCGTAGAGCGCAGGATCGCCCCAGACGAGCAGCGCGCCGGTCTGCCCTTCAGCGAGTTCGGCCTCGAACAGGGCGCGATAGCTGGCGGCGATGCGCTCATGCCAGTCGTCGACCACGCCGCGATAATCGCTGCCGGCTTCCGCTCGCTGCGGAATCGCGACGGGGATCGTGCGATAGCCGGGCTTGCGGATGAAGCGCGCGCAGATAGCTTCGCGCAGGACACGCAGCGCCGCCTTCTCCTCGCCCTTGTCGGGGATGAACAGCACGTCGGCGCGGTTCAGCGCCTCGATGGCCTCGACCGTCATATGGTCGGGATTGCCGGCCCCGATGCCGATGATGAGGATGTTGCGCATGCCGCTCCGAAGGTTCGCAGCGGCTTACCATGGCCCGCACCGGGAATGCGAGATCAGGCCCGGCCGAGCACCACCATGCGCGCGAGGTCGGGTTGGGGAACAGGCGCCGCGCTCAACGCCAGCGCCGCCTGAAGCGCCTCCAGATCCGCCGCGAGGCGCGGGTGCCAGCCGCAAGGGCATGGCTGATCGCCGCGATGAGCATCCGCCACCTCTCTGTAGACCGACCCGACCGCTTCCGCCGCCAGCTCGATCAGCGCCAGCGGCGGCAGGTGAGTATCCCGGAGCGCCGCGCAAAAAGCTGTCATGACCGCCTCGCGGAGATGGCCGCGGGCAGCTTCGAGCGATTCGGCGCTTCCCTGTTCAGGCGGCACGATCGATACCCTTCATGGCGGCATGGCGGCGGTTTGGCGGCCCCTGTTCGGGCAGGGTGACGGCCAGTAGATCGACGAGCCGCTGCATGCGCGGCGGCAGAGCCGAATCGGCGGCGAGATCGCCGGGCCCCTTGGCCAGGGCGAGCGCGCGACGCAGCTCCGGCCGGGTTGCGCCGGTGCGGACGATCTCGCGAATGATGATCTCGTCGATCCGGCCGATCGCGGCCGCGACATCCACCTCGGTGATCCCACCCATCCCGGTACCTCCGTCGGTTGATTCACTGATCGCCGGGAGAGATAGGCAGGACTGAGATTCGATGCAAGACTTTGTTATTACTACATAAATAGAACTATTCGAAGGTAACGGGCCACTCTCGGCCGCAAGCGTGACCGGAAAATGACGCCGCCGGCTCAGAGGTCGCGGACGATCTCCAGGCGCGCGCCATGGGTCAGCGCGGTGTCGAGCACGCCATCGTCCGGACCATAGAAGGAGATCGCATAGGCACCCTGGCCACGGCGGACGAGATGCTCCGCCGGTCCCGCTGCGGCAGAGCCACGCGGCTCGACCAGCGACAGGGTCTGCCGTTCGATGCGGAACTGCACCGAGCCGAAACCGAGGCCGGGAACGGCGCCCGTGGCGACAGGCTCGCGTCCGAGCAAGGCATGGTAGCGCGTCGTCGAGGTGGCGAGATCCTGAACCGCGACGGTGATGCCGGCCACACCGGTCACACCATTGGCATGGCGACGCGCCGCACCCGTGGGGACGCGCAGATCGCGCGGCGTGACATCGGTGACCAGGAACGGGATGTCGGGCTCGGGCGGGCGGGCCGAGCGCCAGGCGATGCGTGTGCCGTCGGGCTGGAGGCGGCCGCCCTCGATCGGCCCGTCCATGACGATGCCGGCGGCGCGGGCACGGGCGAGATCGGCGTCGAAATCATCCGGCAGCACGGCATAATCGACGAGCCCAGGGCCGGCGCGGTCCAGCACCTGCCACCAGCGGAAATCCGGTACCGGGCGCGGGAAGGCGATGATCTCGAGATAGGCGCCGTCCTCGAACACGACCAGCGCATTGCGCGAGCCGCGCGGATGCTCGCCGCCGGGCAGCACGGTGAAGCCGAGCGCCGTGTAGTCCCGCACCGCGGCGTCGAGATCGGTGACGGCGATGACGATATGGTCGATCGAAAGCGGCATGGTCGCGGCTCCCTGTCTATGCTGGATTCAGGCGCTTTGCGCGATAGCCTCGATCTTGTCGATGCCGCCAAGCTGGGGGGCGAAGCTCGCCCAGACCTTGCGGGCGCCGTCCTGCCAGCCGGCGCGGTCCTCGGCCGGCACGACCTTGCCGCCTTCGGATGCGGCCTTGGCCATCGAGACCGCTTCGTCAGCCAGCATCAGCTCGTCGAAATAGGCCGTTCCCTCCGCGACGGCCGCGGCCAGCGCCTCGCGGTCCGGCAGCGCCAGCGCCTTCCAGAACGGCGCGGCGAACATCACGACCCCGGTCGCCCAGATGTGGCCGGTCTCGATCAGGACGGGCACGACCTCGTGGAGCCGGAAGCCGACATAGGCGGATTTGGTCAGGTCCATGCAGTCGACCACGCCGGTCTTCAGGGCGTTGTAGGTCTCGGGGATCGGGATCGGCGTGGGATAGGCGCCGAAGCCCGACCAGAGCGCGGTATGGAGCGGGCTTTGGATGACGCGGATGCGCTTGCCCCTGACGGAAGCCGGCGTCGTCAGCGGTTCCTTGGCCAGCAGATGGCGGGCGCCGTAATTGATGAAGCCGGGCACGACGAAACCCTGCGCCTCGTAGCGCGCCTTGAGCTCGCCGCCCAGCGGGCCGGCCAAGACGCGCCCGAGATGATCCCTGTCGCGGAACAGGAAAGGCAGGTCGAGTACCTGCCCCTCCGGCACCCAGGCGGAAAGGGAGGACACCGTCGACAGCGCCGCCTGGATCGAGCCGAGCCTCAGCCCTTCGGCGACTTCCTTCTCGCCGCCGAGCGCGGCGTTGGGCACGATGCGCAGATCGAAACGCCCCGGCGCGGTGCGCGCCAGGATCTCGGCGATCCGCCGCCAGATCCTGGTCTCAGGCTTGTCCTCGCCGAGCAGGGAGGCGACCGTGACCGGGCGCCCGGCGGCCAAGGCCTTTCCACTCAGGACGGCCGGCGCGGCGACGAGGCCGGCGGCGGCTTGACGGCGTGTGATCAGCAAGGGCCTGCCTCCTTCGGCGCTGATCGGGGGATCGCCCGAAACCGCTCCCCCGGCAAGAGGCAACAGCCGTTCAGCCGCCGAAGCTGCCTTCGAAGACGGTCGCGCTGATCGGGTTGCGCTGGCTCGGCGTCTCGCGCGCCTGCAAGGCTTCCGGAAGCTGCGCCTTGTCACCGGGCTTGCCGATGGCGACGGCAGCCTCGACGCGATAACCGGCCGGCACCTTTAGTTCCGACCGCGCGCGCTGGAGATCAAAGCCGACCATGCCATGCGCCTGCCAGCCGAGCCGCACGGCCTGGAGGGCGAGATTGGCCCAGGCGGCTCCGGCATCGAAGGAATGGCTGTGGGACGGCACTTCCTCCGATTTGCCGGGCACCGCCATCGCTTCCTTCGAGACGATGACGACGAGGGCTGCCGCATGCTTCGCCCAGGACTGGTTGAACTCGTTGAGCAGGCCCAGCAGCGTCGGCCAATGGGCCGAGTCGCGCCGGGCATAGATGAAGCGCCAGGGCTGCGAATTGTAGGAAGACGGTGCCCAGCGCGCCGCCTCGAACAGCGCCTTCAGCTCGGCTTCGGAGATGATCTCGTTGGTGAAGGCGCGCGGCGACCAGCGCTCGAGGAAGAGCGGGTCGATATCGTGATCGGCGGTGCGGCTGTTGGCGGTGTTGGTCATCGAACGTCCTGACGGCAGATTGGCGGCGGCGCGAACCACCTCCGATGGAATTCCCTGCGGAGGCGTTCGGCAGGATCGGCACACGCGATCAGGCGGTCAAGGAAAGGAAAATCTTTAAAAAGATCCATTCCGGCAACGCCTTGCCATCAAACGAACCCGACAGGGCACGGCGCCTCTATCGCATAAACTCTTTGCCGGAAGCCATCACTCTTGCGTGAAACGCATAACAAGCGCGTACGCGATACGCGCGGGAGGTCATCGCAATTCCGCTGGCCCGCCTGATCGGATATCGAGGAACGAAGCAGCCGCCGGAGATGATGATGCGCGATACCCATGAGATTTCCTCCAGCCGGTTGCATGCGACGATCAGGGCCCAGGGCGGCGAGTTGATAGCGCTGAGCAATGAGGACGGGCCGGCGCTCTGGCATGGCGGCCCGGAATGGCCGCGCCATTCACCGGTGCTGTTTCCGATCGTGGGGCGCCTCACCGACGATACCTTGATCCACGAAGGACAGCCCTACCGGCTGACGCAGCACGGCTTCGCCCGCGACAGCCTGTTCAGCTGGGTCGAGCGAAGCGCCGACCGCGCCGTGCTGGAGTTGCGGGACAGCGCGGAGACCTTGGCGCACTACCCGTTCCGCTTCGTGCTGCGGATGATCTACGCGGTCACCGACGATACGCTGTCGGTGACCACGCAGGTGAGCAACCCGGCGGAGACGAAGCTGATCTGCGGCGTCGGCGCCCATCCCGCCTTCCTCTGGCCGCTGGCCGAGGGGATCGCGAAGGAGGCTCATCGCCTGACCTTTCCGCAAGCCGAGCCGGGGCCGGGCCTGAGCGTCGACGGCGGTTTGCTCGGACCAGCGATCCCTCTGCCTTTCGCGGGCACCGAACTCCCGCTCGCCGAGGGGCTGTTCGCCAACGATGCAATCGTGATCGCGGACGTCGCCAACCGCTCGGTGCGCTTCGCCGCACGCGACGAGGCCGGGCGGGAGCGACGCTCCCTGACCGTAAGCTGGGAGGGCTACAAGGATCTCGGCATCTGGTCGAAACCGACCGGCGCGCCGTTCCTGTGCATCGAGCCCTGGTACAGCATGGCGAGCCCGGCCGGCTGGCAGGGCGAGTTCGCGGCCAAGCCGGGCATCCTGACGCTGGCGCCGGGCGAGAGCAGCGACTTCACGTGGCGCGTGACGCTCTAGGCCTCACTTCTTCTCGATGTTCCAGAACAGCATCACCGGCGCCGGCAGCACGCCGGCGACGTTGGTGCGTCGCGCATAGGGCTGGTCGAACTGGCCGAGCACGCGATAGGGCTGCATCTCGGCGAGGCGCTTATGCAGCGCTTCCAGCGCGATCTTGCGGCTGGCCTCGTCGGGCGCATCGACAAAGGCGCCACGCAGCTTCTCCGCCTCAGCATCGCAGGGCCAGCCGGCCCAGGCCCGCTCGCAGGCCATGTTGGTGCCGATATTGGTCAGCGGCGATTGCATCGTCGCGCCCGAGGCATAGGTGACGAAGAGGTTCCAGCCGCCCTGATCGGGCAGGCTCTTGTTCTGCTGGCGCGTGGTGACGGCGCCCCAATCCGCGAACTGAACATCGACGTTGAAACCGACAGCCTTGAGCTGCGACGCCGCGACCTCGGCCATGCGGCCGATCGGGGCGATATCGTTGCTGGTCGAGAGCACGAGCTTCTCGCCCTTGTAGCCGCTCTCCTTGAGGAGCTGGCGCGCCCTCTCCAGGTCGGGCTTGGCGTAGCCTTCCGCACCGGCCTCGATGCCGTTCGGGCCGCCGCAGATGAAATAGGCGTTGCAGCGCTTCCACCATTCCTCGTCGCCGAAGCCGGCGGCGAGGAAGTCCGCCTGATCGGTGGCATAAGCCAAGGCGAGCCGGGCCTTCGGGTTGTCGAAGGGCGGGTGGAGATGGTTCGGCCGCAGCATCACCTGATTGGCGAGGTTGGAATAGCGCTCGACCTTGACTTGGCTGTTGGCGGAAACGATCGGGATCAGGTCCTGGCTCGGCTGCTCCCAGATGTCTATCTCGCCGGTCTGGAGCGCGGCGGCCGCGGTCGCCGCATCGGGCATGATCAGCCATTCGACCCGGTCGACCTTGACGACGCGGCCGCCGGCGAGCCCGTCGGCCGGCTCGGAACGCGGGACATAATCGGGGTTGCGGTCGTAGACGATCTTCGAGCCGCTGCGCCATTCCTCGCGGTTGAACCTGAACGGGCCGGAGCCGATCGTCTCGGTGATCGGCTTCATCGGATCGCTCTTGGCGTCGGCCTCTCGCATGATCACCGGGATCTGTCCGACGGCCGAGCCGAGCGCGAAGGGCACGAGAGCCAGCGGGCGCTTCAGCTTGAGCCTGAAGGTGGCATCATCGACCACCTCCATGCCCTCGGTGTATTCGCCGAGCTTGCCGCCGATGGTGTCGCGCTTCATCCAGCGGGCGAGCGAGGCGACGACGTCCTTCGTGGTGACCGGCTGGCCATCGTGGAATTTGAGGCCGGGACGCAGCTTGAAGGTCCAGCTCAGCTTGTCGGGCGCGGTCTCGAAGCTCTCGACCATCTGCGGCTTCGGCTGGAGATTCGCATCCCAGGCGAAGAGCGTCTCGTAGATCATCAACCCGTGCATGCGGGTGATGACGATGGAGGCGGCGACCGGATCGAGCGTCTTGAGGTCGGCATGTGGCGCGACGCGCAGGACGCGGTTCGCGGCCGGCTGTGCCTGCGCCAACACCGGTAATGGCAGCAGCGCGGATGCGGTCAGTAGCAGCGCTGCAGCGAAACGGGGCAGTTGCATCGGGACGTCCTCCTCCATCGTCGTCGACCGCAGCGCTCCGGACGAGCCGCCCTAGCCGACGCGGTTCATTTGCAGGATCCTTGCCCGGTGCCCGGCCACCCGCAAGCCGCGATCGGCATCGAGCCAGAGGCAGGGCCGCGAGCGCCAGGGGCCGTGAAGCAGATCGGCCAGCGCCCGGCCGTTCGGCAGCGGCATCAAACGCGAGACCGTTCCACCAGAAGGCCAGGGCATCAGGGCGGTGCCGCCCGCCCGGATCTCGATCTCGGTGCCGAAGCCCGGATCACGCCAGCGCCCGACCAGCCGCTCATCAAGCGCCGTATCCGCCGGCACCCGCCGGAGCGAGCGCCGTACGCCGCCGATCAGGCCTGTCAGCCTGTCGTCCCCGTCCTGCTTCAGACGGATGTCGAGATAGGCGGGCAGGCTGCGCAGGCCGCCATCGCCGTCCTCGACGAGGCGTTCATAGCCACCCATGAAACTGATGGAATCCGGCGTCAGCTCGGCCCAGAACGGGCCTTCATCAGCCACGAACAATCCGGTTGGCGCGTTCGCCGCCATCGGCAGTTCCTGTCCGAGCAGGGCTGCGAGGACTGACAGAGCAGGCCAGAGCGCCTCCTCCTCGCGATTGGTCAGGACGACCACGCCGACGCCCAGAGCCGGCGCCATCAGCATATGGTTGCGATAGCCGGTCAGCGAACCGCCATGGCCGACGATGTCGGTTGCCCCGAGGCGGCTGCAGACCAGCCCGAGCCGATAGACGCTCTCGCTTCCATCCGCGAAATGGCGGGGTGCCGTCAGGCGCTCCAGCATGCCGGCGAGCGGCCCGCGCCCCGCGAGCAGGGCGGAGGCCCAGCCGGCGAGGTCGGCGGCGGAGCCGGTGATGCCGCCCGAGGCGGAAAAATGGAAGCCGTAATGGCCGCGCCGCCAGCTTTCGCCCTCACGCCAATAGCCCGTGGCGAGGCCGGGCACGATCTCGGCCGCGTCATAGGGCAGGCGGAAGGAGAGGCCGAGATCACCGGACAGCTCGGCGACGATGTCCCTGTAGGGCCTGCCCGTGATCAGCTCCAGGATGCGCTGGCCCAGCCGCCAGCCCGTATTGGAATAGGCCATCTCGGTGCCAGGAGCCGCGCTCAGCGACGGAAACCGGCAGGCGAGCGCGTATATTTCCTCGGCGCTGAGCGTCGCCGTGAAAGGCACGCCCTGCTGCCAGAAGGCCTCCATCATGTCAGGCAGGCCGCCGGTCATGTCGAGGGCGCGGCCGAGTTCGACCTCGGCCAGCGGCTTGGGCAGCTCGGTCAGCCAGCGGCCGAGCGGCGCATCGAGCGGCACGCCTTCACGCAGCAGCGCGATCGCCAGCACATGCTTGCTGATCGATGCCAGGCGGTTCGGCGCCTGCGGCGTGAAGGGCAGGTCGTGGTCGATGCTGGCCAGGCCGCCGGCGAAAGCCTCGCGCACCCCGTCGCGATCGAACAGGACGACCGCGCCGCCGGGCCCGGCCTCGCGCTGCCAGGCTGCGGCAATCTCGTTCGCACGCGCCGCGGCGCGCATCCAGTCCAGAGCCATGCGCCTGCCCTCTCAGCCTTGCGGCCGGGCTTCGCCGAGCAGATTGCGCAGCGCCCGCATGAAGACGCGCGCGCCCGTGTCGATGGCGTCATCCGGGAAATCGAAATCCGGATTGTGCAGATTCGCAGTGTCGCCAGACCCGAGCAGGAACATTGCCGATTTGGACTTGCCGCCGAACAGGCCGAAATCCTCGGAGCCGCGCGACGGTTTCGTCGGGCCGTGCGGCACCTTTTCCTCGTCCATCGCCCGGCGCAGCATCGCCACCGCCTCCGGCTCGTTCTCGCAATGGTGGAAGATGTCGTGATAGCTCAGTTCGGCTTCGAGCCCGCCGGCCTCCGCGACCTCGCGCACCAGAGCCTCGGCCTTTTCGCAGAGCGCGCCCATCTGCGCGTCGTTGACGGTGCGCAGCGTCACCCAGAGCTCGCCGCGGCCGGGCGCGATGCCGAAGGCCGGCTCGCCGATCCCCGCATGGGTGACGGTGGCGAGCGCGAAATTCGCATCGAGCGCGCCGCCCGGCCCGAGCACCGTCAATTCCGGGATCAAGCGCGCGATGGCGGGAGCCGGCGAACGGCCATGCTCCGGCGTCGAGGCATGCGTGGTCTCGCCGTTGAGGACGATCTTCAGGCCGCGCGAGGCGCAATTGGCCGCGCCTTCCGAGATGCGCGTGTGGCCGACGGGAATTCCCGGCCGGTTGTGCAGGGAGAAGGCGTAGTCCGGCACGATCTCGTCGAATTTCGGATCGGCGATGACGGCTGCGGCGCCCGCGCCGGTCTCCTCCGCGGGCTGGAACAGCAGGATGGCGCGGCCGCGCTTCGGCGGATTGCGCTGCAGCCCGCGCGCCAGGCCGGCAAGAATGGTCATATGGCCGTCATGGCCGCAGAGATGGCCCTTTCCGGGAATTTCGGAGCGATGGTCGCTGGTCGAGAGCTCCTCGATCGGCAGCGCGTCCAGCTCGGCGCGGATCATCACCGTCGGGCCGGGCTCGGCGCCCTCATAGATCGCGGCGACGCCATGGCCGCCCAGCTCCGTGACGATGCGGTCGGGCTGTGTCGGCTTGAGGAATTCGACGATGGTGGCGGCGGTCTCGCCTTCCTCGCCCGAGATCTCCGGCCTCCGGTGCAGCCGATGTCTGAGATCGACGAGATCGACCATATCGCTGTTGGTCAGGAACACGGATGAGCCTCCCGGGCGTATTTTCATTGCATCGGATTTTCCCGGAAAGTGGGCTCCACTTTTCGGTCCGAATGCCGGAGCCGGCACGATCGCCGGCTCTTTCGGGAGAGGTTCGACAATTCATCCGCTTCGACAACCCGCATCATCGCCGGGGGCGGCATGCGCGGGGCGGTGTCAGCCGCCGAGTTCGGCCTCGACCTCGGCGTCGAAGGCCTGCGCCAGCATGGCGCGACAGGCCTCGGCCTGCTCGCGAGCAGTATCGAGAGCGATGTGGGGCATGATTTCCGCAAGGTCGCGGAGCGCGAAATCGACCGCAGACATCAGGCCGAGCGCTGGCTCGCTGGGGGCGGAAGACTGTTGCAGGCGGCGGAACGCGATGACCTGACCCATAGGCATACTCACACTGAAGCCGAATCGGCCTTCACTGTGCGGGGTGAGACTTCAGAAAGTGGTTAACGGCGGAATTGCGGCCGGCACGCCGCGTCAACCATAGCCGTGAAGGCTGGCGCCATGGCGCTTCAGCCAGGCCTCGGCCTCTTCCGTATGGGGGCAAAGCTTGTGGGTCAGCGCCCAGAAGCGATGCGAGTGGTTCATCTCCTTGAGATGCGCCACCTCATGGGCTGCGAGATAATCGAGCACGGAGGGAGGCGCGAGAATCAGCCGCCAGGAGAAGTTGAGATGGCCCTGCGAGGAACAGGAGCCCCAGCGGCTCGTGGTGTCGCGGATGGTGATCTTGCGCGCGGGGATGCCCAGCGCCGCTGTATGGCGGCGCACAGCCTTCTCCAGATCCTCGAGCGCGAGGCGCCGCAGGAAATCCTTGACCCGGCGCGACACATGGGCGCCCTCGCCCGCGACCGCGATGATCGGCGCGCCGTCCTTGTCCTGCGTCGCCTGCGTCAGCCCGCGCGCCTTCGACCAGTGGACGATGCGATGCGGCACGCCGCGCAGCGGAACGGCATGGCCGGGCTCGAACGGCACGGCGAGCGGGCGCTTGGCGACGCGTGCCGCGATCCAGCCGCCATGATTCTCGGCGAAGGCGCGCCCGGCGGCAAAGTCGGCGCGCTCGGGCAATGTCAGGGTGATCTCGCCGTTCGCCTGCGAGACGCGCAACGTCATCCGCCGCGCCGTGGCGCGGCGCTTGACCAGGACGGGATAGCGCGTCCCGGCATGCACGACCTCGATCCGGTCGGGGTCCGGCTGGCGCCTGAACAGGGAGATGCGCATCGCCCGCGATTGTGCGGGATTCGCAGGCGATGGGGAAGTGGCTGTCAGCCGACGACCTTCAGAGCCTTGCGCTGCTCGGTCGCGCTATCGTTCCGGCGGTCCTTGGCGGCCTCCATGTCGAGGCTGACCATGAAGTCGGAGATGCGCGGCTGAATCTCAGAGCGGAAGCGCGAGCCGTTGAAGACGCCGTAATGGCCGACCTTCGGCTGGAGGTAGTGAACGCGCTTCTCGGCGGGAATGTTGACGCACAGATCATGCGCCGCCTTGGTCTGGCCGACCCCGGAGATGTCGTCATTCTCGCCCTCGACCGTCATCAGCGCGACCCTGCGGATCGCCTTGAGATCGACCGGCTTGTCGCGATGCATCATCTCGCCCTTGGGCAGGGCATGCTGGACGAAGACGGTGTCGACGGTCTGCAGGTAGAACTCCGCCGTCAGGTCCATGACCGCGAGATATTCGTCGTAGAACTCGCGGTGCTTCTCGGCGGAATCGCCGTCGCCGCCGACGAGATGCTTGAACATGTCGTAATGGGCGGTGACATGGCGGTCCATGTTCATCGCCATGAAGCCCGAGAGCTGCATGAAGCCGGGATAGACCTGCCGGAACGCGCCCATATGCGGGAACGGCACCACCGTGATGCAGTTGCGGCGGAACCAGTCGGTGCCGCGCTCCATGGCGAGCTGGTTGACCGCCGTCGGCGAGCGCCGGGTGTCGATCGGGCCGCCCATCAGCGTCATCGAACGCGGTGCACAGGGATCGGCCTCGGCCTCCATGCGCGCCACGGCGGCGATGACCGGGACGGAGGGCTGGCAGATCGCCATGACATGGGTATCCGGACCCAGCGTCTGCAGCATGCCGATGACGTAGTCGATGTAGTCGTCGAGATCGAACCGGCCGGCGGCCATGGGCACGAGGCGCGCATCCACCCAGTCGGTGATGTAGACCTCATGGCCGGGCAGGAAGGCCTCGACCGTGCCGCGCAGCAGCGTGGCGTAATGGCCCGACATCGGCGCCACCAGCAGGACCTTCGGCTGCGGCTTGCGCCGGCCCTGAATCTTGCGGTCGAAATAGACGAGCTTGCAGAACGGCCGCTCCCAGACCACCCGCTCCTCGACCGGCACCTTGACGCCGTTGATCGTGGTCTCGTCGAGCCCGAAGGCCGGCTTGCCGTAGCGGCGCGTCACGCGCTCGAACAATTCGCAGGAGGCCGCGACCGAGCGCCCGAACGACGTGTAGGTCAGCGGATTGGCCGGGTTCTTGAAAGCCAGATGCATCGCATCGGAAACACCCCGGACCGGGCTCACCATCATGTGAACCGCTTCATAGGCATGATAGGCAAACGACATGGTGGCCCCGTACATGCGATGTCCTTCCGGCGGCGCAACAAAAGATGATGCGTCGCAACAACGCACCTTACGTTGATTTTGTTCTCATTCAACCCGGCTAAAGGCTAAGATTCTCCTGCCATGTGGATGAACCCCTTATTTCCGCGCCCGCTGGAAGCCGCTGAGAAGGCCGATCGCCAGTGAGTGTCTCGGATCTCTCGGCCCCGCTGCTCGCCCGCACGGGCCGCCATTTGCGGCTCGACACGCTGGTCAGGCTGCGCTGGCTCGCCATCGTCGGGCAGAGCGTCGCGGTCGCCGGCGTGCATTTCGGCCTCGGCTTCTCTCTGCCCTTCGGCTGGTGCTTCATCGTCATCGCCGTCTCGGCCTCGCTGAACATCGCCCTGCGCATCCGCTTTCCGCTCAGCCATCGGCTGAAGGACGGCCCCGCGACGGCGCTGCTCGGCTTCGACATCGCCCAGCTCGCCGCCCTGCTCTACATGACCGGCGGCCTGCAGAACCCGTTTGCGATCCTGTTCCTGGCGCCGGTGATGATCTCGGCGACGGCCCTGCCGCCGCACCGCACATTGCTGCTCGGCCTGCTGGCGATGGTGCTCGCGACGCTGCTCAGCCGCTTCCACCTGCCCCTGCCCTGGGCCGGCGCGGACCGACCGGTTCTGCCGCCCTTCTACCAGCTCGGCAACTGGGTCGCGCTCGTGCTCGGCCTCGCCTTCACCGGCATCTATGCCTGGCGCGTCGCCAAGGAAGCGCGCGACCTCTCGGACGCGCTCGCCGCCACCGAGCTGGTGCTGGCGCGCGAGCAGCATCTCTCCCAGCTCGACGGGCTCGCCGCCGCCGCCGCCCATGAGCTTGGCACCCCGCTCGGCACCATCGCGCTGGTCGCCCGCGAACTCACCCGTCTCGCCCCGCCCGATGGCGAGATGGCCGAGGACATCGCGCTGCTGCGCGAGCAGGTCGAGCGCTGCCGCGGCATCCTCGGCAAGCTCTCCAGCCTGCAGGACGACGATGCCGGCCCGCTCGACCAGCTGACGCTCCGGCTGCTGATCGAGGAGGCTGCCGGGCCGCAGCGGCCCTTCGGCGTTCCCTTCGAGATCACCATGACCGGCGACAAGCCGGAGCCGGTCTGCCGGCGCAATCCCGGCATGATCTATGGCCTCGGCAACATCGTCGACAACGCGGTCGATTTCGCCAGCTCGACCGTGACGATCGCGGCCGAATGGAGCCAAAGCCGCGTCGTGCTCACCATTTCCGATGACGGGCCGGGCTTCCCGCCGGACGTGCTGATGCGCGCGGGCGAGCCCTATCTGTCGCGCGGCGGCGGTGAAAACCGCGCGGGCGGCGGCCTTGGCCTGGGGCTCTTCATCGCCAAGACGCTGCTGGAGCGTGGCGGCGCGACGCTGGAATTCTCGAACCGGGCGGCCCCGGCGAGCGGCGCCTCGATCCGCATCGTCTGGCCCCGCGACATTTTTGAAGCGGATCTGCCGGCCCTAGGGGGTACCAAGCCGGAAGCATCGGCATTACATGAGCTTAGCTGATCGGAGGCCCGCGGGCCTGCGATCGGCTGTTCGAAACCACACTTCGCGCCACCGCAGCGCGCATGGACAAGCGGTCAGGAGACGATGATGCAGGATGCGCCGAGCGAAACCGACAGGGCCGATGCCCATGCGGACATGTCCCTTCTGTTGGTCGACGACGACAAACCCTTCCTCACCCGTCTCGCACGCGCCATGGAAGGCCGCGGCTATGCGGTCCGCACCGCAGACAGCGTCGCGGCCGGGCTCGCAGCCGTGGAAGAAGCCGCGCCCGCCTTTGCCGTGATCGATCTCAGGCTCGGGGACGGCAATGGGCTCGATGTGATCGCCCGCCTCAAGGAACGCCGGCCGGATGCGCGCGGTGTCGTGCTCACGGGTTACGGCAATATCGCCACCGCCGTCAG
The DNA here is from genome assembly GCF_056402015.1 of Allobosea sp. P4_C6. Classification (NCBI taxonomy): domain Bacteria; kingdom Pseudomonadati; phylum Pseudomonadota; class Alphaproteobacteria; order Hyphomicrobiales; family Alloboseaceae; genus Allobosea; species Allobosea sp. P4_C6. The sequence continues at coordinate 61,844 of NZ_JBFUIF010000005.1, forward strand.
CGCCGTGAAGCTCGGCGCCTTCGATTTCCTGGCCAAGCCGGCAGATGCCGACGAGATCCACGCGGCTCTCGCCGCCTCGCGCGATGCCCGGCCGCAACCGCCGGAAAACCCGATGTCGGCCGACCGTGTCCGCTGGGAGCATATCCAGCGCGTCTACGAGCTGTGCAGCCGCAACGTCTCGGAGACGGCGCGCCGTCTCGGCATGCACCGGCGCACGCTACAGCGCATCCTGGCCAAGCGCGCTCCGCGCTGACAGGGCCATAAAGAAAGCCCGCCGGATGATGAATCCGGCGGGCTTTCTCTTGTTAGGTCGTTTCTCGGATCGGAACGCTCAGGCCGCAACTGCCCGGGCCGTGCGCCGTTCGAGCGCGACGGCGAAGGCGACCAGGCCCAGCGCCACCAGCGGCACGACCGCCGCGATAGGCGCGATGGCGCCATAACCCAGCCCCTGCGTGATGACCAAGCCGCCGAGCCAGGCGCCGAAGGCGTTGCCGAGGTTGAAGGCGGCGATGTTCAGGCTCGACGCCAGGCCCTGTCCGGCTCCGCCTGCCTGCTGAAGCACCCACATCTGCAGCGGCGCGACGGTGGCGAAGGCGGCTGCGCCCAGCGCGAATGCTGCGATGACCGCGCCGATCTGGCTGTGGAACCCGAAGCTCGAGGCGAACATCACAACGGTCATCAGCGCGATCGAGCCGATCAGTGCCGGCGCCGGAGCCTTATCCGCCCAGCGCCCGCCGAGCAGGTTGCCGACGACGAGGCCACCACCGAAGACGAGGAGGATCGGCGAGACGGCCGCCTCGCTGAAGCCGGCAAGCTCGATGAGGATCGGCTGGATGAAGGTGAAGATCGCGAAGATGCCGCCGAAGCCGAGCACGGTCATGATCAGGCCGAGCTGGACCTGCGGCCGGGTCAGCACCTTGAACTCCTCGGCAAGCGAGCCGGGGACGACGCGCTCGCGGTCTGCCGGAACGAACACGGCAAGGACGACGAAGGCGACGAGGCCGATGGCGGTCACGGCCCAGAAGGTCGAGCGCCAGCCGAAAGCGAGGCCGAGCCAGGAACCGAACGGCACGCCGAGCAGGGTGGCGAGCGTCAGGCCGGTGAACATCAGCGCGATGGCCGAGGCCTTGCGCTCCGGCGCGACCAGGCTGGTGGCGACGAGCGAGCCGACGCCGAAGAAGGTGCCGTGCGCCAGCGCCGTGACGATGCGGGCCGACATCAGCCAGCCGAAGCTCGGGGCCAGCGCGGCGGCGAGGTTGCCGAGGGTGAAGATCGCCATCAGCACCAGCAGCGTCGTCTTGCGCGGCAGGGAGCGGGTGGCGATCGTCAGGACGGGGGCGCCGACGAAGACGCCGAGCGCATAGCCGGTCATCAGCAGGCCGGCGAGCGGGATGCTGACGCCGAGATCGCTGGAAACCTGCAGCAGCAGGCCCATGATCACGAATTCGGTGACGCCGATGCCGAAGGCACCGACGGTGAGAGCATAAAGGGCAATGGGCATGAGATGCCTCCGGGGAACTGGTTCGGCCCGGAGATAGCGCCGCGAGCGCCTGTGAATTAGACTGCGGTAACGATCAGCAATTGTGAGTTGAATTCACGATGCCACGCTCCGAGATCAACCGCTCCGGCGAGATGGAGGTTTTCGCCCGCGTCGTCGAGCTGAACGGCTTCTCGCCGGCGGCACGCGCGCTGAGGATGACGCCCTCGGCGGTCAGCAAGCTCGTCGCCCGGCTGGAGGCGCGGCTCGGCGTCAGGCTGATCGTCCGCTCGACCCGCAAGTTCATGCTGACCGAGGAGGGCACGACCTTCCATGACCGGACGCTGCGGGTGCTCGCCGACCTCGACGACGCCGAGCGCGCCGTCGCCGCCTGTCAGATCCCGCGCGGCCGGCTCCGGGTCAACACCAACGTTCCCTTCGGCCGGCATTTCCTGTTGCCGCTGGTGCCGCGCTTTGCAGCCGGTCATCCCGGGGTGCAGCTCGACATCACGCTCGCCGACGCTGTGGTCGATCTGGTGGACGAGCGCGCCGATGTCGCCATCCGCGTCGGGCCGCTGCGCTCCTCGCAGCTCGTGGCGCGCAAGCTCGGCGAAAGCCGCATGGCGGTGGTCGCGGCGCCAAGCTATCTGGCGGCGCGCGCCGCTCCAGCCCATCCCGACGAACTCGCCAAGCACGACCTCGTCACCTTCAACTTCACACGGCACAGCGATTCCTGGCCCTTCGCTATCGACGGCAAGCGCGGCGATTTCCCCGCCCGCGGACGCACCACGGTCGGCGACGGGGAGAGCGCACGCGAACTCGCGCTTGCCGGCCAAGGGCTGACCCGGCTTTCGCTCTTCCACATCGCCGACGACATCGCAGCTGGCCGGCTCGTTCCGGTTCTCGAGGAATTCAATCCCGGCGATGTCGAGGAGATCCACGTCGTCTATGTCGGTCATGGCGGCCGGCTGCCGGCCCGCGTGCGCGCCTTCATCGATTTCCTGGTCGCCGAGATCGACCTGCGCCGCTTTGCCAAGCCGCTGGAGCCCGCCCCAGCCGAGTCTGCGCGAGAGGCGGCCTCAGTCTGAATCGACCGGATCCTCGATCAGCGCGAGCCTCATCGACGCAAGCCGCGCGAGCGCGATGGTCAGCATCTTGCGGCGCGCGGGGCTCAAGGGATGGCGCGGCGGCTCGCGCAGCAATTCGCCGCCATAGGCATCGGCGACGATCAGCCCGACATCCTCGGGCAAGATCTCGCGCGGGAATTCCGGCGCGACCGCGAAGAGGAAGCCGTCGCAATAGTCGCGATAATCCGGCCATTTACCGTCGACGCGGTAGTCCGCGATGCCTGACTTGACCTCGACGACCCAGAGCTCACCCGAAGGCGACAGGGCGACGATGTCGCCACGCCGGCCATTCGCGAAGGTCATCTCCTTGACGATGGCGTAGCCACGCTCGCGCAGATGCCGGGCCGCGCCGCGACAGACGATACGCGTGATATCGGGCCGCGCGGGCGGCGGGTTGAGAACGGAATCCGGAAGGGACATGCCAACATGTTCCCTCTTTGTTTCCGAAATTGCAAGTCCAAGCCGCTCTCAGGACAGGACCATTGCTTCAGCTTGACTTACCGCCACCGTCATTCCGGCCGGAGCGAAGCGGAGCGCCGGAATCCATCATAGGCCGCTGAGTTCTACGATGGATTCCGGATCGGCGCCGCTTCGCGGCTTGTCCGGAATGACGCGTGGGAGTGGGTCCGGACTTGCTCAAGATCAAAGCGGCGAGACTGCAATCCGAAGCGATTGCTCTGGCTCTCACGGCAGGTTCTCGCGCAGGATAATCTCGATGCTGGGCGCTGCGGTGCCTTCGCCAGCGGGGCGGCCGGCGCGCAGATTGGCGAAGATCGCGATGCAGCTCATCAGCGCCGCATGCGGATGCTGGGTGATGACGGCGTCCATCGTGCCGTCGAGTAGGAGCGCGCGGGTTTCCGGAGTCAGGCCATGGCCGACGAAGACGACCTCCTGCTGGCGCCCGACCTCCTTCAGCGCGCGGGCAATCCCCTCCGGCCCACCGCCGATATTGTAGATGCCAGCAAGGTCCGGGTGCCGGGCCAGCAAGGCCTTGGCCTGCCGATAATTGCGCCCTTCGTCGTCGAGACCCTCACGCAGCCCGACAACCTCGATCTGCGGAAACAGCTCCTCGAAGAGATGCAGGAAACCCATCTCGCGCTCCTCATGGGCGCGGTAGCTCAGGCTGCCCGCGATCATCGCGACCTTGGCCGGACGCCGCCCGATGAAGCGGGCGACGAGAGAGCCGGCGGTGCGCCCGGTCGAGCGGTTGTCGAGCCCGACATAGGCGGCGCGGCGCGAATTGGCGACGTCGGAGATCAGGGTCACAGCCGGTACGCCGCGCTCCGCCAGGCCGTTGACCGCTTCGCGCACGGCCGGGTGCTCCAGTGCCATGAAGGCGATGCCATCGACGTCACGGCCGACCTGTCGGAGCTGCTGGGCCAGCAGCTCCGGCTTGAAGCTCTCGATGAACTCGACACGGGCGCGCATGTTGAAGGAAGCGAGTTGGTCCTGCGCGCCGGCGATGTGGCGTCCGAGCATGGCGAGGAAACGGTTGCTGCCGGCCGGGAGCAGGAAAGCGAGCCGCATCGGCGTCAGCGCCTGCGCCGGCAGGCCGGGATCGAGCACGTAGCCGAGATCGCTCGCCGCCTTGAGCACGCGCTGGACCGTGGCGGCGCGCACGCCGGGACGCTGGTTGAGCACCCTGTCGACCGTCGCCGTCGAGGCACCCGAGAGCGCCGCCACATCGGCGATGCGCGCCATCCGGCGACGTTGCAGCCCGTCTGCCGTCTTCAAATCATCCATGAGATTACATCAAAAAGCATCAAGAATTGAGTTTGACGACCATCATTCCTGTTTTCTACTCTTGAGGCAAGAAGACCTCAATCAATCAAATCGCATCAGCGATACCGGGAGGACCATCATGACGAATTTCACGCGCCGCACGGTGCTGCGCACGCTCGCCGCCGCCCCCGCCGCCTCGCTCATCGCCATGCCGCATATCGCGCGCGCCGCCGAGATCGAGCTGAAATACGGCAACAACCTGCCGCTCAGCCATCCGCTCAACATCCGCGCCCAGGAGGCTGCCGAGCGCGTGGCGAAGGAGACCAACGGGCGCGTCGAGATCAAGATCTTCCCGAACAACCAGCTCGGCGGCGACACCGACATGCTCAGCCAGGTGCGCAATGGCGGCATCACCTTCTTCACGCCCTCGGCGCTGGTGATCGCGACGCTGGTGCCGGTCGCGGCGATCAATGCCGTCGGCTTCGCCTTCGCCGATTACGACCAGGTCTGGAAGGCGATGGACGGCAAGCTCGGCGCCCATGTCCGCGAGGCCATCTCCAAGGTGAACCTCTTTGCCTTCGAGAAGATGTGGGACAACGGCTTCCGCCAGATGACCACCTCGGGCAAGGCGATCGAATCAGCCAAGGAAATGGCCGGCCTGAAGATCCGCGTGCCGGTGAGCCCGCTCTCGATCTCGATGTTCAAGGCGCTCGACGCCGCTCCGGCCAGCCTGCAGTTCTCCGAGGTCTATTCGGCGCTGCAGACCAAGGTCGTCGACGCGCAGGAGAACCCGCTGCCGATCATCCAGGTCGCCAAGCTCTACGAGGTGCAGAAGAGCTGCGCCATCTCCAACCATATCTGGGACGGTTTCTGGTTCATCGCCAATGGGCGCGCCTGGCGCGGCCTGCCGGCCGACATCCAGACGATCGTCGCCGGCGCGATCAACGATGCCGGCGTCGCCCAGCGCGGCGACATCAAGAAACTCAACGAAACCGTGCAGGCCGATCTCCAGTCGAAGGGCCTCGCCTTCAACAAGACGGACCCGGATTCCTTCCGCGCCAAGCTGCGCGACGCGGGCTTCTACAAGGAGTGGCAGGAGCGTTTCGGCAAGGACGCCTGGAGCCTGCTCGAAGACGCCGTCGGCAAGCTGGCCTGAGGCGTGCGGGCAGGCCTATAAGGCGCCCAAACGCATAAGACAGGAAACGCCCCGATGGATGTTCACAGCGCGACCCTTCCCGCTGCTGCCGCCATGCCCGCGACCGGGCTCGGCCGCTTCGCCGGCCATTTCGACCGCACGCTGGGCGGGCTGGTCGAGGCGGTGGCGGCGGTGCTGGTGCTGGTCGAGATCATCATCCTTGGGGCGGGCGTGACGGCGCGCTACGTCTTCCACGCGCCGCTGGTCTGGTCGGACGAGCTCGCCTCGATCCTGTTCCTGTGGCTCTCGATGCTCGGCGCGGTCGTGGCGCTCAGGCGCGGCGAGCATATGCGCATGACCGGCCTCGTCAGCCGCGTCTCGCCGCAGACGCGGGCGCTGCTGGAGGCGGTCGCGATCACCGCCTCGATCGCCTTCCTGCTGCTGATCATCCCGCATGCGATCGAATATGCCGAGGAGGAGAACTTCATCGTCACTCCGGCGCTGGAGATCAGCAATGCCTGGCGGGCGGCGGCGATCCCGGTCGGCGTCGGGCTGATGCTGATCGCGGCGGGCTGCCGGCTGCTGCGCTTTTCCTCGCTGAAGCCGGCGCTGCTCGCGATCGGCCTGACCGCGCTGCTCGTGCTGCTGTTCTGGCTTGCCGGGCCGGCGCTGAAGCCTCTCGGCAAGCTCAACCTGATCGTCTTCTTCGTCGGCGTCGTCGCGCTCAACGTCTTCTCGGGCGTGCCGATCGCCTTCTCCTTCGCGCTCGCGACCTTCGGCTACCTCGCCTGCACCACCTCGACGCCGATGCTCGTCATGGTCGGCCGCCTCGACGAGGGCATGAGCCACCTGATCCTGCTCGCCGTGCCGCTCTTCATCTTCCTCGGCGCTCTCATCGAGATGACGGGCATGGCCAAGGCGATGATCCAGTTCCTGGCGAGCCTGCTCGGCCATGTCCGCGGCGGCCTGTCCTATGTGCTGGTCGGCGCGATGTATCTGGTCTCCGGCATTTCCGGCTCGAAGATCGCCGACATGGCGGCCATCGCCCCGGTGCTGTTCCCCGAGATGAAGAAGCGCGGCGCCAAGCCCGGCGATCTCGTCGCCCTGCTCTCGGCGACCGGCGCGCAGACCGAGACGATCCCGCCCTCGATCGTGTTGATCACCATCGGCTCGGTGACCGGCGTCTCGATCGCGGCGCTGTTCACCGGCGGCATGCTGCCGGCGGTGGTGCTGGGCGCGGCGCTCTGCTTCGTCGTCTGGTGGCGCTGCCGCGGCGAGGACCTCAGCAACGTCACGCGCTTCTCCCGCCGCGAGATCGCCAAGCTCGCCCTGATCGCGGCCCCGGCCATCGCGCTCCCCTTCGTCATCCGCGCCGCGGTGGTCGAGGGCGTCGCCACCGCCACGGAGGTCTCGACCATCGGCATCGCCTATGCGGTGCTGGCCGGCATCCTGCTCTACCGCCAGTTCGACTGGCGCCGCCTGCCGCGCATGCTGGTCGAGACGGCTTCGCTGACCGGCGCGATCATCTTCATCATCGGCTGCGCCACCGCCATGGCCTGGGGACTGACGCAATCCGGCTTCTCGCGCGACCTCGCGCAGGTGATGGCGGCCGTGCCCGGCGGAAGCTGGGGCTTCCTCGGCGTCTCGATCGTCGCCTTCACCATCCTCGGCAGCGTGCTCGAGGGCATCCCGGCGATCGTGCTGTTCGGGCCGCTGGTGTTCCCGATCGCCAAGCAGGTCGGCGTGCACGAGGTGCACTACTCGATGGTCGTGATCTTTGCGATGGGCATCGGGCTTTTCGCCCCGCCCTTCGGCGTCGGCTATTACGGCGCCTGCGCGATCAGCAAGATCAACCCCGACGAAGGCCTGAAATACATCTGGGGCTACATCCTGGCCCTGCTCATCGGCCTTCTCGTCGTCGCTGCCGTGCCGTGGATCTCCATCGGCTTCCTCCGAACCTGATATTTGAGAAAGCAACGCCCATGAGCCGCTTCTTTGGCCAGATCCGTCAGGCCGGCTATGTCGTCCCCGACATCGAGGCGGCCATGGACTATTGGAGCCGCGTGCTGGGCGTCGGGCCGTTCTTCTACAACCCAAAGGTCCCGATCAAGAACTACCGCTACAAGGGCGAGACTTACGAGCCGCACAACTCGGTGGCGCTAGCCAATTCCGGCCCGCTCCAGATCGAATTGATCCAGTGCCGCAACGCCGTGCCGTCGATGTACAAGGACTTCACCGATGCGGGGCTGACCGGCCTGCAGCATGTCGCCTACTGGACCTCGGACTACGACGCCGATCTGGAACGGCTTGTTGCCGAGGGCTTCAAGCCGGTGATGTCAGGCGAGGTCGGCGAGCGCGGCCGCTTCGTCTATTTCGACACGCATTACCATCCGGGCACCGTGATCGAATTGTCGGAGGTCGCCGGCCCCAAGGGCGAGATGTTCCGGCTGATCCGCGAGGCATCGGAAACCTGGGACGGCAAGGAGCCGGTCCGGCCCTTCCCGGATCTGAGCAAGCTCGCCGCTGCTGCGGCGTGAGTCCGCAATTGCATTGCGTCATGCTCGGGCTCGACCCGAGCGTCTCGGAAACCAGCGCCCTCTGGTCATGAGATTCTCGGGTCGAGCCCGAGAATGACGCCTTATGAACGGCCTGGATGCGTCCGATGACCGACAACCGCTTCGAAGCCACCTACCTCATCGAAACCCCACTCGACCCGGCAGAGGTCGCGGAGGTGATGGCGGGCGAGCAGTCCTGCGGCACCTTCGCCCGCGTCGCCGGCGAAACAGACGAATTGCGTGAGCGGGCCCGCGCCATCGTCACGCGGATCGAGGAGCTGGAATCCGCGGCAGAGCCGAGCCTGCCGAATGCCTGGCTCGCCCGCAAAGGCGTCGGCGGGCCGTGGCGGCGCGCGCGGGTCACCATTTCCTTCCCGGTCGACAATGTCGGCGCCAATCTGGCGACATTGGCCGCCGTCGTCGCCGGCAATCTCTATGATCTCGGCGAGGTCACGGGGCTCCGGCTCGAAAGCATTTCGTTGCCTTGGTCCTACCGCCAGCGCTTTCCGCTACCTACACAAGGCATCGCCGGCACGCGCCGGCTGACCGGAGCCGCGACAGGCCCGCTCGTCGGCTCGATCATCAAGCCGAATGTCGGCCTGAGCACCGCGCAAACGGCCGAACTCGTCGCCAGCCTGTGCGAGGCCGGGCTCGACTTCATCAAGGACGACGAGATTTCCGCCGACCCGGTGCATGCGCCCCTTGCCGAGCGCATTCCCGCCGTGATGGCGGCGGTGCGCCGGCATCAGGACCGGACCGGCAAGCATGTCATGGTCGCCTTCAACATCACCGACGAGACCGATGCGATGCGCCGTCATGCCGACCTCGTCGCGCGCGAGGGCGGTTCCTGCGTGATGGCGAGTCTGAACTGGTGCGGCTTCTCAGGCGTCGAAACCTTACGCCGCTCGACTGACCTCGCATTGCACGGGCACCGCAACGGCTACGGAGCCTTCTCGCGCCATCCGCTGCTCGGCATCGGCTTCCAGGCCTATCAAGTGCTGTGGCGGTTGGCCGGTGTCGATCACATGCATGTCCACGGCCTGCAGGGTAAATTCGCGCAGGAGGACGAGGAGGTCGTGACCTCCGCCCGGGATTGCGTGACGCCACTGACCGATGGCGCCGACGACCGGGTGATGCCGGCCTTCTCCTCGGGCCAATGGGCGGGTACGGCGCAACCGACCTGGGATGCGATCGGCCATGACGACCTGCTGTTCATGGCCGGCGGCGGCATCCTCGCCCATCCCGGCGGGCCGAAGGCCGGCGTCGCCAGTATCCGGCAGGCCTGGACCGCCGTGGCGGAAGGCACGCCCGTCACGGAGGCGGCGCGCGCGCATCCGGAATTGCAGCAGGCGCTCGACACCTTCGGCGGCAAGGCAGGCTAGCGGCCGTGAGTGCGACGCAGACGCCTCTCTACGGCTGGTACGGCGACGATTTCACCGGCTCGACCGATACGCTGGCGACGCTGGCCGAGCGCGGCTTTCGCGCCCTGCTTTTCCTACGGCAGCCGAATGAGGCGCAACTAACCGCTGCCGGCCCGCTCGATGCGATCGGCATCGCCGGGGCGAGCCGGGCCATGGCGCCGAAAGCGATCACGGCGGAACTGACGCAGATCGGGCGCTTCTTCGCCGGGCTCGGCGTCGGGCTGATGCATTACAAATGCTGCTCCACCTTCGACAGCGCGCCTGACGTCGGCAGCATCGGCGCGGCGGTTACGGCCCTGAAGCCGATCTTTCCGAACCCGCTGGTGCCGATCCTCGGCGGCCAGCCCAATCTCGGGCGCTATTGCCTGTTCGGGAACCTGTTCGCGGCGGGCGGCGACGGCACGATCCACCGCATCGACCGGCATCCGACCATGAGCCGCCATCCGGTGACACCGATGGCGGAAGCCGATCTGCGCCGGCACCTCGCCGCGCAGGGGCTCGAAGATATCGGCCTCGTCGATTACCGCGCCAATGCCGGCGGCTCGGCCACTCTGGCCCACGCATGTCCGGATGGAAAGCCGGCCGTTCTGTTCGATGTCGCGACCGAAGCCGATCTCGCGGCGATCGGCGGATTGTTTGCGACCTCGCTGGGGAATGGTCCGATGCTCGCTGTGGGAGCCAGCTCGGTCGCGCGCGCCTTCGCGGCTGGGCACGAGAGGGAGCTGGCTGTCGCACCTCATCCGGATGCGAAGCGTCGCGGGTCGGGCCCGGCCCTCGCCCTCGTCGGCAGCCTGTCGCCGGTGACGCGCGCGCAGGTCGAAGCCGCAAGAGGCTATGCGATGCTGCCCGTCGATGCCGGGCGGCTGCTATCGGACGAGAGCTATGCTGCGGAGTTGCGCGCAGCCGCCCTGTCAAAACTAGCTCAGCGCGATGTGATGTTGGTGACGGAACAGCCCACGGGTGCTCCGACCGCAGCCGGCGCGGTTGCCAAAGCAACCGGGGCATTGCTCTCGGCAATCATCGCCGAGGCCGATCTCGGCCGCCTCATCGTCGCGGGCGGCGATACATCGACCATGGCGATCCGATCACTGCCGATATGGGGCTTGTCCTATCGCGGGCCGTGCGTTCCCGGCGCGCCGCTCTGCCGTGCTCATTCCAACTATCCGCGCCTCGATGGACTCGAGATCGTGCTGAAGGGTGGGCAGATGGGTCCGCCGGGCTTCTTCAACGACGAGGCACGCGCGGAAATCGGCTGAAGCGAGCTGATTTCCCTCGGAACTGCTCCGTCATTCCGGGGCTTCGCTGCAGCGAAGAGCCCGGAACCCAGAATCGATGCCGTTTTCACGAAAGGCACAGTCGGGCCAGCGCTCGAATTCATGACGGTATCGGTTCTGGGTTCCGGGCTCAGGCCTGCGGCCTGCCCCGGAATGACGCCGTGGCTTCGTGCAAATTCAACGCAACCTAACCCGGCAGGCAGCCATCGGTGCCGGCGCCGCAGACGAGTGCGCAGACTTTCGTTCCGGCGGTGAGCGCGACTCGCCCGGACTGGAGCGCCGCCAGCGCCGCCGCGCCCGACAAATCTGCCGCGATGCCGAATTCGAACCAGAGCGACTTCGCCGCCTGCTCCATCTCGGCATCGGTCACCAGCACGATCTCGTCGACATTGCGGGCCGTCGCTTCATAGATCGCCTGATCGGTCTGGCGGCAGGACATGGTGGCAACGCGGGTCTCCAGCTTGTCCAGCGCGACGAGGCGGCCGGCGGCGAGGCAGGCATGCAGGGTCGGCGATCCCACCGGCTCGATGCCGATGATCCGCGTCTGCGGCCGCAGCGCCTTCACCGCCGTCGAGAGGCCGGTGATCAATCCGCCGCCGCCGATGGCGACGAGGACGACGTCGACATCGGGCATGTCGTCGAGGATGTCGAGGCCGAGCGTGCCTTGCCCGGCGACCACGACCGGGTCGCTGAAGGGATGAGCATAGGTCGCGCCGGTCTTGGCGGCATGGGTGAGCGCCGCGGCATTGGCGTCGTCCCAGATGTCGCCGACGATATGGACGTCGCCGCCCCAGTCGCGCAGCTTGGCGATCTTGTCGGGCGCGGCATTGGACGGCAGGAAGATGGTCGCGGGCACGCCGAGCACATGGGCCGAGCGGGCGATGGCGAGGCCGTGATTGCCGCCCGACGCCGTGACGACGCCGCGCGCCAGCTCGTCCTTCGACAGGGTCAGCAGCCGGTTCATCGCGCCGCGCGCCTTGAAGGAGCCGGCCGCCTGCAGCAGCTCGAGCTTCAGTGTCACGTCGCCGCCGAAATCGGTGCCGCGCGTCTTGGCATAGGGCAGCGTCGGGGTGCGGCGGATATGCGGCGCGATCCGCTGGCGGGCGGCGCGAATGTCGTCGAGCGCGATCATGACAGGGTTCCGCGATAGGGCGCCGCGACGATGAGGCAGCAATTGCCCGGCTTCACCCGCCCCGGCTGGCGCCGGCCGTAGAGGATGCCGTCGGCGGCGTAATGCAGCGTCTCGGGCGGGCGCGTCGGGTCCCAGGTGCAATGGATTCGCCCGGCCGGCTCGCCGGCGCTGACCTTGGCGCCGTTGGCGTGGAAGGGCTCGAAGATGCCGTCCGCCGTCGCATAGACGTAAGCCGAGATGCCGGGCAGTTCGAGGATCTGGCCATCGCCGCGCTTCGGCTCGGGCTTTTCGCGAACGACGACGCCGAGATGATCCAGCACATTGGCCACACCGCGCCGGCAGACTTGGAGCGCGTCGAGCGAGACCGTACCGCCGCCGGCCATCTCGGTGCCGACAGTGACGAGCCCGGCCCGGCAGGCGGCGGCGGTCGCGGTACGCGGCTCGCCGAGATTGCTGATGACGACGATCATCGGCGCATCGAAGGCCTGGACTGCGGCGACATTGCGCTTGTGCAGGGTGGGGTCGTCAGTCGGCTCGACGATGGCGCTCGGGATGATGTCCAGCGAGGAGCCGCCGGAATGCAGGTCGAGGAAGGCGTCGCCGATCGGCAGGATATGGTCGCTGACGAAGGCCGAGATCTGCTGGGTGATGGTGCCCCGCGGATCGCCGGGGAAGGTGCGGTTGAAGTTCAGCCCGTCGACCGGCGAGGTGCGCTGACCGGCGACGACGGCATGGACATTGTTCGCCGGCATCAGGATGAGGCGGCCCTGGACACGTCCGGGATCGAGATCGCGGATCAGGTCGCAGATCGTGATCGGCCCCTCATATTCGTCGCCATGGTTGCCGCCCTCCATGATCACGGTCGGGCCGGTGCCGTTCTTGATCACGGCGATGGGCACGCGCGTCACGCCCCAGGCATCGTCATGCGGCGAATGCGGGATCATGAGGAAGCCGGCCTGCTTGCCCTCCCTATCGAGATCGACGGTGAGGAAGGCGCTGGACGGGCGCGGAGTCGGCTTGGGGCGCGGGGAACTGGTCATTGCGGGCTCGATGAGACGTGGCTTGGAAGCCTCCCCGGAAAGGAGAGGAACGAGACAAGCCGTCATGCTCGGGCTTGACCCGAGCATCTCCGAGTGAGGCGCCGACCAGCGCCTTCTGGTCAGGAGATTCTCGGGTCTCCGCTACGCTTCGCCCGAGAATGACGGATGTCAGCTCGACTACAGGGTCGGCAGCGGGTCCATCGGCATGTCCAGATACTTCCGGTGGAGCCGGTCGAGCTCGCCGTTCATGGCGTTGAAGAAGATGAAGCCGTCGAGCCAGCGCACCAGATTATGCTGGTCCATCTGCACGCCCATATGGGCCGGGCTGCGGCGGATGACGAATTTGCGCTCGAACTCCTTGTTCGGGTTCTGCTTGGCGAGCGCCTGCGCCACGATCGAGTTGGTGGCGAGCAGATCGGCCTGGCCGGTGATGTAGGCGGCAGCGGCCGTCGCATCGTCCTCGGTGCGCATCAGGCTGGCCTTCGGCGCGGAGGCCGAGATGGCGAGCTCCTGCGTCGTGCCCTTGGCGGCGGCGACGCGGGCGGAGCCGATCGTCTCCGGGCTGCTCACCGTCGAATTCTTGGCGCCGTAGACCGCTAGGAAGGTGTTCGCGTAGGGCGCGGTGAACTGGATCTGCTTGGCGCGCTCGGGGGTCAGGCCCATCACCGAGATGACGATGTCGACCTTGTCGGTCAGCAGGAACGGGATGCGGTTGGCGCCGGTGATCTGCTGCATCTCGAGCTTCACGCCGAGGCCCTTGGCGACCATCTCGGCCATCTCGATGTCGAAGCCGATCGGCTTGCGGTCCGCATCCTGGGCGCCGAAGGGCGGCGCGTCGAGCGGCACACCGATGCGGACCACGCCCTTGGACAGGATGTCCTGGAGCTTGTCGGCCTTGGCCTCGGCGGCGCCGAAGGCGGCGACGGCCAGGGCGGCTAAACCTGCGAACAGTGAACGCATCGTCTTCTCCCCTCGTTGATGTCGGTTCTTGGTTCCGCCTCAGTGCAGGACAGCGCTGAGGAAGGTCTGGAGTTCCGGCGTCTTCGGCTCGGCCAACACGGCGGCCGCCGGTCCCTGCTCGTGGATGCGCCCCTCATGCATGAAGACGACGCGCGAGCCGAAGCGGCGGGCGAAGCCCATCTCGTGGGTCACGAGGATCATGGTCATGCCCTCCTGCGCGACGGATTCGAGGACCTTGAGCACCTCGCCGGTCAGCTCCGGATCGAGCGCCGAGGTGACCTCGTCAAACAGCATCAGCTTCGGCCGCATGGCGAGCGAACGGGCGATGGCGACGCGCTGCTGCTGGCCGCCGGAGAGCTGGGAGGGATAGGCGTCGAGCTTGTCCTCCAGCCCGACGCGGGCGAGCACCTCGCGCGCCACCTCGCGGGCGGCCTGCGGCGCCTGTTTCTTCACGACGCGCGGCGCGAGAGTGATGTTGTCGCAGACCGAGAGATGCGGGAACAGGTTGAAGCTCTGGAAGACGATGCCGACCTCCTGGCGCAGCTTGCGCAGATTGGTGTTGGGATCGTTGACCTGCGTGCCGTCGACGCGGATCACGCCGGCCTGCACCGCCTCCAGCCCGTTGATGCAGCGGAGCATGGTGCTCTTGCCCGAGCCCGAGCGGCCGATCACGGCGATGATCTCGCCCTTCGCGACGTCGAGCGTCACATCCTTCAGCACCTGGACGGCGCCGTAACTCTTGTTGATTCCGTGGATTTCAACGAGCGACATCGAGCTTCCGCTCGATCGAGCGGCTCCATTGCGTAAGAGGGAAGCACATCGCGAAATAGATCGCGGCGACGGTGATGTAGACCGCGAAGGGCTTGTAGGTGCCGGCAGCCGTGAGCTGGCCTTCCCGCGTCAGCTCAACGAAGCCGATCGTCGCGGCGAGCGAGGTGTTCTTGATGAGCTGCACAAGGAAGCCGACCGTCGGCGGGATGGCGACGCGGATCGATTGCGGCACGATGACGTGGCGCAGCTGTTCCCAGAGCGAGAGCCCGAGCGAGGCGCCGGCCTCCCACTGCGTCCTGGCGATCGAGACCAGCGCGCCGCGCCAGATCTCGCCGAGGAAGGCGCTGCCATAGACCGAGAAGGCGGTCGCGGCGGCGAGCCACGGATTGACCGAAATGCCGATGAGCGGCAGGCCGAAGAAGATGACGAAGAGCCAGACCAGCAGCGGCGTGCCCTGGACGATGTGGATATAGGCCGCCGCGAGCCAGCGCAGCGGCGCCACGGGCAGGATGCGCGCGATGGCGAGGACGATGCCGATCAGCGCGGCGCCGATGAAGGCCGTCGCGGTCAGGGCGAAGGTCCAGCGCGCCGCCGCTACCAGGTACATGACGTCGATGAGGCCGAATTCGCGGATCATCGCCTGACGAACGCCCAGTAATAGATGCCTGCGAACAGGCCGCGGAAGGCGAAGGCGAGCCCGAGATAGAGCACGCCGATGACGGTGTAGACCTCGAAATCGCGGAAGGTGCGCGACTGCACGATAGAGGCGGCGTGGAAGAGATCCTCGACCGAGATCTGCGAGACGACGCTGGTCGCCAGCATCAGCAGCACGAACTGGCTGGCGAGCGCCGGGAACATCGCCTTCAGCGCCGGGAACATCACGACGTAGCGGAAGACCTGCAGGCCGGAGAGCCCGAGCGAATGGCCGGCCTCGACTTGCGCCTTCGGGATCGCCTCCAGCCCGGCACGGACGATCTCGGTGGTGTAGGCGCCGAGATTGACGATGAGCGCGATGATCGCCGCGGTGAAGCCGTCGAGCCGCAAGCCGAAGCTGGGCAGGCCGAAGAAGATCAGGAAGAGTTGCACCAGCAGCGGCGTGTTGCGGATGACCTCGACATAGGTTCCGACGGCACGACGCAGCCTGGCCGGGCCATAGACGCGGGCCGCCGCGCAGGCGATGCCGATGACGAGGCCGCCGATCATAGCCGCCGCCGACAGAAGAAGCGTGATCCAGACGCCGTCCAGGATCGATTCCCACGCGGCGAAGACGTCGCGGAACTGCAGCCCGTATTTCATGCCCTGCCGCCTCGGGGGCGATTTCCGCTGCCGCCCCGGCGCGCGATATGATCCGGCAATCGCACCATCCGCCTCCCCTTTACGAGGAGGCTAGGTTCGTTTCTTATTTGATGTCAAGCTTCATATATGAAACAGGAAAGCATGAGCGACCTGCCGGACTCCGAGAGCGGAGATAAAAGCACCTACGCGGCTCCCGCCCTGGAGAAGGGACTCGACATCCTCGAGCTCCTCGCCGAGGCCGGCGAGCCCTTGTCGACGCGCGAGATCGCGGAGCGCCTGGCACGCTCGAAGAGCGAGATCTTCCGCATGGTCTTCGTGCTGCAGCAGCGCGGCTATCTTGCCCGCGAGGCCGGAACCGACCGCCTCGCCCTGTCGCGCCGGCTGTTCGATCTCGGCATCCGCACGCCGGGCGGGCGCCAGCTGACCTTGATCGTGCTGCCTCTGATGGAGCGCTTCAGCGAGGAAAGCGGACTGGCCGCGCATCTGGTCGTGCTGAGCCGGGCGCAGACCGTTGTGCTCGCGACCACCTCCGGCCATCTCGACGCCAGCGTGATCGTGCGGCCGGGCTATGGGCGGCCGGCGCTCGATGCCAATTCCGGCCTGCTCATCCTCGCCTTCCAGAGCGAGGTGCGGCGCCGGCAATTGATGAAGGAGGCCTCCGAGGCCGACCGGGACAGGCTGGAGAGCGAGGACACGCTCCGCACCTTCGCCGAGATCCGCGCCAGCGGCCATCGCGTCGCGCCCAGCCGCGACATCATGGCGGTGACCGACATCGCCTGCCCGGTGATCGGCCCGGGCGGCCATGCCGAAGCGGCGATCCTGGTGCCCTGCCTGCAGCGCCATGGCATCGCGACGGACGAGCAGGCGATCCTGCTGGCGCTGGAAGCCTCCTGCCGGGAGGCCGGTTCGCAGCTTTCGCTGTAGCGAGCCCTTTCGACCGCGGAAGACGCTGGCGCGCTAAGCCGCCAGCCCGCCATTCTCCTCGATGAAGCCGACGATCTCGTCGAGGCCGATGCGGCGGTTCATGTCGGTGAAGACGAAGGGCCGCTCGCCGCGCTGCTTCTGCGTATCCGAGCGCATCACATCGAGATTCGCGCCGACATAGGGAGCGAGGTCGATCTTGTTGATGATCAGCAGGTCCGAGCGGGTGATGCCCGGCCCGCCCTTGCGCGGGATCTTCTCGCCGCCGGCAACGTCGATGACGTAGAGCGTGAGGTCGGCGAGATCGGGCGAGAAGGTCGCGGCGAGGTTGTCGCCCCCGGATTCGATTAAGACCACGTCGAGATCGGGAAAGCGCCGGCGCATCTCGGCGATGGCGGCGAGGTTGATGGAGGCATCCTCGCGGATTGCGGTATGCGGGCAGCCCCCGGTCTCGACGCCGAGGATGCGCTCCTCCGGCAGGGCCTGCAGCCGGTTGAGGATCAGCTCGTCCTCCTTGGTGAAGATGTCGTTGGTCACGACAGCGACGGAATAGCGATCACGCATCGCCTTGCAGAGCTTCTCGGTCAGCGTCGTCTTGCCGACGCCGACCGGGCCGCCGATGCCGACGCGAAGCGGGCCATTGGAGGATTTCACGAGCGGAACACCCTGGAATACTGCGTTTCGTGGTTCATCGACATGATGTCGGCGAGGACCGTGCAGGAGCCGAGATCGTCGAGCGTCGAGCCGGCTGCACGCTGCGCGGTGCGCAGGATCACCGGTTCCAGCGCCGCGAGTGTCGCTAGACCGTCGCGCTGCCCGAGCGGGACCAGCCTGACGCAGGCCTGGATGAGGTTCGAGGCGAAGGCGTGGAGATAGGCGACCAGCGCATCCTCCAGCTTGACCTGATGGCGTGCCGCAGCCGCACCGACGGCGACCGGATAGGTGATCGCCCCCTCCCCATTCGTCGGCCGCTCGCCGCCCCAGGCCGCCATCGCATCGACGAAGGCGCCGCCCTGCAAAGTCGTCTCCATATGCCGCTCGCGCGAGCCCGCCATGGCCTCGGCAAGTTCGGCGACCTCCTCGATGCCGTCGCCGGCCGAGGTGCAGCGCCAGGCCTCGGCCAGCAGCACTGCATCGTTCCAGCCGGAACCACGATCGAGCAGCGCTTCCAGCCAGCCGGTCAGGCTGAGCCTGTCGCGGATCAGCCCGTCATGGATCGCGCGCTCAAGGCCGTGGCTATAGGCAAAGGAGCCGACCGGGAAGGCCGGCGACAGCCATGTCATCAATCGGGAGAGCGCGACCGGATCAGTCATGATGATGGTGGTGGTCGTGCGCGTGATCATGGTCGTGGTCGTGGTGATGACCATGGTCATGCCCGTGGGCATGATAGGCGCCGTGAACGGGCTGGAAACGCGCGACGACCTCGCCGACCGAGGCGCCCAACCCTTCCAGCATGGCGCGGATCACGTGGTCGCGCTGGATCAGGATGCGGTCCGCATCGATCTGCGCCGGCAGATGGCGGTTGCCGAGATGCCAGGCGAGATGGCGCAGCGGGCAGGCCCCGCCGGGCCTGACCTCGTAGAGCTCCTCCTCCGCCGCCGCGATCGCGACCGTGCGGCCATCATCCAGCACGAGCCGGTCGCCATCGGCGAAGAGCACGGGTTCAGGCAGATCGACCATGATCTTCTCGCCCTGATCGGTGGTGACGAGCTTGCGGCGCAGATGGCGCGCGGCATGGTCGAGCCGGATCGTGCCGGCGGGCTCGCCGCCACCGCCGTGGCTATGGGAAATGGCGCGGAGCATGATCGGCCTCAGAACAGGAAATAGCGCTGCGCCATCGGCAGCACGGTCGCGGGTTCGCAGGTCAGCAATTCGCCATCGGCGCGGACCTCATAGGTCTCGGGATCGACCTCCATATGCGGCGTCGCGTCGTTGAGGACCATCGAGGCCTTGGAGATGCCGCCGCGCGTGTTCTCGACCGCGAGCATCCCCTTGGCGACGCCGAGCTTTTCGCGCAGCCCGTTCGCGATCGCAGCCCCGCTGACGAAGGTCACCGACGACATGGCAGGCGCCCGGCCGAGCGCGCCGAACATCGGGCGGTAATGCATCGGCTGCGGCGTCGGGATCGAGGCATTGGGGTCGCCCATGGGAGCGGCCGCGATCATGCCGCCGACCAGCACCATTTCCGGCTTCACGCCGAAGAAGGCTGGGTTCCAGAGCACGAGATCGGCGCGCTTGCCGACTTCGATCGAGCCGACATGCCGGGACAGCCCCTGCGCGATGGCGGGGTTGATCGTGTATTTCGCGATGTAGCGGCGCACGCGCAGATTGTCGTTGTCGCCGGTCTCTCCGGGCAGGCGCCCGCGCTGCAACTTCATCTTGTGCGCGGTCTGCCATGTCCGGATCAGCACCTCGCCGACGCGGCCCATGGCCTGGCTGTCGGAGGAGATGATCGAGAAGGCGCCGATGTCGTGCAGGATGTCCTCGGCCGCGATCGTCTCCCTGCGAATGCGGCTCTCGGCGAAAGCGATGTCCTCGGGGATCGAGGGCGACAGGTGATGGCAGACCATCAGCATGTCCAGATGCTCGGCGATGGTGTTCAGCGTATAGGGCCGGGTCGGGTTAGTGGAGGACGGGATGACGTTCTTGAGCCCGCAGACCTTGATGATATCGGGCGCATGGCCGCCGCCCGCGCCCTCGGTGTGGAAGGCGTGGATGGTGCGGCCCTTGAAGGCCGCCACGGTATCCTCGACGAAGCCGCTCTCGTTCAGCGTGTCGGTGTGGATCATCACCTGGACGTCGTGATCGTCGGCGACCGCGAGGCAGTTGTCGATCGCGGCCGGCGTCGTGCCCCAATCCTCGTGGAGCTTCAGCGCGCAGGCGCCGCCCTCGATCATCTCGATCAGCGCGGCCGGCTTCGAGGCATTGCCCTTGCCGGAGAGGCCGAGATTGATGGGCACCGCGTCGAAGGACTGGATCATCCGGCCGAGATGCCAGGGGCCGGGCGTGCAGGTCGTCGCCAGCGTGCCATGGGCCGGGCCGGTGCCGCCGCCGAGCATGGTGGTGATGCCCGCCATCAGCGCTTCGTCGATCTGCTGCGGGCAGATGAAGTGGATGTGCGCATCGACGCCGCCGGCGGTGAGTATCTTGCCCTCGCCGGCGATCGCCTCGGTGCCCGGGCCGATGATGATGGTGACGCCGGGCTGGGTGTCCGGGTTGCCGGCCTTGCCGATGGCGACGATGACGCCGTCCCTCAACCCGACATCGGCCTTAACGATGCCCCAGTGATCGACGATCAGCGCATTGGTGATGACGGTATCGACCGCACCCTCGGCGCGGCTCGCCTGGCTCTGGCCCATGCCGTCGCGGATGACCTTGCCGCCGCCAAACTTCACCTCCTCGCCATAGATGGTGAAGTCCTTCTCGACCTCGATGATCAGGTCTGTATCGGCGAGGCGGACCCGGTCGCCGACCGTCGGTCCGTACATCTGCGCATAGGCGGCGTGGGAGAGCGTGGCCGGCATCAGAGTTTCCCCATCACCTTCTGCTGAAAGCCGTAGACGGCCCGCCCGCCGCCGAGCGGCACGAGGCGGACCTCGCGCTGCTGGCCGGGCTCGAAGCGCACGGCGGTGCCGGCGGCGATGTCGAGCCGCATGCCGCGCGCGGCGGCACGGTCGAAATCGAGCGCTGCGTTGGTCTCAAAGAAATGGTAGTGCGAGCCGACCTGGATCGGCCTGTCGCCGGTATTGGCGACGAGCAGGGTCACCTGCGCCGCCCCCTCGTTGAGGACGATGTCGCCGGCAGCGGGGAAGACCTCTCCGGGGATCATCGCGTCAGGCTCCCGCGACCAGCCAGAGGCCGCCAAGCGCGGTCAGGCCGCCGACGATGCGTGCCGCGATGCGCCCGCGGTGCGAAAGCGCATTGCCGGCAAAACCGACGCCGACGCCGACCGCATGCAGCAGCGCCGTCGCCAGCGCGAAGCCGGCCATGAAGGGCGCGCTGGTCGCCTCGCCCAGTTCGCCGCCATGGGCATAGCCGTGGAACAGCGCGAAGAAGCCGACCACCGCCATGCCGACCGGCGTGGGCACCTGCAGCGCGACGAGCGCGAGCATGCCGAGCACGACGACGGAGGCGGCGATCACCGGCTCCACGAAGGGCAGCCCGATGCCCGCCAGCGCCGCGGCGAAGCCGAGCATCATCGTGACGACGAAAGCGAGCGGGATCGCCCAGATGGCGCGCCCGCCGGCGAGGAACGCCCAGAGGCCAACGCCGACCATCGCCAGGATATGGTCCATGCCGAAGAGCGGATGCGAGAAGCCGGCGGCGAAGGAGCCATGCTCGGCCGGGTTGAGATGGGCGAAGGCCGGGCTCGCGGCACCAACGCTCAGGATCAGGGCGATCGACAGTCTCTTCATGGCAGCCTCTGTGTCGGGACGTCAGCGGATCGGTTCATGGACGGTGACGAGCTTGGTGCCGTCGGGAAAGGTCGCCTCGACCTGCACGTCGTGGATCATCTCGGCGACGCCTTCCATGACCTGCGCCCGGCCGACGACATGGGCGCCGGCCTCCATCAGCTCGGCGACGCTGCGGCCGTCGCGCGCGCCTTCCACGACGAAATCCGAGATGAGAGCGATCGCTTCGGGATGGTTCAGCTTGACGCCGCGCTCAAGCCTGCGGCGCGCCACCATGGCGGCCATCGAGATCAAGAGCTTGTCCTTCTCGCGCGGTGTCAGGTTCATGCCGTCATCCTAGAGTTTCCGGGCCTTGCTAGAGTTGCCAGACCTTGGGCAGCGAGCGGCCGCCCATCAGCAGGGTCAGCAGCGGCTCCAGCCGCCGCCGCAGAGCGAGCCCGGTCTCCTCGACCAGCCGCGCCAGGAACTTGCCGTTCCACGCGCTGGCGCCGCCGGCTGGTCCAATGATGGATCGGGCCAACTCAAGAAAGCGCTCGGGCGCGGCCCCAGTGAACAGCACCGTCGCCATGGCGCGCCGGCCGGCCATAACCGCCTGCGGCGCCATGCGCGCGGCGATATCACCCTCGAAACGCAGATCGTCGGCGAAGATCAGCCGGCCGTTGCGACGCACCCGCCAGCGATCATGCAGAAGCCCGCTGCGCAGCGTCTCGCCCATCGCCATCCGGCCGAAGAGCACGGCCTCGACAGCAACCAGTTCGGCATCGCCCTCGAGATCGGCGTCGAGCCGGCGCGAGAGGCGGCCGCCATCGAACAGGATCGTCTCCTGCGGCAGCCAGGCGAGCCGCGCGCCGGCCGAGACGCGCAGATGATTGTTGAGCGTCGCATCCGGCCCCGTCGAGCGATAGACACGCTCGCAGGCCTGCGTGGTCACGCAAGCCGCGGTATTCGCGCCGAGATTCACATCGGTGGCCAGGCGGTCGCCGCCCGTCAGGCCGCCTGCGGTGTTGATGAGGATCGCCTGCGGATCGTCGACGCCCAGCGTCTTGGGCAAGCGTATCTTGGCGCAGCCATCCTGGAAGAGACGTTCGAGACGCGTCGTCCCATCCAGCGACCGAAAACTCACGCCGGCATGGCCGACAGCACGCTGCATCCGTGGCGGTCCGGCGCCCTGCATCGCCGCACTATCGGCAGCCAACAGCATCTTCAACGCCGCTTCCGCTTCGGGACGAAGGCCTCAGCTTCGACTCCTGCCGCACCGATGCCCAGCGTCAGGCGGATCGCAAGCCGCACAGCTCTTCCCCCATCGCGATCCCGCCAAGCCACACGCACGCCGCATTCCCCTCTGCTGCCGAAAAAAGACGCAAGTGATATGCCAGCCGGGAGAGCTCAATGTCATTGCGATCAGAGTGGCTCGTCCGCGGCAAAGGATTGATCGGCCCGCGCCGGCTGGCGGGCGCGTTTGCACTGCGCTTCAGTGCCATCACCTGCATTCAAAAGCGGCAGGAGGCACCGACCATTCGGTCCTCAGCGGGCCGAGGCCATCGATGACGCCATCCAAGAAACTGATTTGCACAATAAAGCGGCATCAATCGCCCGCTTTGCGAGCCAAACCCTCAGGGGTGCTCAACCGATCATCACCGCCAAGGCGCGCCGGCCTCGTTCAGTCCGAACGCCTCTGTCGGCACGGCGCTTCCCGGTCTATGCCCGTAGCAGACGAGGCGATTCCCATCGGAGCGCCTATCGTCGCAATATCCCGAGCGCCTTCCGCAGCGCCGGAGACGAGGAGATCACCATGGAGATCATGCGCGCCGGCTCCCGGCCGTCCGGGAAGGGACCGGCCGACTGGTTCACCGGATCGGTCCGGATCGACCCGCTCTTCAATCCGCATGCGCCAGAGCGCGTGCAGGGCGCCAGCGTCACCTTCGAGCCCGGCGCGCGGACGGCCTGGCACACCCACCCGCTCGGCCAGACGCTGGTCGTAGTCAGCGGTGCCGGCCGGGTGCAGCGCTGGGGCGGGCCGATCGAGGAGATTCGACCGGGCGACGTGGTCTGGTTTCCGCCCGGCGAAAAGCACTGGCATGGCGCGGCGCCGGCAACGGGCATGACCCATATCGCCATTCAGGAAGCCGAGAACGGCAAGGTCGTCGAATGGTTGGAGCAGGTCTCGGACGCCCAGTACGGCGGCTGATCGCCGCCCAATCGAGCCAGCCTGACTAGGTCCTACCGCGAACGGGACGATGACGCCTCAGCCTTCCACCCTTTTGCGCGAGCCGCGCCATGCCCTCGTCGAGGCTCCGACGCCGCTCCAGAGGCTGCGCCGTTTCGAGGAGAAGCTCGGCCGGCCCGGCGTCTACATCAAGCGCGACGACCTGATGGAGATCGCGCTCGGCGGCAACAAGCTGCGGAGCCTCGAATACTGGCTGGGCGCTGCGCTGCGCGAGAAGGCCGATATCCTTCTGGTCGGAGGCGGTGCGACCTCCAATCTCTGCCGCCTCACGGCCGCGGCTGCCTCGCTCGTCGGTCTCGACTGCATCGTCCTGCACAATGCGCCGGATACGCCGGAGAATCGCGAGCGCTCCTTCCTGAACCGACTGTTCGGCGCCGAGCTGCGCTTTATCGGAGCGGTCGATGAAAGCCAGCGCAACGCAGCGCTCGCCGAAGCGGCGGCGGAACTCGTGCGTCAGGGGCGGAAGCCCTACATCGTTGGCGACCCCGTGCTCGGCGCGATGGGCTATGTCCGGGCCGCCTTCGAACTGCATGAACAGTCGCAGCGGGAAGAGGCACCGATCCGGCACGTCTTTCTCGCGGGCTCGATGGGGCCGACAGAGGCCGGCTTCATCTTCGGCAATGCCCTGCTCGGGCATCCCTTCCAGGTCCATCTCGTCAGCGTCGAATACGAGCGAGCGGAGCTGGAGGAGCATGTCCGGCGCATCTATGAGGGCCTGCGCGACCGGACGGGGCTCGATGTCGCGCCTCTCGATGCGGCGCCGCCGCAGTATCACATGGAGCATCTCGGCGGCGGCTGGGGCGTGCCGACACCGGCCTCGGAAGCCGCCATCCTGGCCTTCGCCCGCACCGAGGGCATCCTCATCGAGCATGTCTATACGGCGAAGACCTGTGCCGGCTTCGTCGAGGYGCTCACCGAGGGCCGGATCGCCGTCGGCGAGCCGGCCTGCGTGATCCATACCGGCGGCACCGCCGCATTGTTCTCGCAGTTCGGATCGTTCAGGACGGTGACGTAGCGTCTGCCCGCTTGACGCGCCTCGGCGCCGCCCTATGGTGCCGGTCGATCGAGGTTCTCCGGGTCGCACCCCGGAGCTAAGAGGGAATTCGGTGAGGCGCCTTTCGCCGAAGCCGAGGCTGCCCCCGCAACTGTAAGCGGCGAGCCTTCCGTCCATCGTCCACTGGTGCCCCGCGCACTGGGAAGGCCGGGCGGATCAGGCGTCGACCCGCGAGCCAGGAGACCTGCCGCGATCGCGAGACGTCTTTCGGGCGGGGTGTTCCGGAGGGATGCGCGTCGGCGGCGTCCCCAGACCCCGCATCCGGCCGTATCCGCCCAGACTCCCCGCGCTCATTCGGGGAGCGATGAAATCCATGTCCACGATATCCGCTGATGCCGCCGCGCAGGCCGCACGTCACTTGACGCGCCCGCGTCGCGCGACCTATGAGAAATGCAACATTGTTACACTTGATGTCCGTTGCGCCGGGGCCTCGCTGCTCCGCTGCCGTGACGCCCTCTCCAAGCCGGTCCCGTTCATGCGTCGTGCCTTCCAGTTCGTTCCCGCCTTGCTCGCCGTGGCGGCCGGCGGCGTCCTCTTCACTGCCGGCGCCTCGGCAGCTCCGACGCAATATCCGCTGACGCTGGAGAACTGCCGGGAGACGATCACCTTCGCCGCCCCGCCCAAGCGCGTCGTCGCGCTCGGCCAGACTCAGACGGAAATCCTTTATGCGCTCGGCCTCGGCGACCGTGTCGTCGGCACCGCCGTCTGGTTCTCTCGGTCGCCAAGCCCTATGAGCCCGTCAACGCCAAGGTGAAGCGCCTCGCCGACAACGATCCGAGCTTCGAGGCCGTCGTCGGGCAGGAACCCGACCTCGTCACCGCGATGTTCGAATGGCATCTCGGGCCGAACGGCATCGTCGGCAAGCGCGACCAGTTCCACAAGGTGAAGGTGCCGACCTATGTCTCGCCGACCGATTGCGTCGGCAAGGACAATTCCGGCCCCGGCGACGGCGTGCGGACGCAGATGTTCTCGATGGAGCTCGTCTATCGCAACATCCGCGAGTTCGGGCAGATCTTCGACGTTTCCGACCGCGCCGAGAAGCTCGTCGCCGAGCTCAAGGCGCGCGAGGACAAGGCCGTCGAGCAGGTCGCAAAGCTGAAGGCGCAGGACGTGCCCGTGGTCGTCTGGTTCTCCAGCAAGGACATCAAGGGCGACGGCTTCATGGCCGGCAAGAACGGCGTGCCGGCCTATATCCTGTCGCAGCTCGGGGCGCGCAACATCATCACCACCAACGAGGAATGGCCGCTGGTGGGCTGGGAGAGCATCGCCGCCGCCAACCCGGCCGTGATCGTCACGGTCAGGATGGACCGCCGCCGCTTCCCGGCCGACGATATCGAGAAGAAGCTCGAATTCCTGAAGACGGATGCCGTCGCCAGCAAGCTCGACGCGGTGAAGAACAACCGCGTCGTCATCATCGACGTCGGGGCCACTCGCGCCGGGCTCGATACGGTCGATGGCATCGAGACGCTCGCCAAGGCGATCGCGAGCTTCGGCATCGCCCCTTGAGCCACGCCGCCCACGGTCCGAACTGGCCGGCGCGGATCGGTCTCGCGCTGCTGTCGCTGCTGGCACTCACCTTGTCGGTGGCGCTGGCGGTGACGATCGGCGAGATGGCGATCCCGTTTCAGGTCGCCGTCAAGGCGCTCGGCAACGGGCTGTTCGACCTCGACCTGCCGGTCAGCGCGATCCAGCAGGGCGTCATATTCGACTACCGCCTGAGCCGGGCCTTGATGGCCGGCCTGTGCGGCGGGGCGCTCGCGCTTTCCGGCGCAATCCTGCAGGCGCTGCTGCGCAATCCGCTGGCCGAACCCTATATCCTCGGCATCTCCGCCGGCGCCTCGACCGGCGCCGTCGCGGTGCTGATCCTCGGCATCGGCATCGGCGGCGTGGCGATCAGCCTGTCGACGGGCGCCTTCATCGGCGCCTGCGCGGCGCTGGCAGTCGTCGCGCTGCTCGCGACCGGAGCGGGTGGCGCCAGCGACCGCGTCATCCTGGCCGGCGTCGCGACCTCGCAACTCTTCAACGCCGCGACGGCAACCATCGTGATGACACTCGCCAGCGCCGAGCAGGCGCGTGGCGTCATGTTCTGGCTGCTCGGCAATTTCGGCGGCGTGCGCTGGCCGGATCTGTGGATCGCGACGCCGGTCGCCCTGCTCGGCTTCGGCGTCTGCATGCTGCACGCCAAGGCGCTCGACGCCTTCGCCTTCGGCGTCGACGCCGCCGCCTCGCTCGGCATCGCGGTTCTGCGCGTGCGGATCGTGCTGTTCGCGACGACGGCGGTGATGACCGCCGCCATGGTCAGCATCGTCGGCACGGTCGGTTTCGTCGGCCTCGTCATCCCGCACGCCGCGCGTTTCCTCGTCGGCTCTGGCCATGCCCGCCTGCTGCCGGCCTGCCTCGTGATCGGCGCGGTCTTCATGATCCTCGCCGACATCCTCTCGCGCGTGTTGGTACCGCAGCAGATCCTGCCGATCGGCGTCGTCACCGCCCTGTTCGGGGCGCCGGCCTTCGCGCTGATCCTCTATCGCGCCAGGAGACCTGAGTGAGGAAGCCGGCATGACGCTCGCGACGCAGGACGTGCGCTGGAGCGCGGCCGGACGGATGATCGTCGACGGCGTGACGCTCGCGGCGGCGCCGGGGCGCATCCTCGGCCTGATCGGCCCCAACGGCTCCGGCAAGTCGAGCCTGCTCAGGCTGCTCTGCCGATTGCGCAAGGTGGCGAGCGGCGTGGTGACGCTCGACGAGCGCGACATCGCCCGGGTGCCGCGCCGCGAACTGGCACAGCGGCTCGCCTTCGTCGAACAGCAGGCCACGACCGAGATCCAGCTCTCCGTCTGCGAGGTCGTCCGCCTCGGCCGCACGCCGCATCGCGCCGCGCTCGCCTCGTGGAGCGCCGCCGACGAGGCAGCCGTCACCGAAGCGCTGGTGCGGGTGGGCCTCGAAGACCGGCATGATCAGCCCTGGCACACGCTCTCGGGCGGAGAGCGCCAGCGCGTCCATATCGCGCGGGCGCTGGCGCAGGAGCCGAGCGAGCTGATCCTCGACGAGCCGACCAATCATCTCGACATCCAGCATCAGCTCTCGATCCTGACGCTGATCCGGCGGCTCGGCATCACCTGCATCGTCGCGCTGCACGACCTCAACCTCGCCGCCCTGTTCTGCGACGAGATCGCGCTGCTGCATCATGGCCGGTTGCTGGCGGCGGGCACGCCGGAAGCCGTGCTGACGGAAGAGACCATCCGGACCGTGTTCGGCGTGGCCGTGGCGATCAAGCCCGGCCATGCCGGGCGCCGGCATATCGAATACCTGGTCGACCTCGATCGGGACCAGCCGGGAGTGTGACTGGGCGTGTGCTGGAGCGTGCTTATCCAGCTCGGAACCACGCCATCATCCCGGACGGAGCGAAGCACAGATCCGGGATGACATGTATTTCTAGCAATAAGCGCCAGGTTCAGCGGCCGGAATTCAGCGCCTCTTCGGCGTAGCGGGCGACCAGGCGCTTCTGGATATCCGTCTCGGGGCCCGAGCCGGCGGCAGTGATCGCGCTGATCGCCGCATCTCCGCTCAGGCCGAGCGCGACCAGGATGCAGGTCGCGACCATGCCCGTCCGCCCGATGCCGGCTGCACAATGCAGGAACAGCGCCCTCCCCGCCTTCAGGTCGCGTGCAGCCTCTTGCGCGAGGGTCTTCAAGCCGCCGCCATCCTCGGGAACGCCGAAATCGCCGATCGGAAAGCTTGTGACGGGGATGCCGAGATCGTCCTGCCGCGCGGCATAGTCCGGCGACTTCAGCCGGATTTCGTCCGATGGCGTCAGGCAGATCACGCGGGCGATCCCCTGCCGCTGCAGATCTGCCAGATCGTCCGCCAGCGACCGCAAACGGCCCGGCATCGGTCCGAGCCAGAGCTTGCCGGCGATTTCAGCGGGTAAATCGACGCGTCGCATGAAGCCCGAACCGGCGCTGCTCATTGGATCTCTCCTGTGACGTTCAGGCGATCAACCCCTTCGCCTGAACGGCCATGACACGCTCCTCATTGGCCGGAATGACGAGAACCTTGAAGTTCCCGAGGAAAGCAAGGCGCTCGAGGATGGCGTACCGGACCGGCGCGGCATGCTCGCCGATGCCGCCGGTGAAGACGAAGCCGTCGATGCCGCCCATGGCAGCGGCCATCGCGGCGCCGAATTGCGCGACCTTCAGCGCGAAATAGTCGAGCGCGAAACGCGCCTGCGGATCGTCGCTCGCGAGCAGCGTCTCGACATCGTTGCTCAAGCCGGAAAGACCGAGCAGGCCCGACTGCTCGTAGAGGGCGTTCGAGACCTCTTCCGCGCTCATCCCGAGGCTCTGGAACATGTAGAGCACGGCGCCGGCATCGAGCGCGCCACTTCGGGTGCCCATGGGCAAGCCGTCGAGCGCGGTCATGCCCATGGTCGTGTCGATGCTGCGGCCACCCCGGATGGCGCAAAGGCTCGCGCCATTGCCGAGATGGGCGGCGACGATGCGCCCGGCGTGGAGATCGGGATGCTGCTCGGCCAGAACCATCTCCAGCCATTGATACGACAGGCCGTGGAAGCCGTAGCGGCGGATGCCCTTGTCGCGCAGCCCCTGTTCGAGCGCGAAATTATGGGTGAGCGGATCGTGCCCGGCATGGAAAGCGGTGTCGAAGCAGGCGATGTTGGGCACGTCGCCCATCAGGCGCTGCGCAGCCGCTACCGCAGCGAGATTGTGCGGCTGATGCAGCGGCGCCAGCGGCGAGAGCGCCTCCAGCGCAGCGAAGACAGCCGGCGTCACCACGACCGGCTCGGCATAGTTCTCGCCACCATGGACGATGCGATGGGCGACGGCCTGCATCCGCCAGCCATCGTCATGCCGGTCGACGAAAGCGAGGACGGCGGAGAGCGCGGTGTCATGGTCGCAGGCCTGCGGCAACGCGATGCGCTCGCGCCTGCCGTCGGCAAGGCTTGCATCCATCGCGGGCTCGGCTTCGCCGAGGCGCACCGCCTTGCCGCGGGCGAGCACGCCGAGGTCGTCGCTGCGGAAGACCTGGAATTTGAGGCTGGAAGACCCGGCGTTGAGGACGAGGATCGTATCGATCACTTGATCCGCCCCGTGCGGCGCGCATCGGCCAGGAGCACGGCCAGAACGCAGGAGAGCAGCCGCGCACGCAGATTGTCGGCCCGGCTGGTCAGGATGATCGGCACGCGCGCGCCGAGCACGATCCCGGCGGCATCGGCGCCGCTCAGGAAGGTGAGCTGCTTGGCCAGCATGTTGCCGGCCTCTATCTCGGGCACGAGAAGGATGTCGGCATGGCCGGCAACGGCGGAGACGATGCCCTTTTCCTTCGCCGCCGCGGCGCTGATCGCATTGTCGAAAGCGAGCGGCCCGTCGACGATGGCATCGGTGATCTGGCCGCGCTCGGCCATCTTCGAGAGCGCAGCGGCATCGAGCGTCGCCGGCATGTGGGGGTTGACGGTCTCGACCGCCGCGAGGACGGCGACTTTCGGCAGATCGTCGAGGCCGCCCAGAGCGACATGCCAGAGATTGACGGCATTCTGGACGATGTCGGCCTTGGTAGCGAGATCCGGCGAGATGTTGACCGCCGCATCGGTGATGATGAAGGGCTTGGGATAGCTCTCGATATGCATCACGAAGGCATGGGAAATGCGCCGCTCGGTCCGCAACCCGGAATCGGCCCGTACGACGGCACCCAGAAGCTCGTCGGTATGCAGCGAGCCCTTCATCAGCGCGCCGAGCTCGCCGCCCGCCGCCAGTGCGACGGCCTTCGCCGCGGCCTCGTGACTATGCTCGGTGTCGACGAGCTCCCAGGGCGAGATGTCGATGCCGGCCTCCCGCGCGGCAGCGTGGATGCGGGCGGCCGGGCCGATCAGGACCGGTTCGATCAACGCCTCGCCGGCCGCATCGGCCACCGCTTCGATCACATTGGCCTTGACGGGATGGACCACGCCCGTGCGCACCGCCGGGAGATCCTGGCACCGACCGAGCGCGAGCTGGAGATATTCGGAAGCGGACAGCGTCTTCATGGCATCTAATCCTGTTCGGCGATCCAGCGGGCGATCCCCGGCCAGGTTTCGCCAAGCGTCTTGCGGCCCATGAACAGGCCGATATGGCCGCCGGGCACCAGCTTCTTCTCGACCTTCTTTTTCGGCGTCCCGACGAGATCCTCCGCCGCGAAGACCTGCTCGCTGGTGGTGATGTCGTCCGCCGCGCCAGCGAGGAGATAGACCGGGCAGGTGACATCCTTCAGGCTCAGGCGCCGGCCGAGCCCGACGAACTCACCCTTTGCGAAGCGGTTTTCCTTGAAGATCTGCTCGATGGCCTGGAGATAGTAGACGCCAGGCAGATCGAGCGGGTTCTCGTACCAGGCCGCGAAGGTCTCGGTCCGGTCGAGATAGTTCCTGTCGGCGAGATTCTGGTAGAGCCGGATGAACTTGTCGACGTAGTGCTCCTCCGGATGCATGTTCTTCCAGCCGGCGAGCATGAAACGGCCCGGCATCAGCCCGCGCCCGAGCCGTACCATGTCGCGATAACTCTTCAGCGGCATGGTCTGCGCCATCTGCTTGATCGGTCCATCGCCTGCATCGGCATCGATCGGAGAGCCCGCCAGCACCAGCGACCTGACCTTGCCCGGAAAGCGGGCCGCCAGCATCGCGCTCAGCCAGCCGCCCTGGCAGAGGCCGACCAGATGCACGACACCGCCGAGATCGTCGATCGCGGCATTCAACTCGGCGAGATAGGTGTCGATGCTGAAATAGCGCATCTCCTGCGTCGCCGGCTTCCAGTCGGTGACGAGGGCGTGGTCGATGCCGTTCGAAAGCAGCGTCTCGACGAGGCTCTGGCCCTTGTCGTAATCGGCAATGGTCGCGCCGTGCCCGGCATAGGGCGCATCGATCAGGACGGGAACGCCATCGGCACGCGGCTTGCCGAATTCGCGCAATCGCATCGTCTGAAGGTCCAGGCGCACCGTGTTGGGCGTGGCCCAGTCCGGCGGCGGCGGGCGGGTGATCTTCACCGCCTCGGACAGGAAATCGAGATTGCGCTCGGTCAGGCGCAAGGCGGCATCGACGGGCCAGAACCAGGGCAGGCTGAGTTCGGCGGGGCGGTCTGCGGCGAGTTGCGCGGCACGCGTCGTCTTCTTGCGGGCGGTCATAAGCGGATCCAGATCTCCTCCCGTCAGCTCGGACACTAGGAAGCCGACAGGGCGATGACAACCGGTGCGGACGGGCCAGCACCGGACGATGGAGCGGCCCTCAGGAGAAGATCACCTTGCGGAACCGCGTGAGCGCGAAAGCGAAGTAGGCCGCGCCGATGGCGATGATCTTGGCGATTTCCGGCCAGACGATGTCGAGGCCCGCGCCGCGATAGAGCACGCCTTGCGAGAAGGCGACGAAATGCGGCGTCGGGCTGAAGATCCGCATGATCCATTGCAGCCAGAGCGGCATGCTCTCCATCGGCGTCGTCGCGCCGGACAGAAGCTGCGTGACCACGAAGACCGGGATCGCGAGCAGGCCGAACTGCCCCATCGTCGTCGCCAGCGTGCCGAGCAGAATGCCGAGCGCTGCGACGGAAAAGGCATAGATCGCCGTGCCGAACACGAAGAGCAGGAGCGAGCCTGCGATCGGCACGCCCAGCGCCCATTCGACGATAAGAAGGAGCGAGGCCACCGCCGCGACCAGGATGACCAGCGCATTCGCCACCATCTTGGCGAGCATGATCTCGACCGGCGTGACCGGCATCACCAGGAGATGCTCGACCGTGCCCTGCTCGCGCTCGCGGATCAGCGCCGCGCCGGTCAGGATGATGGTCAGCAGGGTGACGTTGTTGAGCACCTGCATGACCGAGCTGAACCAGCCGGAGTCGAGATTGGGGTTGAAGCGCGCCCGCACCACCAGATTGATCGGCAGCGCGGTCGTCGTCTCGCGCCCGGCCTGCCGGTTCGAAATCTCCTGGGCGATGATCTGCTGGATATAGACCGCGCCGTTGCCGGCCTGGGTCATCGCAGTGGCGTCGATGTTGAGCTGCAGCACCGCCTGCCGCCCGGCCAGCAGGTCCGCCTGGAACTTGGGCGGGATCTCGAGCACGAAGACGAGGCGGCCGGAATTCATCTCGGCGTCGATCTCGGTGGCGGCGATGCGCTTCGAGACCTTGAACAGCGGCGGGCCGAAGGCGCCGAGCAGCGAGCGCGAGAACTCGGACTGGTCCTCGTCGACGACACCGATGGTCAGATCGCGCGCCTCCAGCTTCACGCCGGTCGCTACAGTGTAGACGGCAATGCTGAAGGTGTAGGCCACCAGCACCAGCATGATCGGGTCGGCCCGCAGGCTGCGCAATTCCTTCACCATGAGGCGCAGGATGTTCTGGAGGTGGATGACGAGCGCCGCCATCTTAATTCTCCTGCTTGCGCAGCGCCAACTGGGCGACGACGAGGAAGAGCAGGAAGAAGCCGCCGAGCACCAGCAGATTGGGCCAGAGCTCGGCCGCCCCCAGCCCCTTGGTGAAGACACCGACGCTGACCGGCTGGTACCAGGCCGGCGGCAGGCTCATGCCGATGATCCGGCCGCCACCCGAGAGCGAGGCGACCGGCACCATCAAGCCGGAGAAATTGACCGCCGGGATGATCGACAGGATCGCGGTGGCGAAGACGGCCGAGACCTGCGTGCGCGTGAAGCTGGAAATGAGCTGGCCGAAGCCGGTCGTGGCGGAGACATAGAGCAGGGTCGCCAGCACCAGCACCCAGGCCGGCCCCTTGATCGGAACCGCGAAGACGGTCAGCGCGATCAGGACCAGCATGACGAAGCTGACCATCGCGACGGCGATATAGGGCAATTGCTTGCCGAACAGGAATTCGAAGCGGCTGATCGGCGTCGAGCGGAAATTGGCGATCGAGCCGGTCTCCTTCTCGCGGACAACGCCGATCGCCGACATGATCGCCGGGATGAGGATCAGCATCAGCATGATCACGCTCGGCACCATCGCGTTGGCGCTCTTGAAGTCCTGGTTGTAGCGGAAGCGGGTCTCGATCGTGACGGGCGTCGGCGCATGGCTCGACGCGGCCTGGGAAGCCACGAAGTTCTGCGCGTACTGCGTCGCCAGCCCGGTGACATAGCCGCGCGTCGTCTCCGCCCGGAACGGCATGGCGCCATCGAGCCAGACGGATAGTTCCGGCACCCGTCCGCTCATCAGGTCGCGACCGAAGGAGGGCGGGATCTCGATCGCGAACTGGAGCTCGCCGCTCCGCAGGCGCTGGTCCAGTTCGACGGCGGATCGGATCGGCGCCTGTTCGTCGAAATAGCGCGAACTCGAGAAAGCCTCGACCAGTTGCCGGCTCTCCATCGAGCTATCCTGGTCATAGGCGGCGAATTTCAGGTTCTCGACATCGAAGGAGATGCCGAAGCCGAAGGCCAGCATCAGCAGCAGCGGCCCGAGGAAAGCGAAGCTAAGCCGGATCGGATCGCGCAGCAGCTCGATGGTCTCGCGCCTTGTGCAGGCCCAGAGCCGGCGCGGATCGAAGCGGCGCGCCGGCGGCGCCGGCCGGGCCGCGGCGGCTGGGACCGCAGCCGCTTCCGCAGGCGCATCCTCGATGCCGGCGGCCTCCTTGAGATAGGCGATGAAGGCCTCTTCCAGCGTGTCCACGCCACGTTTCCGCACCAGCTCCTGCGGCGTGCCGACCGCGAGCACCTTGCCGGCATGCATGAAGGAGATGCGGTCGCAGCGCTCCGCCTCGTTCATGAAATGGGTCGAGAGGAAGATCGTGACGCCGTCGTCGCGCGAGAGGTCGATCAGCGTGCGCCAGAAGGCGTCACGCGCGATCGGGTCGACGCCCGAGGTCGGCTCGTCGAGGATCAGCATGGCCGGCCGGTGCAGGACGGCGACGGCGAGCTGCAGGCGCTGGCGGATGCCGAGC
Source organism: Allobosea sp. P4_C6 (assembly GCF_056402015.1). Taxonomy (NCBI): domain Bacteria; kingdom Pseudomonadati; phylum Pseudomonadota; class Alphaproteobacteria; order Hyphomicrobiales; family Alloboseaceae; genus Allobosea; species Allobosea sp. P4_C6. Next base: position 96,286 of record NZ_JBFUIF010000005.1, read on the forward strand.
GGCAGGCTGTCGGGCCGTTCGTCGGCAACGGTCTCGAGGTCGAAGCGAGTCAGGAGCTCGGCGATCCGGCCGGGGATATCGGCCGGTGGCAGATGGTAGAGCTCCGCATGGAGCAGCAGATTCTGGCGGACCGTCAGCTCGCTGTAGAGCGAGAAAGCCTGCGACATGTAGCCGACATGGCGGCGCGTCTCCATGTCGTCGGCGGCGAGCGGCTGGCCGAAGAGCTTTGCCGTGCCTTCGCTCGCCGGCAGCAGGCCGGTCAGCATCTTCATCGTCGTCGACTTGCCGCAGCCGTTGGAACCGAGGAACCCGAAGATCTCGCCGCGGCCGATGCGGAAGCTGACATGGTCGACGGCGACGAAATCGCCGAAGCGGCGGGTCAGACCCTCGGCTTCGATCGCGGGCGTGGCGTCGTCACTCACGACCCGCGGCCGCATCACGACCTCCCGATGCTGCGCGCGCTTGGCTTCCGGGAGCAGCGCGACGAAAGCGCCCTCCAGCGTCGTTTGCCCGGCCTTTTCGCGCAGCTCGGCCGGCGTACCGGTGGCGATCGCCTTGCCGTCATCCATGGCGACAAGCCAGTCGAAGCGCTCGGCTTCTTCCATATAGGCGGTGGCGACGATGACGCTCATGCCCGGCCGACGGGCGCGGATCGTGTCGATCAGGTCCCAGAACTGGCCGCGCGAGAGCGGATCGACACCCGTCGTCGGCTCGTCGAGCACGAGCAGGTCGGGATCGTGGATCAGCGCGCAGCACAGGCTCAGCTTCTGCTTCATGCCGCCGGAAAGCTTGGCTGCCGGCCGGTTCTCGAAGGGGTCGAGCCCAGTGGCCTTGAGCAGTTCGTCGATGCGGCTGCGGCGCTCGGCGGCATCCTGTCCGAACAGCCGCGCATGGAAGTCGATGTTCTCGAAGACCGAGAGCGTCGGGTAGAGATTGCGGCCCAGCCCCTGCGGCATATAGGCGATGCGTCCACGCCGCGCCTCGCGCTGCGCCTTGACGCCGAGATCGCCGCCCAGCGCATGGACGCTGCCCTGCTGGATCGTGCGCACCCCGGCGACGAGCGCGAGCAGGGTCGACTTGCCGACGCCATCGGGCCCGATCACCCCGATCATGCGGCCGGACGGGATGTCGAGCGTCATCGCGTCGAGAGCGGTCACCTTGCCGTAACGGTGCGTGACGCCGACGAGGCTGGCGGCAGGACCGGCCTGCGTCATGGCAGCTTCACGACCAGGGAGTCGGGCCATTTCGCGGAGGGAGAGGTACGCACGAAGCCGAGGCCGCGCACGCCCGTCTTCACCTGCCGGTGGTATTTGGCGAGCAGCGCGGGATCGACCTGGAGCTTGGCGCGGAAGACCAGCTTCTCGCGCTCCTCGGCGGTCTCGACGGCCTTGGGCGTGAACTGCGCATCGGCCGCGACGAAGCTGACCGTCGCCGGAATGACGTATTGCGGCACGGGATCGAGGATGATGCGCGCCTCGTCGCCCAGCGCGAGCTGCCCCGCCTGCGAAGCCGGCAGGTAGATCGTCATGTAGACGTCCGAGAGGTCGAGGATGGTGATGACACGGGTGCCGGCCGAGACCACTTCGCCGGTCCGGGCGAGCTGGTACTGGACGCGCCCGCTGCGCGGCGCGACCAGCACGAGATCGACCAGGATCGCCTTGATCTGCTCGGCATCGGCCTCGGAGGCATGGATCGCGAACTGTGCCTGATCGCGCTGCGCCTGTGCTGCCCGCAGCGCGGCGTCGGCGGCATCGGCCTTGGCAGAGCGCTGATCGTCGGTCTGCTTGCTGAGATAGCCCTTCGCGACCAGCTCCTTGCCGCGTTCGGCATCGGTGCGGGCGAGGATCTGATCGCTTTTGCGCTGGGCGATCAGCGCCTCGGCCTCGGCGAGCGCCTGGCGGGCGCGAAGGACCTGTGCCTGCGCGGCGCGCAGCTGCGCCTCGTATTCCGGCGAGGAGATGCGGGCGACCACCTGGCCGGCGGTGACCTCGTCGCCCTCCTTGACCGAGACCTCCGCCAGGCGGCCGGCATATTTCGAGGAGACGTCGATCTGCGTCGCCTCGATGCGGCCGTTGGTCTTGACGATCCCTTCCGGCATCGCGTCGCCGCGCAGCCTTTCGATCAGCGCCTTCAACCGCGACTGCGCCTGTACGGGAGGCGGCGACAACAGGAACGTGGCGAGGGCAGCGGCGACGGCTACTCGGTATACGCGCATGGAGCGTCTCCAACGGGACAGGCCTGGAACGTTCAGCTCTGCGGTTTTCAATAGCACGCAAGCCGCAGCCGGCGAGAGCCGCGGTCGCATGACGCCCCTTTCGCTCGCGCTCGGGAGCGCGGCACAACGCCGCGATCTCGCGCCCATCGTTTCCCGAGGGGGTTCGGTCGCCTCTGCCCGCTGGCGGGGCGGCTCGCAATGCGCGGCGCGCTACTCGAACAGGTCGGGATGCGCCGCTTCGGTCTTTGGCAGGGCGCGCAGGATCTCGGTGAGATGGTGGCGCATGGCGGCCTCGGCCTCGGCGGCATCGCCCTCGTCGATCGCCGCCATGATGCGCCGATGCTGCTGGATCAGCGGCAGCATCGCCTCGGGCCCCGGCAGGGTCAGCTGGCAGACCCGGTCCATATGCGCCTTGATGTCCCGGATCGCCTCCCAGGCGAGCGGCATGCCGACGCCTTCCGTCAGCTCGACATGGAAAAGCTCGTCATAGCGCTGGAAGGCGGCATGGTCGTCGCGCGCGGCGGCCTTGTCCTGCATCTCCAGGAAATCGGCGATGCGCTGCCGGCTCTGTGCGGCGAAGGACTGGCAGGCCTGCCGGACGATCGCGACCTCCACCGCCTCGCGCACGAAGCGCGATTCCATCATCTTGCGCACCGAGAACTTGACCACGACGGTGCCGCGCTGCGGCTGGATATCGACGAGCCGCGTCTTGGCGAGCGCGATCAGCGCCTCGCGCACCGGCTGGCGCGACACGCCGTATTTCAGCGCGATCTCCTGCTCCGACAACCGCGTGCCGGGCGGCAATTCGAGCGCGATGATCGCCCGACGCAGTTCGGCTTCGACACGTCCGGCCGCCGAAGCGCCCTGGAGAGCGGCGGGTGACGCCAACGAAAGGCTCAAGTCAAAAACCTCCAGGGCCTGTTGCGTACCATACAACAACATACTACCATACAATCACTGCCGCAACCAAGCAGGGGCGGGCAGCAAGTTTACGTTCGAGGCGCCAGCGAACAAGCCGGGAAACGGCAGGGCGCTCGAAACCACGGGAGAACGCACCATGACCGCACGCCGCAGATTCCTTGCCTATACCGCCGCGCTGGCCTTTTCGGCAGCGGCAGCTTCATCCGCGCTCGCCCAGAGCGTGACGCTTCGTTCCGCCGACATCCATCCGACCGACTATCCGACCGTCGAGGCGGTCCGCCACCTCGGCAAGCTGCTCGAAGAACGCACCCAGGGCCGGATCAAGATCAACGTCTTCCACTCCGGACAGCTCGGCCAGGAGAAGGACACCATCGACCAGACCCGGTTCGGCGTCGTCGACATCAACCGCATCAACATGGCGCCGTTCAACAACCTGATCCCGGCGACCAACATCCCCTCCCTGCCCTTCATCTTCCGCTCGGTCGATCATATGCGGAAGGCGATGGACGGGCCGATCGGCGACAATCTGCTGAAGGAATTCGAGAAGCACGACCTCATCGGCCTCGCGCTCTACGATTCCGGCTCGCGCTCGTTCTATAATTCCAAGCGCCCCATCAACAGCCCCGCCGACATGAAGGGCATGAAGATCCGCGTCCAGCAGTCCGACATGTTCGTCGCGCTGGTCTCGGCGCTGGGCGCCAACGCGACGCCGATGCCCTTCGGCGAGGTCTATTCCGCGCTGCAGACCGGCGTGATCGACGGTGCCGAGAACAACTGGCCGTCCTATGAATCGACCCGCCATTTCGAGGTCTCGAAGTTCTACTCCGTGACCGAGCACTCGCTGTCGCCGGAAGCGCTGGTGATGTCGAAGAAAAGCTTCGACAAGTTCAACGCGGCCGACCAGGCGATCATCAAGGCTGCGGCCAAGGAATCGGTCCTCAAGATGCGCGAGCTCTGGGATGCGCGCGAGAAGGCGTCCGAGGCCAAGGTCAAGGCCGGCGGCGCACAGATCAACACCGTCGAGAAGAAGCCCTTCATCGACGCGATGAAGCCGGTCTACGACAAGTTCGTCACCGATCCGAAGCTGAAGGAAATGGTCGCCGCCATCCAGGCGGTGAACTGAGCCTCTGCGATGCGGGGCGGCCGGCAACGGCCGCTCCGCTTTCGGCAACCCGCCAGCCCGGGCCAATTTCATGCGCGCTTTCACTGCCTTCCTGACACGCCTCGATGCCAAGCTCAGCCTTTACGCGCTGATCACCGCAGGGGCCGGCCTCGTCCTGATGACCATCATGGTCGCCTGGGGCGTCTTCGGCCGCTATGTGCTGAACGACACGCCCATCTGGGTCGAAGCCGGATCGCTCTTCCTGATGTCCTGGTTCATCCTGCTCGGCGCCGCTGTCGGGGTGCGCGAAAGCGACCATCTCGGCTTCGAGGTCGGGCTCGTGATGTCGCCGCCGCGCTTACGCGCCGTGCTGACCGTGCTCGGCGAGGGCCTGGTCTGCGCCTTCGGGCTCGCCATGCTCGGCTATGGCTGGCAGCTCGCGGCCGGCACCTGGAGCGACCGGATGCCGATCATCGGCATCTCGCGCGGCTGGGACTATGTCCCGATCGCGGCGGGCGGCGCGCTGATCGCCCTGTTCGCGCTCGAAAAGATCCTTCTCTTCATCACCGGCGAGCAGCAGGCCCCGCTCGGTTTCGTCCATTTCGGCGAGAGCCAGGAGGCCTGATCACATGGAACTCTGGGTTCTCTTCGGCCTCTTCTCGCTGCTCCTGCTGATCGGTGTGCCCGTGGCCTTCTGCCTCGGCATCGCCTCCGTCGCGACCGTGGCCTATATGGGCCTGCCGCCGGTCGTGGTCTTCCAGCAGATGAACTCCGGCATGAACGCCTTCGCGATGATGGCGATCCCGTTCTTCATCTATGCCGGCGACCTGATGATCCGCGGCGGCATCGCCGAGCGGCTGATCCAGATGGCGGCGAGCCTCGTCGGACATCTGCGCGGCGGGCTCGGACAGGTGAACGTGGTGACCTGCACGCTCTTCGGCGGCATCTCCGGCTCGGCCGTCGCCGACGCCTCGGCCGTCGGCGGGCTGATGATCCCGCAGATGAAGAAGCGCGGCTATGACGCCGACTACGCCGTCAACGTCACCGCGAACGCGGCGATCATCGCGCTGCTGATCCCGCCCTCGCACAACATGATCATCTATTCGCTTTCGGCGGGCGGCAACATCTCGATCGCGGACCTGTTCACGGCAGGCGTCGTGCCGGGTCTCATGCTCTGCGGCGCGCTGATGGTCGCCGCCTGGGCGGTTGCGGTGAAGCGCGGCTATCCGCGCGAGGCCTTTCCGGGCTTTGCCGCCGTCGGACGCTATGTCGTGCTGGCGCTGCCCGGCATCCTGCTGATCGGCATCATCTTCGGCGGCGTCCGTTCCGGCGTCTTCACTGCGACGGAATCGTCCTGCGTCGCCGTGGTCTACGCCATCCTCGTGACCGTCTTCGTCTATCGTCAGCTGACATGGACGGCCTTCGTCGAGGCGACGCTCGGCGCCGTCCGCACCACCGCGATGGTGCTGCTGGTCATCGGGACGGCCGGCGCCTTCGGCTGGCTGATGGCCTTCCTGCAGGTGCCGCAGGCGACCATCGCCGCGATGAAGGCGGTCTCCGACAATCCCATCGTCATCCTGCTGATGATCAACCTGATCCTGCTGGTGCTCGGCACCTTCATGGACATGGCGCCGATGATCATCATCTGCACGCCGATCTTCCTGCCGGTGGTGAAGGCGTTCGGCGTCGATCCCGTCCACTTCGGCGTGATCCTGATCCTCAATGCCGGCATCGGCCTCAACACGCCGCCGGTCGGTTCGGTGCAGTTCGTCGCCTGCGCCATCGGCCGCATTTCCATCGGGGAGTCGATGCGGACGATCTGGCCGTTCTACGGCGCCAGCGTCGCCGTGCTCCTGCTCGTCACCTATGTGCCCGGCCTGTCGCTCTGGCTGCCGCGCCTGTTCCACTGAAGGATCGACCATGACCATCGAAATTCGCCAGGTTTCGCACCCCGAGGCGGTGAAGGGCTTCAACACGGCTGAGCTGCGCCGCCATTTTCTGATCGAGACATTGTTCGTCGCCGGCGAGGTCAAGCTGACCTACAGCCATCTCGACCGCGTCATCGTCGGCGGGGCCATGCCGGTGGGCAAGCCGGTCGTGCTGCCGACGCCGAAGGCGGTCGGCACCGATGCCTTCCTCCGGCGGCGCGAGCTCGGCATCGTCAATGTCGGCGGCGCCGGCACGGTCTCGGTCGGCGGCAAGGCCTACGCACTGGCGAAGCGCGACGCGCTCTATGTCGGCAAGGAGGCCGGCGAGGTCTCGTTTTCAAGCGACGATGCCGGCAATCCCGCGAAGTTCTACCTGCTCTCGACGCCGGCTCATGCCGCGCATCCGACCAAGGTCATTCGGGAATCCGACGCCAAGACCCTCGCGCTCGGCGAGCAGGCGACCGCCAACAAGCGCATCATCCGCCAGTACATCATCCCCGGCGTTTGCGACACCTGTCAGCTCGTGATGGGCCTGACCACGCTGGAAGAGGGCAGCATCTGGAACACCATGCCTTCGCATGTCCACGACCGGCGCATGGAGGCCTATCTCTATTTCGACGTCCCCGAGGATGCCCGCGTCTTCCATCTGATGGGCGAGCCGCAGGAGACCCGCCACCTCGTGGTCGCCAACGAGCAGGCGATCCTCTCGCCCGGCTGGTCGATCCATTCCGGCGTCGGGACGAAGGCCTATTCCTTCATCTGGGGCATGGGCGGCGACAATGTCGATTACACCGACATGGACATGGTCGCGACCGGGGATCTGCGCTGATGCGCTCTGCCTTCGATCTGAGCGGCCGGACCGCGATCGTCACCGGGGCCAATACCGGGCTCGGTCAGGCGATCGCGGTGGCGCTCGCTCAGGCGGGGGCCGGCATCGTCGCGGTCGGCCGTTCGAGCATGAGCGAGACGAAGGCGCTGGTCGCCGAGACCGGCCGGCCCCTCCATGAGATCGCGGCCGACCTCGCCACGCTGGAGCCGATCGCGCGGATCGTAGAGGAGGCCGAGGCCGCGGCGCAGGCCGACGGCTCGCGCCTCGACATCCTCGTCAACAATGCCGGCATCATCCGCCGCGCCGACGCGATCGACTTCACCGAGGCCGATTGGGACGCGGTGATGGACGTCAACCTGAAGTCGACCTTCTTCCTGACGCAAGGCGTGGCGAAGCGCATGCTCGCCGACGGCAAGGGCGGCAAAGTGATCAACATCGCCTCGCTGCTCTCCTTCCAGGGCGGCATCCGCATCCCGTCCTACACGGCGTCGAAGAGCGGACTCGCTGGGCTGACAAGGCTGCTCGCCTGCGAATGGGCCGCGAAGGGCATCAACGTCAACGCCATCGCGCCGGGGTATTTCGCGACCAACAACACGCAGGCCCTGCGTGCCGACCCCGCGCGCAACGACGCCATCCTCGCCCGCATCCCGGCCGGGCATTGGGGCCAGCCGCAGGAGATCGGCGGCGCTGCCGTGTTCCTCGCCTCCGACGCAGCAGCCTACATCCACGGCGTCGTCCTGCCCGTCGATGGCGGCTGGCTCGCACGCTGAGGGAGATCTGACATGGACCGCAAGAACGAGCCCTTCGCCCATGATGCCGATCTCGCCTGGGAGCCGGCCGGCGAAGGCGTGACGCGGAAAATCCTGACCTATCGCGAAGACGTCATGATGGTACGCGTACGCTTCGAGGCCGGCGCCATCGGCCCGGCGCACAGCCACCCGCATATCCAGTGCTCGCTGGTCGAGAGCGGCGTCTTCGACATCACGATCTCCGGGCACACCGAACGCCTGAAGGCCGGTGACAGCTTCACCGTGCCGCCCGATGCCATCCACGGCGCCGTCAATGTCGAGGCCGGGACGCTCGTCGACGTCTTCACGCCGATGCGGCAGGACTTCGTTTCCTGACAGCCGAGAGCCGCCGCGAGATACAGCGCAGCCCGGATTGACTCACGCATAACCCGTCAGTTATTGGTTAGACCGATAACTGACGGGTTATGCATTTTGCCATCAACCGATCACGATCTGCTTTTCCGGACCCTTGCCGACCCGACGCGGCGGGCGCTGTTCGAGCGCCTGTGCCGGGACGGCGAGCAGACGGTCGGCGCCCTGACCGCTCGCGCCGGCGTTTCGCAACCGGCCGTGTCGAAGCACCTCGGTCTGCTGAAGCAGGCCGGGCTGGTCCGCGACCGGCAAGAGGGCCGCCAGACGCATTACAGCGCACAGCCCAAGGCACTGGCACCGCTGGTCGACTGGACTGGCCAGATGAGCGGCTTCTGGGAGAACCGCTTCGACGATCTCGAGGATCTGCTGAGGAGAATGGATCAATGAGTGAAACATCGGACGAGGTGCTTTCCGTCGTCGTGGAGCGGCAGCTTCCGCACGCTCCCGAGAAGATCTGGCGCGCGCTGACCCAGCCGCATCTGATCGCGGAATGGCTGATGAAGAACGACTTCCAGCCAATCGTCGGCCATCGCTTCGATCTCAGCGCCGAATGGGGCTCCGTCCAGTGCGAGGTCCTGGAGGTCGAGCCGACCAGGACCCTGTCCTACACATGGGGCGACCACAGGCTGAAGACGGTGGTGACCTGGACGCTGACGCCAGCCGGGTCCGGCACGTCGCTGCGCATGGAGCAGGCGGGCTTCCGCGCCGACCAGCCGCGCTATTTCCAGGGCGCGCAGGGCGGCTGGCCGCGCTTCTTCGCGGCGCTGGAGGATGTGCTGGCGCGGCTCGGCTGAGGAACGCACGCCGTTCGGGCGCGTCGTTTGGAGATCGGTTTGCCGGAGGAGAGCGGCTTGGCGAGGAAGACAAGACCATCGATCGAGGCCGATGCGGCCGGCCCCGCCAAGCCCATCCTGCTCTCCGGCGGCAACCCGCAGATCGCCAAAGCCGAGGGCGATGCAGCCGTGCAGGCCTATATCGCGGCGATGCCAGAATGGAAGAGCGCGGTGGGAAAGGAGCTCGATGCCCTGATCGAGCGCACCGTCCCCGACCTACGCAAGGCGGTGAAATGGAATTCGCCGCTTTACGGAACCAGCGACCACGGCTGGTTCCTGGGGGTCCACTGCTTCACGCGTTATGTCAAAATCGCCTTCTTCAACGGCGCCGGGCTCGACCCGCTGCCGCCCGTCGCGTCGAAGGACGAGAATACCCGCTACGTCCACATCGACGAGCATGGCCTGACCGACACGGCGCTGATGGTGCGCTGGGTCGAACAGGCCGTGAAACGGGCCGGCTGGGTGATTTAGGCACCCTGCCCCGAAGCAGCACACCGAAGCTGGAGGACAACCCATGGCCAAGGCAACCCAGGGCGAGACATCGCCGTCCGAACTGATCGACGCGCGGATCAAGGAGCTGGGTGACTGGCGCGGCGAGATGCTCGCGCGGCTGCGTGAGCTGATCAAGCAGGCCGTCCCAGAGGTCGTCGAGGAGTGGAAATGGCGGGGCGTGCCGGTCTGGTATCACGGAGGCATGATCTGCACTGGCGAGACCTACAAGAACGCCGTGAAGATGACCTTCGCCAAGGGCGCGGCGCTGGAAGATCCCTCCGGCCTGTTCAACTCCAGCCTCGATGGCAATGTCCGGCGCGCCATCGACTTCCACGAGGCCGACAAGATCGACGAGAAGGCCCTGACGAGCCTGATCCGGGCGGCCATTGCGTTGAACGCGGCGCCCTCCGGCCGGTCGCGCTAGAGCGAAGTGATTTTGTCAGGAACCACGCCGTCATCCGGGCTTGACCCGGGATCCATGCCAGAGCTTGTCCGACGAATCCCTCAGGCATGGATCCCGGATCTGCGCTTCGCTCCGTCCGGGATGACCCGCGTTTCCACGAAAACGCGACATGCTCCAGGCCGGCTGGGCCATCCTTGGCGGAGGCGCTCGGCGGAGTTGCCGAAACGCCCGTGAGCGAATGGCGGAGAACGGCCGGCGCCCTGGCACCGGCCGATAGCGCCTCAGCCCTTCGACTTCTTGCGTCCGGGCTTTCCGCCGCGCTTCTTGGCCGCCGGCGAGCCGCCCTTCTGGAAGGCGCGGTGGTACTCCTCCGCCATCTCGCGCAGCGCCTTGCCGATATTGGCGTATTGATACTCGTTGAGATTGGCGAGGGAGGCACGCCCGGCCGGCTGGCGCGTGCCGAAGCCGCGGCCGGGCAGAAGCACGATGCCGGTGTCGTCGGCGATCCTGAACAGCAGTTCGTCGGGATTGACGTTCTCCTTGACCCAGGCTGCGAAGTCCGGCCCGTAAAGGCTGCGCGAGATCGTCTCGAGATCGAGCAGCGTGTAGTAGTCGACCGAGTTCGGATCCTGCTCCTGGGCTACGCCTAGCTCGCGATACAGCGCCGCCTCGCGGCGACGGATCAGCTTCTTCAGCTCTGCCTTGTAGCCGTCGTTCTCGTCCATCAGGGCGAAGAGCGAGAACAGCACCATCTGCACCTGCTGCGGCGTCGAGAGGCCGGCGGTGTGGTTGAGCGCGACGGTGCGGCTGTCCGCGACCAGACGGTCGATGAAGCGCAGCTGGCTGACATCCGGCAGGAGCGAGCCGTAACGCCTGTCCAGCGCGGTCTTGGTGCTCTTCGGCAGGTCGTCCAGCGCCTTGTCGAAAACGGAATCGCGATGCGTCGCGACGACGCCGAGGCGCCAGCCCGTCGCGCCGAAATATTTCGAGAAGGAGTAGACCAGCATCGTATTCTTCGGGCAGGTCGCGAAGAGCGACCTGAAATCATCCGCGAATGTGCCGTAGACGTCGTCCGTGAGGATGAAGAGGTCGGGGCGATGGTCGCGCACGATGGCCGCGACCTTCTCCAGGCTGCGATCGTCCATCTTCACCGATGGCGGGTTGCTGGGGTTGATGCAGAAGAAGATCTTGACCGCCGGATCCTTGAGCTTTTCGAGCTCGGAATCGGGGTACTGCCAGCCCTTTTCGGGATCGGCGTCGATCGCGACCTCGACCAGACCGTATTCGTCCAGCTCGGGGATCTCGATATAGGGCGTGAAGACCGGCATGCCGATCGCGACCTTGTCGCCGCGCTTGACCAGCCCGTTCTGCTTCAGCGTGTTGAAGATGTAGGTCATCGCGGCGGTGCCGCCTTCGACGGCGAAGAGATCGATGCTGCTTGCCGGGATGAAGCCGCCGATCATCTCCTTGACGATGTAGTGCCTGACGATCTCCTCGCTCACCACGAGCATGCGCGGCGGGACCGGATAATTGCTGCCGAGAATGCCCTCGACCATCTCGTGCAGGAAGGCCGAGGCGGAGAGCCCGAGCTGGTCGCGCACATAGCTCAGGGCGCGCCCGAGGAAGACGACGCCGGGGTGCTCGCGATTATCGGCGATGAAACGCTCGAACCGCCCCTCGATGCCCTCGATCTGCGGCAGGCCGCCGATGCCGTTGGGCATATAGGAATAGGACAGTTCGGCTTCAGCCGTCGCGAAGAGGCCGAGCCGGAAGAACGCCCGGCGCGGCAGCGTCGCGAGGAAGTTCGGATTGCCGCGCCCGGCATTCAGCATCAGGCGGTTCTCGCGGCTCGACGCGAGCTTGATCAGTTCATCCTTCAGTTCGAACGGGCTGAGCTTGGAGTATTTGCTGTAGTCGGTCGCCATCATACGTCTCCTCGATCAGATCAGGCGAAGGCCACGACGAGCGGGCCAAGCAGGGTCAGGAAAACGTTCGCCAACGCGTAGGTGATGGCGAAGGGGGTGGTGGGAATGGAGTTCCCGGCCTTGTCCAGAACCTCGCCGAAGGCGGGGTTGGCACTGCGCGATCCAGACAGTGCGCCGGCAAAGATCGCGGTGTTGTCGTAGTGCAGGATATAGCGCCCGACGAGCATGGTGATGATCATCGGCAGGATCGTCACGACCACGCCGATCAGGAAGATCGACAGGCCGCTCTGCGCGATGGTGGTGACGGCCTGATGCCCGGACTGAAGCCCGACCACCGCGACGAAGCCGGCGAGGCCGAGATCGCGCAGCAGGGTCGAGGCTGCCGTGGGCATGTTGCCGATGGCGAGGTTGCGGCTGCGATACCAGCCGAAGGCCAGACCGGAGAGCAGCGCGCCGCCGCCGCTGCCGAGCGTCAGCGGGACATCGCCGATGCGCAAGACCAGCAGGCCGATCAGCAGGCCGACGACGAGGCCGACGCCGTGGAAGACGAAATCGGTCTTGTCGCTGGCGACGAGGACGGTGCCGACGACCTTCGCCACACGCTGGACGTCCTCGGCCGTTCCATAAAGCGTCGCGACATCGCCGACTTCGATGACCGTGTCCGGCTTCAGCGGCAGCGGCTTTCCCGCCCGCTGCAGCCCGGTGACATAGATGCCGTGGCGCAGGCTTCCGGCGGTCGCCTCGCTGATCTGCTGCACGGTCTTGCCGATGAAGTCGCGGTTGGCGATGGCCACGTCCTGTTGAGTACGACCAGGTCCATGCCTTCGGAAGACTGGAGCTCGGGGCCGATCTGGCCGGCCACGCCGACGACGCCGGCGCGACGGCCGACGAGGAGGACGGTGTCGCCGGCCATCAGCGTGAGATCCGGCTCCACACCGATGACCGAGCCGGCGCGCTTGAGCCGCTCGATGACGATGGAGGAGCCGCCCGCGAGCGCCTCGACCTCGGCGACCGTGCGGCCGGCCACGCCCTCCACCTTGAAGAGGCGCCCCACAAGATCCGGCGCGGCCGGATGCTCCCCCGCGCCATAGACGCGAATGCCGGCGAGCATCTCGGCCTCCGCCTTCATGGCGTCGTCGCGGATGCTGCGGCCCATCAGCCAGGGCAGGATGTTGACGCAGACGATGATCGCGCCGAAGGAGCCGAAGATATAGGTCACCGCATAGCCGACGGCGACATTGCCCTGCAGGCGCTGGACCTCGTCTGCCGCGAGCCCGAGCTTGCCGATGGCGGCGCTCGCCGTGCCGATGATCGCCGATTGGGTGAGCCCGCCGGCCGCGATGCCGGCCGCGAGGCCCTTGTCGAGCCCGAACATCCTGGCAAGGATGACGACGGTGGCGAGGCCGCTGAGCGCCAGCACCGCCGCCATGACGATCTCACGGATCGACTGCCGCCCGAGCGACCGGAAGAATTGCGGCCCGCTCTCGAAGCCGACCGCGTAGATGAACAGCGCGAACAGCACCGACTTGATGCCGTTGTCTATGGTGACGCCGACCTGGCTGATCAGCACGGCGGCCAGCAGGGAGCCTGCAACGCCGCCGAGCTGGAATTTCCCGAACTGGAACTTCCCGATCCAATAGCCGGCGGCCAATGACAGAAAGAGAGCTATTTCAGGGGATTGATGAAAAATCGACGATAGCGCCGCCACGGACCTACTCCTGAATCTCGGAAATCTGGCACGTTGGAAAATGGATGAGCCGAAAGAAGAATGCCGAACTCTAAACTGGAATTCTTATGCAACTCAAGGTTCAACATCGGGAGCGTTTTCCGCGATGCGGCCATCAATCTGAAGTTGAACTGGATATAAATTTTAATTCGAAAAATTGAAAATAAATCGTAACAATATCCATTCCTGAAGCCAACCAGCGAAACCTGAATTTTGATCTATATTTAGAATATACATAAGATACGCTCGTCACACATATGTTCAGGACGGTACGGAAAGCAGCCTCGGGYGTCGCCGTATGTACCACCGCCTCGACAGATTTGCCCTCACACGCTTCGAAAAACTCATGGGAAACGCGAATAGCAGGCAAGAAGCGGACGTGTCAGAAGTATTCAACAATGTTGTAGCGCCGCGGGAGAAAAACACTCAGTATCGCCTCGCGCTGGCCGCCCCAGGAGAAGCCGGCGCGATACGAGGCGGCAAGGGGAAGCGGATGCCTGAGTTTTCGCAGCAGTCGAACGAAAAATCCCGTACCCGACTTGCCTACCTCACAGTAATTGCCTTGGCCGGCGGGCTCGCGATCGCCCCCATAGCCCCTGCATCGGCCCAGCAGGCCGCCCCGGCGGCGGTCCAGGTCGGCACGGTCGCAGCCGAGAAGCGTGCCATCGAACGGACCGCCGATTTCGTCGGCCGCGTCGAGGCCGTCAATCGCGTCGACATCCGCGCCCGCGTGACCGGCTATCTGGACGAAGTCCTGTTCAAGGACGGCGCCATCGTCAAGGAGGGAACGCCGCTCTTCCGCATCGAGCGCGCGCCGTTCGAGGCGGCTGTCGAGCAGGCGCAGGGCGCGCTGGAAGGGGCGCAGGGAACCTTGCAGAACGCCATCGTGCAGCGCCAGCGCGCCGAGGAGCTCCTGCGCACCAGCGCCGGCTCGGTCGCCGTCCGCGACCAGCGCGTCGCCGAGGAGAAGAGTGCGCAAGGCAACCAGACCATTGCGGAAGCCAATCTGAAAACGGCGCAGATCAACCTCGGCTACACCGAAATCACGGCGCCGATTTCCGGTCGGATCGGCCGGACGAAGCTGACCAGGGGCAACGTCGTCGGCCCCGATAGCGGCGTGCTGGTGCAGATCGTCAGCGGCGATCCGATGTATGTGACCTTTCCGGTCAGCCAGCGTGAATTCCTCGGCTTGAAGACGAATGCCGTCACGGCCGAGACACGCGCCCCGTTCGTCACCATCAGGTTCGCGGACGGATCGAGCTACGACCAGAAGGGGCGCGTCGATTTCGTCGATGTCTCGGTCGACCGCGCCACCGACACGGTCCTGGTGCGCGCCGAGATTGCCAATCCCGAGGGAAAGCTCATCGACGGCACGCTCGTGCGCGTCACCGTCCAGGCCGATCAGAGCGAGGAGAAGGTGCTGGTTCCGCAATCGGCGCTGATCGCCGATCAGCAGGGCGCCTATGTCTTCGCGGTCGAGGACGGCAAGGCCGTGGTGAAGCGCGTCAAGATCGGCGCCGAGGCCGGTGCCTATATCGTCGTCGAACAGGGTCTGGCCGGCAACGAGCAGATCGTGGTCGAGGGGCTGCAGAATCTCAGGGCGGGAACGCCAGTCCTCGCCTCGCCCGTGCCCCCGCCGGCCGGCCGGAGCTGAGCCGATGTTCACCTCCGTCTTCGTCGACAGGCCGCGCCTGGCCATCGTCATCGCGCTCGTCACCACGATCGCCGGCCTGCTCTCGCTCTTTGCGATTCCCGTGGCGCAGTATCCGGACATCGTGCCGCCGCAGGTTTCGGTGACGACCTCCTATCCCGGCGCGTCGGCGGCTGTGATCGAGCAGACGGTGGCCCAGCCGCTCGAAGCCCAGATCGTCGGCACCGACAAGATGCTCTACATGAAGAGCGTCAGCGGCAATGACGGCAGCTATTCGCTGCTAGTCTCGTTCGAGCTGGGCACGAACCCCGACATCAACAGCGTCAACGTCAACAACCGCGTGCAGATCGCCTTGTCGAAGCTGCCGCAGGAGGTGCAGCGCAACGGCGTGACGGTGAAGAAGAAGTCCTCGGCGCTGCTCGGCGTCATCGCGGTCTATGCGCCGAAGAACACCTACGACACGCTGTTCGTCTCGAACTACGTCACCATCAACCTGCTCGACTCGATCCGTTCGACGGCGGGCGTCGGCGACGCGGCGCTGTTCGGCGCCCAGGATTATTCGATGCGGGCCTGGATCCGCACCGACAACCTGACCGGCCTCAACCTGACGACCGGCGACATCATCAGCGCCATCCAGTCCCAGAACGCGCAGGCGGCCGTCGGACGCATCGGCGCACGTCCGATATCGGATGACCAGCAGTTGCAGCTGAACATCCAGACCAAGGGCCGGCTCAGCACGCCCGAGGAGTTCGGCAAGATCGTGCTGCGCACCAATGCGGACGGCTCGATCCTGCGGCTGTCCGACGTTGCGCGCCTCGAGCTCGGCGCCGCCAATCTCGACCGCGACACAAGGCTGAACGGCGGCCCGGCCGTCCTGATCGGCGTCTACCAATCGCCCGGCGCTAATGCGATCGCCGCGCTCGACGCCGTCAAGAAGACGGTGGGCGACCTCTCGAAATCCTTCCCCGAGGGACTGGCCTGGAAGGTCACCTACGACCCGACCGCCTTCGTCACGGCGACGATCCACGAGGTGCAGAAGACGCTGCTCGAGGCCTTCGTCCTCGTCGTGCTCGTCGTCTACCTGTTCCTCGGCAACATCCGGGCGACGCTGATCCCGACCGTCGCCGTGCCGGTCAGCCTGATCGGCGCCTTCATCGTCCTCAACGCCATCGGCTATTCCGCCAATACGGTGTCGTTGCTCGCGGTGGTGCTCGCGATCGGCATCGTCGTCGACGACGCAATCGTGGTGATCGAGAACGTCGAGCGCGTGATGGAGGAACATCCGGAGCTCACCCCGGCCGAGGCGACGAAGAAAGCCATGGGCGAGATCGTGGCGCCGATCATCGCCATCACGCTGGTGCTGCTCTCGGTCTTCGTTCCCGTCGCCTTCATACCGGGCATTTCGGGCGAGCTGTTCCGGCAGTTCGCAGTCACCGTGGCGGTCGCGATGGTGCTGTCCGCCATCAACGCGCTCACCCTTTCGCCGGCGCTTTGCGCCATTCTGTTGAAGCCACAGCACGGGCCGCGGCGCGGGCCGATCGCCCGTATCATGAGCGGCATCGACTGGACGCGGGACCGCTACGGCAACGCCGTCGCGCGCCTCGTGCGGGTCGCCTTCGTCAGCCTGGCGCTCACCGCGGCATTCGGCGCCGGCATCTATGCGATGGGCCGGATCACGCCGACAGGCTTCCTGCCCGACGACGACCAGGGCGCCTTCTTCGTCGTCGCCCAGTTGCCCGACGGCGCTTCCATCGGGCGGACGTCGGTGGCCATGGCGCAGGTCGAGGGCATCCTCAAAAGCGAGAGCGCGATCGCCGACTACTCCACTGTCATCGGGCTGAACTTCCTCGACAATTACTCCCAGCCCAACGCCGCCTTCGTCATGGTCTCTCTCAAGCCGTTCGAGGAACGGACGAGCCGCGACGATTCCGCCCAGGCCGTCATCGCCCGCCTCTCGCAGAAGCTGCGAGCGGTGCGCGACGCCAATGTCGTGCCGCTCGGCCCGCCGCCGATCATCGGCCTCGGCAGCGGCGGCGGCTTCAGCTATGTGCTGATGGATATGGGAACGTCCGATCCCAAGGCGCTCGGCCGTGCGCTGCGCGGCCTCACCATCGCCGCCAATCAGGACCCGCAGCTGCGGCGGGTGTTCTCGACCTTCTCGGATTCGGCCCCGTCGATCTATCTCGACATCGACCGGGACAAGGTCCAGATCCTCGGCGTCGAGCTGACCAACGTATTCCAGGCGCTGCAGGCCTCGCTCGGCGGCTACTACGTCAACGACATGAATCTGTTCGGCCGGACCTGGCAGGTGCAGGTACAGGCCGATGGCGCCGATCGCGCCTCGCTCGACGACATCTACCGCATCAATGTCCGCAGCCGCGCCGGCGACATGATCCCGCTGCGCAGCTTCGTCGAGGCCAAGGTCGTGGTCGGGCCGCAGGCCCTGATCCGCTACAACAACCGCCTTGCCGTGACCTTGCAGGGCTCGCCCGCACCCGGTGTCTCGTCCGGCCAGGCGCTGGCCGCCATGGAAGCGGTCTCCGCCAAGACGCTGCCGCCGAACTATCGCGGTGCCTGGACCGACGTCTCGTTCCAGGAGAAGCGGGCGGAGGGGCAGACCTCGATCATCCTCGCCTTCGCGCTGCTCTTCGCCTACCTCTTCCTCGTCGCGCTCTACGAGAGCTGGACGATCCCGGTCCCGGTGCTGCTCTCGGTCGCCGTCGGCGTGCTGGGAGCCTTCGTCGCGATCGTGATCGGGAGGCTGACGCTCGATCTCTACGCCCAGATCGGCATCGTCGTGCTGATCGGCCTGGCCGCCAAGAACGGCATCCTGATCGTCGAGTTCGCCAAGGAGCTGCGCGAGAAGGGACATCCGCTGCTGCACGCGGCGACCGAGGGCGCGCGCCTGCGCTTCCGACCGGTGATGATGACCTCCTTCGCCTTCATCCTCGGCCTGCTGCCGCTCGTCATCGCCGAGGGGCCGGCGAAACTCGCCAGGCGCAATGTTGCGACACCGGTCTTCGGCGGCATGCTCGCAGCGGCCTTTATCGGCATCTTCGTGATCCCGGCGCTCTACGTGGTCTTTCAGTCGCTGCGCGAGCGCCTGCGTCCGTCGACCCGGCCGAAGGAAGAACTCGCTGTGCCCGCAGTGGAGAAGGGCACGGTTTGACGGTGTCGCCGGATGCTCCGACCTGAGCGGGATGCGTCCGGCTACTGGAAGCCCGCAGCCTGGAGCGAGAACAGCTCGGCGTAGCGCCCGCCCAGCGCCATCAAGGCGGCGTGATCGCCGCTTTCCAGGATCGCGCCGTTTTCCAGCACGAGAATGCGGTCGGCCATGCGCACGGTCGAGAAGCGGTGCGAGATCAGGAGCGCGGTCGTCGATCGGCTCAGGTTGCGGAAGCGCTCGAAAATCTCGACCTCGGCGCGGGCATCCAGCGCAGCGGTCGGTTCGTCGAGGATGAGGATGTCAGCGTCGCGGAAATAGGCACGCGCGATCGCGATCTTCTGCCACTCACCGCCCGAGAGATCGATCCCTTGCGCGAAACTGCGCCCCAGCATCTGGTCGTATCCCATCGGGAGCTTGCCCATCAGCGGGTCGGCCAGGCTCTTCCGCGCGGCCTCGACGATCCTCGGCCGATCATCGATGGCAGCGACACGGCCGATGCCGATATTCTCCGCCGCGGTGATGTTGTAGCGCGCGAAATCCTGGAAGATCGCGCCGACATGGCTGCGCAGCTCGTCAAGGTCGATCTCGCGCAGATCGATGCCATCGACGAGAATGCGGCCTCGACCGGATCGTAGAGCCGGGTCAGCAGCTTGACGATGGTGGTCTTGCCCGCGCCGTTCTCCCCGACCAGCGCGAGCGTCTCGCCGGGACTGAGCACGAAGCTGAGATGGCGCACCGCCCAGCCGTCCTTGCCGGGGTAGCGGAAGCCGACATCCTCGAAGACGATGCCCTGCCGCAGTGGTGACGGAAAGGCGCGCGGGCGCGCCGCGTTCGGCATCGACGAGCGCAGGTCCATGAAGGAGAAGTAGTCGTTGAGATACTGCGCCTGCGAGGCGATCTGCGTCAGGCCGAGGATCAGACCTTCAAACAGCCCGTTGAGGCGCAGCAGCGAGCCGGACAGGAAGATCAGATCGCCCAGGCTGATCTCGCTCCGCACGGCCCGCCAGGCCAGGACGGCATAGGCCGCGTAATAGGCCAGTGAGCCGACCGCGCCGAACAGGCTGCCCCAGACGGCGCGGCTGATCGCCAGCCTGCGCCGCGCGACGAACAGCGTCTCGGCCAGGGCCCCGAAGCGATCCGCCAGGAATCGGCCGAGGCCGAAGAGCTTGACCTCCTTGGCCAGATCCGCGACCGAGCCGACATGGCGGACATATTCCATCTGCCGGCGCTCGGGCGTAGGGGCGACGCTCCAGTCATAGGTCTTCTCGTTGAAATACGCCTCGCTGAGCAGCGTGGGCAGCAGCGCCAGCATGAGCAGGCAGACCAGCACCGGCGCGTAGAAGATCAGCCCCGCGAGAAAGGCGATCAGCGTGACGACGCTCTGTACCTGCCCCATCATCAGGCTGAGCAACCCACCCCCGCTCATCGTCTGGATGCGCGCACGCAGCAGCTTGTCCTGCGCCTGACTGGATTCGATATCCATCAGGTCGAGCCGCGCGGCGTGCTCGATCAGATCGATGCCGAGCCGGTTGGCATGCCGCTCGGAGAGCAGCCCCTCCGTCAATGTGCTCAGGCGTTGCAGGATGTTCGCGCCGACCATCAGCACGCATTCGAGCGCGAGCCACTCGGCCAGCGCCGAGAGGCGCCCACTCGCCAGCCAGTCGGCCAGAGCGGGCCCCGGCGACGGCATTCCCGCCTGCAGCACGACCTCGTCGACAATCAGCTTGCCGACGAACAGCGCGAGCGGTGGCTGCACCGCGCGCAGCAGCCGCAGCACGATCGCCGCCGACACCAGGACGGGACTTGCCGTCCAGAGGCTTCGCAGCAGGCGCGGCAGCTGCGCCAGTGTCGTGAAGCGCTGAAGCAGCGTCGTCCTGGCCGAAGCCAGAGGCGCGATGAAAACCATTCTCGATCCTGGATTGCCGAAGTCCGCGACTCCGTGCCCTCTTTTAGCCTGAGGGCACCGACCGAGCCATACTCTGCGCAGGCCGGGGATGGAGTGGAACTATGGGTTCACGGCGGCGGAAACCCGTATTAAGCTCCTATAATCGCCGCGAGAGACGGGGATCGAGCCGGTCCCGCAGGCCGTCGCCGAGCAGGTTCACCGCCAGCACCACCAGCGCCAGCGCAATCGCCGGGCAGAAGATCGTCCAGGGTGCGCGGGCGAGATAGAGGCGGCTCGACGCGATCATGTTGCCCCAGCTCGGGACTTCCGGCGGAACGCCGGCACCGAGGAATGACAGCGAGGCCTCGACCAGGATGGCGGAGGCGCAGATATAGGTGGCCTGCACGATCAGGGGCGCAATCGTGCTCGGCATGATGTGGCGGAACAGAATCCGGGGCGTGCGCGCGCCGCAGGCGATCGCGGCCTCGACGAAGGGCAGTTCCTTGACGCTGAGCACGATGGAACGCACCAGCCTGACGACGCGCGGCAGCTCCGGGATCGAGATCGCTGCGATGACGATGCCGATGCTGCCCTGGTTGAGGGAGACCATGGCGATCGCCAGCAGGATGGCGGGGATCGCCATCAGCCCGTCCATGAGCCGCATGACGATACCGTCGAACCAGCGGTAATAGCCGGCGAAGAGGCCGATCGTCAGGCCGACGAGGATCGAGATCGTCGCGACGCTGAAGCCGACGATGAGCGAGACGCGTGCGCCATAGACGGTGCGGGCGAAGACATCCTGGCCGAGATGGTCGGTGCCGAACCACAGTGCCTGCGACGGCGGCTGCAGGCGCCGGGTCGGCAGCTTCATCATCGGATCGCCGGCGATCAGCGGCGCCACGACGGCGATGCCGAGGAAGAAGATCAGGATGGCGGCACCGAGCAGCACCGTCGGGTTGCGGCGCGCGAAGCGGCCCAAGCGAGCGATCTGGTTGCCGGAGGAAGGAACGACGGGCGGAGCGGTGATCACGGTCATCGGTCGCGCTCCCTCAATGCCGGATGCGCGGATCGATAAGCGAATAGGACAGATCGACCGCCAGATTGATCAGCACGTAGACGCCGGAGAAGACGAGGATCACGCCCTGGATGATCGGATAATCGCGCTTCGAGATGGCATCGACGACCAGCCGGCCGACGCCGGGGATATTGAATACGGTCTCGGTGATCACCACGCCGCCGATCAGGAGCGCGACGCCGATGCCGATCACGGTGATGATCGGCACGCCGGCGTTCTTGAGCGCATGCTTCATCAGCATCGTGCGGGCCGGAACGCCCTTGGCGTTGGCGGTGCGGATATAGTCCTCCTCCAGAACCTCCTGTATCGAGGCGCGCGTCATGCGGGCGATCAGCGCGACATAGGCGAGGCCGAGCGTCACGGTCGGCAGAATGAGGTGGAGAAACCAGGGGCCGATCCCGTCCAGGATCGGCCGGTAGCCCTGCACGGGCAGCCAGCGCAGCTCGATGGCGAAGATGTAGATCAGCCCATAGCCGACGACGAAGGTCGGCATCGAGAAGCCGAGCACGGAAAAGCCCATCAACAGCCGGTCTATGGGGCGGCCCGCCTTCCAGGCCGCCAGCACGCCGAAGGTCACCGCGATCGTGACGGCGAAGAGCATCGTCAGCACGGCCAGCGACAGCGTCGGCTCCAGGCGCTGCAGGATCAGGGTCGAGACCGGGGTGCTGGAGAAGATCGAGACGCCGAGATCGCCCTGCACGACGCGCAGCGCCCAGCGCCCGAACTGGACGAGCAGGGGATCGTCGAGACCGAGGCGCTGGCGGATGGCGACGATCTGCTGCGGCGTGGCGTAGTCGCCGGCGATGATGGCGGCCGGGTCGCCCGCCGAAAGATGCAGCAGCAGAAAGACGAAGATGCCGACCAGCGTCATCACCAGAATGGTCGATGCCAGGCGTTGTGCGAGATAGCTCAGCATGGCTCCGGTCGTCCTCCGTCGGCTAGGTCGTTGCGCGGGCCGCAGCCGCGCGATCGCCCGCGAAAGGCGACGTTGCGGCCGGGGCCCGCCGATGGTGGGTCCCGGAGATCGGATGCAGGGCTCGGCAGGGCGCTCAGCCCTTTCTGACGTTCCAGAACGGGATCAGCTCGGGCATGCCGATCAGGCCCGTCAGGTTTCGCAGGGCCGCCGGCTGGAACCATTGGCCGAAATACGCATGCGGCACGAAATCCCAGGCGTTCTGCTGGATATCGCGGGCGATCTGCTTACGCTCGGCGTCGGTCGAGGCTCCGGCCCATTTGTCGCGCAATTGCTCGTGCAGTTCGTTGGTCGGCCAGCCGAACCAGCCCTTCTCGCCATTGGCGGCGTGGCCGCTGAGCGAGACGGGATTGCCGAAGGCGTTGACCGAGCCGGAGGTGAAGAAGACGTTCCAGCCGCCCTGGTCCGGCGCTGCCTTGACGGCGCGGCGGGTGACGACCGCGCCCCAGTCGGAGGCCTGCAGCGAGACGTTGAAGCCGGCCTGCCGCATCCATTGCGCGATCAGGTTGGCGGCGTTGTTCATATAGGCGATGTTGGTCGCCTGCAGCACCACGGCCGGGCGCCCGTCATAGCCGGATTCCTTGACGAGCTGCCTGGCCTTGTCGAGGTTCGGCGCCGTCTTGAACCAGTCGATATTAGCGTCGTTCTCCATCGGCGTTCCCATGCCGAAGAGCGAGGAACAGCCGCGGAAATACTTCTCGTCGCCGAAGGTCGCCTTCATCACCTCGGTGGGGTGGATCAGGTGCAGCATCGCCTGGCGGGCCTTGACGTTGTTGAACGGCGGATGGAGCCAGTTCACACGCGCCCAGCCGAGCTGCCCCTGCTTGTTCAGCACCTCGAGCTTGATCTCCTTCTCGCCGGCCAGCGAGTCGAGCAGGTCGACATTGGGGTATTCGATCATGTCGATCTCGCCGGCGCGGATCGCGGCGATCGCCGTCGCCTCGTCGGCGATGTTCTCGTAGACGACGCGGTCGACGTTCACCACCTTGCCGCCGGCGGTGAAGACGGCCGGCTCCGAACGCGGCACATAGTTCGGATTGCGGTCGTAGACGTAGCGCTGCCCCTGGACGACGGCGCCCTCGTTGAAGAGGAAGGGCCCGGAGCCGAGGATGGTGCTGATCTGCTGGTTGGGGTCGGTCTGCGCCTCTTTCTCGCGCATGACGTAGCAGACATTGGTGGCCGCCTTGGCCAGCCACTCGACCACGAGCCCGTAAGGCTCCTTCATCACGATCTGGAAATTCTTGTCGTCCTTCACCGGCGTGTCGGCGAGGCGAGCCATCATGTGCTGGCCGCCGCCGTCGCGGGCGCCCCAGCGCCGGATCGAGGCGACGCAATCCTTCGCCGTCACCGGCGTACCGTCGGTGAAGCGCAAACCGTCGCGCAGCTCGAAGCTATAGGTCTTGCGGTCGTCCGAGAGCGACCATTTCGAGACCATCTGGGGCTGCGGTTCGTATTTGTCGTTCACGCCGAACAGCGTGTCGTAGACCATGCCGGCGTGGTAGGAGGTCATGTTCGCGGTCGTCCAGATCGGATCGAAGACGCGAAGATCGCCATGCAGGACGGCGCGGATGGTGCGCGCCACGGGAGGCGTGGTCTGGGCGCGGATCGTGGCCGGAGCGGCGACGATCGCGCCGGTGGCCAGCCCGCCCTGTACGAAGCGACGGCGTGTCGTGTTCATGTCGTTCTCCTCCTCGTTGTGGATCGGGCCGCGGGCATTCGCCTCGTCTGGCCCTCAGCGGGTCATGGCATCAATTCTCCTGGTCCATCCGGTGCATGCGGCGTCAGACGACGAGCCGGCCCGGCGGGAGCGGATCATGCGGCCAGAGCGGCCGGTTGATCTTGCGGTAGGGGTATTTGCGCACGTCGAGATGCGAAGGGCCACCGCCGTCGGTGTAGATCACCTCGCTTGCGATGGGTCCGTAGGCGGCGTGGAAGTGATTTGTCGACTTGACGCTGACGATGCGCTTCTGCGTCGGCTCGATGCCGACGCTGGTGAAGATCTCGAGCCCCAGCGCCTGCGTGCGGTGCGAGAGGAGCGCGACATCGATGCCGTCGATGCGGATGCCGACCGCGTTGCCGATCGGCACCTTCGCGGTGCCGAAGCTCTGAGTGCCGTTGCGGATGGCGCCGAGCACCGTCACCTCCCCGTCGACCGGCGTGCCGGAGGTCGAGGCCGCCTTGCCGCCGAAGCGCAGCGGGATGGTGGCGCCCACGCCGGCGGTCAGGCAGAACTCCACCGCGACCGGATCCCAGACGGGCCCGATGGCCGCGTCGCGGATGCCGCGCTCGCGCAGGCGGTGGATGATGTTGGTGTTGTCGGAGGCCGCGCCGCCGCCGGCATTGTCGGTCGAATCCGCGATGACGCTCGGGCCATTGGCAGCGCTGCCGAGGGCACGGTCGAGCGCCTCGTCGAGCGGAACGACGGGCGGGGCGAACTGCCCCTTGAGCGAACGGAACTCCTCGCCGAGCTTCACCGCGAGCGCATCCCCTCCAGCCTTGTCGTTGTCGGTAACGACGAGGACGCGGGTGCCGATCTCGGGCACGTCTCCCTGCTGGAAGCCATGTGCCAGCGAAACCGAGAGCACGCCATCCTTACCTTCGAGCGCGCTCATCCGATCGACGAAGGAGCGTCCGGGCTCGCGCGTCGTCGGCACCAGCTCGATCATGCGGCAGTCATAGAGCGACATCACCGGCCTGATCTCGCCGCGCACGGTGCCGAGGATGATATCGACGAGTTCCTCCGCCCGCTCGACGAAGTCGATATGCGGATATTCCTTGTAGAGGATGATCGCATCGGCAAGGCGGACGCGCTTCTCCGTCAGGTGGCAGTGCGGATCGAGCTCGACGCCGATCGGCACGGAGGGGCCGACGATGGCGCGGACGTGATCGAGGATGTCGCCCTCGCAATCATCATAGCCATGCGCGACCATGGCGCCGTGCAATCCGAGCAGGACGCCGTCGACGGGCAATGCGGCCTTGAGCTGGGCAAGGATCTCGTCGCGCATCTCCTCATAGTCGGCCTTGGCGCAGGTTCCGGATGGCTCGGCCCAGAAGCAGGAGCCTTCGACGAGCTCGAAGCCGTCGCGTTCGGCCCGCTGCCGCGCGACATAAAGGGGCGCCGTGCAATGGGTGGCGCGATCGGGATGCTGGCCGGCCGGAAAATAGGCCGAGGCCTCGAAATTGGCCCGGGATGTCGGAATGGGAGAGAAGGTGTTCGTTTCGGTTGCGAGCGAGGCAGCGAACAGGCGCATAGGTCACCTTCCCGAATGTCGCGCCATGTTCGATTGGCCGGGAAGCCAGAGTCAAGCCGCAATGCAAACCATGAAGTTTTGCGCATGCAGCATGGCGGCACATAATTCGAGCACGATGGCAGCGTCCTGGATGCGATCGCTCACCAGCGCGCGGTCCACCATCGTCATGCAGTGTTCCCTGCCCGCAACGATCCGCTCACTGCCAGAACGGCCGGAGCTCGACCAGATCTTCATGCGCCCCGACGGCGGATGCGAGCAGCTTCCGCTCCTTCGCGCCGATGTCCGCCGTCGCCAGCCCCGCGGCGAACTGGACGGAGCCGCCGGCATCCGAACCCGCCACATGTTCGAGCAGCTGATGGCCGGAGGCGATGTCGTTGAGCGTGCCGAGGCTGTCCTGCAGTTTCGCAAGAGCCGATGCAAAAGCCTTCCGGCGTTTCCGCTCCTTCTTGCCCTCGTAGAGACCAGCGAAGAACTCGGCGCCATAGCGCAGCTTCTTCGCGGCGATCCGGACCTGGTGCCGCTCCTCCGGGTCCAACGCCGCGAGATGCCGGCCACGCTTCCTGACCTGCCGCCTGCGCTTGTCGAGCTGGCGCGAGGCGAACGGCAGGACGGCCTGGTCGCGCTCGGCGGCGTTCGCTTCGGACAGCCACGGGCCGGCGTTGATCCACGCGACAAGATCGATCAGGAAATGCCGCCATTCCTCCGAACGCAGCATCTCGTCCACGGCAAGGTAGACTTCGGTGCGCTGGCTTTCGAGATGCTTCTCCAGGTTGAGGAGTTCGACCTGGTCGGGATGTCGGGACCTCTCCGCCGGCAGCGTTTCCGAAAGGAAGACATCGAGATTCCGGGCTCGCCCCAAAGGCTCCGACAGGCGCTTCAATCCCGCCTTGATGTCCTTGAGCCGGTCGTCGTCCAGCACATCCTTGAACAGGGACATCGCCGAACGCAGCCTGCGCACCGCAACGCGGGCCTGATGCAGGGCGGCGGCGTCGCGCCGATCGAGCAGGATGTCCTCGTTCAGCCGGAACTGGCGCAGGCAGCCATGGGCGACGGCACGAAAGGCATCTGCTGCCGACATGTCCTCCGACAGGGCGACCGGCTCGGCCTTGCGGACCCGATCAGCTTGCCCGTCGATCAGGCCGAACCCGCGCTCCGACTTGCTCGCCACTCCGAGACGGACCGGCACGCGCGTGCCGATTTCCCGCGCAAGCGTGAAGAGGTCGCCAGCCGTTCCGGTCTTCAGCTCCAGCTCGATCTCGCTGATGGCGGCGGTCTCAGCGCCGTCCTCCCCGCGAGAGTTCGTGACGCACCCTTGGTCCAGCGCGACTTCGATCTGCGAGTTCCCATGCTCCATCAGGCAGGTGGCACGTTCGACCGAGACGGTGAACAAGGCGACGAGCTTCGCCTTCCTGCCAAGCAGCTTCGCCAGTGGCGTCTTGTCCAGGGCGTCGCGATCCGGTTCGGGGCCGCCGACCTCCGCCTCCCATTCGGGGCGCTCGATCAGGCCGTCGCCGCCGGCTTTCATGGTCTGTACGTAGCCATCCTTCGTCCGCCTCACCCGCAGGACGTAACCGCATCCCTGCAGGAGGCGCTCCGGCGTGTCGAAATAGATCGACTCCAACCGATCCTCGCTTTTCGCCTCAGCCGCGGCAAAACGCGGCCATTGCCGCAGCGTGGCCAAATCCGCCGCATCGCAAACCAGCTTGAGCTCGACTTCCGTCGGGTCGGTCATGCCTTGGACCTGGCGCTCCCGGTGAAGACAAGGACAGGGCGCTCTTGTCTCACGCCAGTATAGCATTGAAGCCGGTCGCAGCGGCTCGCCCCAGAAGCGAGTCGGCGCGGGCCTGTCCGTCACACCACCAGACCTTGCATCGGCCTGAGATCGCCGGTGTCCGGGAACACCTTCTCCGCCAGAACCGGCCCGGAGAGGCCGAACAGATCGGCCACCACGCCCTTCGCCACGGCGCGGATATCCGTCGTGGGCCTCAGATCGCGGTTCTGGTAGAGCTGCTCCGGCTTCAGGCCGGGCCAGTCGGCGATGATGCGACCGCCCTTGACCGCCCCGCCGACGAGGAACGCGACCGTACCGGTGCCGTGGTCGGTGCCGACCGTGCCGTTGACCGCGGCCGTGCGTCCGAACTCCGTCGCGACCATCACCACCGTATCCTTCCAGACCGGCGCCAGCCCCTGCTCCAACGCGGCGAAGGCACCCTCGAGCCCGCCGAGCAGCGTCGCGAGCCGGCCCTTGGCGCCGCCTTCGTTGGCGTGAGTGTCCCAGCCCTCGAAGGCCAGCGCGGCGATGCGCGGCCCGTCATCGGCGCCGACGAGCGCGGCAGCCCCCTCTGCGATGCGTCGCATGCCATCGGCCGTATCCGGGCCGCCGCCGCCCATCTTGCCGTCGATGCCGCGTTGCTGCGCCAGCCTTTGCGTCTCGATCGCCTGGCTCAGCGCCGCCGCAAGGCCGGGATCGCGCTGGCCATAGAGATCGGCGAGCCGCATCGTCAGGTCGGCGCCGGCCCGCGCCATGCGCGGCGGCGCCCAGCCGAGCACCGACGCCTCGCCGCGCACCACCAGCGGCGGCACGACGCCGACGCCGAGCAAGCCCTTGCGCGCAACGCTTTCTCCCGCCGGAAGGCCGGCGAGCAGACGGTTGAGCCAGCCCGAAGCGGTGCGTCCCGGGCCGGGCTGGCCGCTCTCCAGCACGTCCTGCCCGTCGAAATGCGAGCGTTCGCGATAGCCGGTCGCGGCGGCATGGACGATGGCAGCGTGGCCCTGCCGGTAGAGCCGCGCCAGATTCGGCATCGCCGGATGCAGATAGAAGAAGCCGTCGAGCGGCAACGCGGCGTCGGGGCCATCCTTGGCGAGCGCGATGCCCTCGCGCAGATCGGCATAGCCGGGGTCGCCGATCGGCGGCACGGCCGAAAGACCGTCGAGCGCGCCGCGCAGGACCACCAGCAGGAAGCGGGGGTCGCGCGCGCCCGCTGCGGCATAAGCGAATTTCGGCACGAAGGACCATGCAAAGAGCGCGCCCGCGGCGCCGAGGACGGCGCGCCGCGACGGCGTCATGCGTTCGCAGTCATCATCGTCGTCGTCGTGATGATCCATCACCGTCACCTCCGCTGGAATTCGGGCGACATCAGCAGGAGCGCGAGCGCCAGCTGCCGGCTCTCGGCCCGCGCCACCGCCTGCCGCGTCTCGGGCGAGAGGATCGGCCCCAGGATATCGTCGGTCAGGCTGCGCGGATCCGGCACCGCATTCGCCGCCTGCCGCCCCCAGCCGGCGGCAACGTCGATGCGTGTCTTGACGCCCTCGGCCGAGGCCCAGGCGGCGTTGTCGTCGGCGTAGCCGTTCGGCCCCGAAGGCTGCCAGAAAGGCTGCCCCATCGCGGTCAAAGGCCCGTTGATCTGGCCGAAATCGGGCTGGCGGTCGAGCGCCCTATAGGAGGCGAGCAGGAACTCCTGCGGCGAACGCATCTTCGTCGCCGGCGCCGTCCACGCTTCATTGCTGCCGATCAGCGCCCGGTAGAGCGAAGGCAAGTCGCCGCCGCTCTGGCGGAAGGTGGCGACCAGGAGATCGACCAGCTTCGGCGGCGGATCATCAGCCACGAAATGGCGCACGAGCTTCGTCGCGATGAAATGGGCCGTCGCGGGATGGCGGGCGAGATCGGTCAGCGCCGCCACGCCCTGCGCACGCCCCGGCTGATCGTAGGAACGGCCGAGCAGCGGAGTCACGCCCGGCTCGTGCAACCCGGCATTGAAGGCGAAGGAGCCGGGAAAGCCGAGAACGCCCTCGCGACCCACGACCGTCCAGCCGGTGATGATGCGGGCGAGATTGGTGACGTCAGCCTGGCTGTAGCCGCCGGAGACGCCGAGCGTATGCAACTCCATGATCTCGCGCGCGAGGTTCTCGTTGAGCCCGCGCCGCTGGCGCCGGCCCACCGTCGAATTCGGGCCGACGGACTGGCGGTTGTCGAGGAAGTCCAGCATCGCCGGATGGCTCTCGGCCGCGACCAGCATGTCTTCGAAACGCCCGAAGACATGCGGGCGGATCGCCTCGCGCTCATAGGCGCCCGCCATGATCCGGCAGATGTTGCTCTTGGTCGCGCCGATGCAGAAATGGTTGGACCAGAACAGGGTCAGCCGCTCGCCGAGGCCGGTTTCGGCGGCCAGCGCCAGGGCGACACGCGCCTTCACCTCGTCGCGATAGGTGCGGTAGGGCAGCGCCGGCTCGTTCGGCGGCTTGGGCGGCGGCGCCATCTGGCCACGGGCCGCGTCGGCTTGAGCCTCGCCCTGCATCGCAGCCGCGACCTGCA
This sequence comes from Allobosea sp. P4_C6, assembly GCF_056402015.1. Taxonomy (NCBI): domain Bacteria; kingdom Pseudomonadati; phylum Pseudomonadota; class Alphaproteobacteria; order Hyphomicrobiales; family Alloboseaceae; genus Allobosea; species Allobosea sp. P4_C6. Next base: position 126,133 of record NZ_JBFUIF010000005.1, read on the forward strand.
TGCCCGGAGCGGGCTGCTGCGCGGCCGGGCGTTTCGCTTCCCGCTCGCGCTTTTCCTCATCCTCGAAGGCGTAGAGTGCCTTGCCGATCTCGGCCGCGCCCGAGAACGGCACGCCCTGCGGCTGTGCGACGGGGCCGGCGTCGATCTCGGCGAGCAGGCGGTCCCGCGCCTCCCGGCGCATCGCCTCGCCCTGCCCCGGCTTCTGCCCGAGGCCGAAGCGCTGGAGGGCGACGGCCCCCGCCTTTGGATCGCCCGACTCCGCCATGCCATCGGCCTCCGCTGATCACGAGCGACAGCATCGGCAGCGACTATGGCGAAAAACCGAAGGGATTCATGACAATTCGGCAAATGTGCCGCGGGAGAACGCCCGAAGATTGCTATTTCAGCAGTTTTTTGTCGGTGCTGGGCTCGGCCCTGCTTCAAGGCCATGCTCCATTTGCCGCTCAGTCCCGCGCTTCCAGACAGGTCACGACACCCGCTGCGACCAGCCGTTGCACCTCCTTTGCAGAATATCCGGCTTCCGCGAGCACTTCCCGGCTGTGCTCTCCGAGGCGGGGAGCGGGTTTCTCCGGCTCGGGCTGGCTGGCGCTCCACTGCGAAGCGACACGCATTGTTCGGACAGGCCCCTCCGAAGGGTGTTCCGAGGTCGGGAAGAACCCCACCTCGACCAGATGCGGATCGCTGAGAAGCGAATCCAGCGTGTGCATGCGTGCGTGCGGGATATCCGCCTCGCCAAGCAGGCGCTCCCACTCGGCCGTCGAACGGGTGAGGAATATCGCCGCGACGCTCGCCATGATCCCGGCCATATTGCGGGTGCGGCTGGCATGGCTCGCAAAACGCGGATCGCCGCGCCAGTCGTCGCGCCCGGCGATGTCGATGAAGCGCTGCCAGTGACGGTCGGTATAGATGACCGCACAGAGATATCCGTCCGCCGTTCGGAACGGCCTGCGGTCCGGCGCAAGGAGGCGGGCATATCCGCCGTCGTCCAAAGGAGGATCATAGCTCAAGCCGCCGAGATGGTCGCCGAGGACGAAGCTCGCCATCGTCTCGAACATCGGGACGTCGATGCGCTGCCCCTGCCTCGTCCGGTCGCGATGGCGCAGGGCCGCCAGGATCACCGCAAGCGCATGCAGCCCGACGACGCGGTCGGCGATGTTGATGGGCGCATAGCGCGGTGTTCCGTCACCGGCATCGGCGATGAGCGCCGGCACGGCACACAAGCCCTGAACGAGATCGTCATAGGCGGGCTTGGCGGCGTAGGGACCATCCTGCCCGAAGCCGAAAGTGCCGACATAGATGATGTCCGCCCTGGCCTTGGCGACTGCCTCGTAGCCGAGGCCGAGCCGCTCCATCGCCTGCGGCCGCAGGTTGTAGACGAGCACGTCCGCGGTCCGCGCGAGATCGAGCGCGACATCCCGGCCGGCGGGCTTCTTGAGATCGACCACGATGCTGCGCTTCGAGCGGTTGGCATGCATGAACATGCCGCCCATCGCGCCGCTTCGGCTGGGCCCTACCTGGCGGATGAGATCGCCCTCGGGCGATTCCAGCTTGATGATGTCGGCGCCCATGTCTCCGAGGATCGAGGTCGCATAGGGACCCATCAGCACGGAGGTCATGTCGAGGACCCGGATGCCGGCCAAAGGACCGCTCATGGCAATTCGCTCGCGTCACGGGGCGGATCATAGGCGCGTATGGGCGAGGGTTCCCCTTCGTATCGCGCGCATTGGACCGTGGTGACCTGTCCGCAGCTCCCTTGGGCCAGCCGCGAGGTGCCGATGTCGCGCGTCACCACGTTCGGGTTGCCATGGCGGCAGAGGGGCTGGTCGCTGCCGTCCTCGACCGGATCGTACCAGGCCCCGGTCGAAAGGTTGGCAACACCGGGCATGACGCCGTCGCTGAGCTGGGCTGCGGCCAGACAGGCGCCCCGGCCGTTGAATATCCGCACGAGATCGCCGTCCGCTATGCCGCGCTCGGCCGCGTCTTGCGGGTTCAGCCGTACGACCTCACGGCCATGCCGTTTCGCCGATTGGCTGTAGGCGCCGAAATCGAGCTGGCTATGCAGCCGCGTCGCCGGCTGGTTGGCGATCAGCGTCAGCGGCGCGAATGCGTCGGGCTGCTCGGTGGCCGGCAGCCAGGCGGGATGGCCGGGGCAATCGTCGTAGCCGAAACCTGCGATCGTCTCGCAGAAGATCTCGATCCGCCCGCTCGGCGTCGGCAAGGCATTGCGTTCGGGGTCCGCGCGGAAGGCACGCAGCAGCCCGCCATCATCCGGCGCCGATGGCAGCGGGATCTCGCCGTTTTCCCAGAACTCGGCAAAGGACGGCGCGGGATGGCCCTGCGCCGCGAGTGCCTCGCGGGTCGGCTCGTAGAGATGCTCCAGCCATTGCGGAGCCGTGCGCCCCTCGGTGAAGGCAGCCTCGCAGCCCATACGCTGCGCGAGGCCGCGGAATATCTCGAAATCGTCGCGGGCCTCGCCGACCGGCTCGGCGATGCGCTTCATCGCGATCAGGCGGGGATCTGTCGCCGCGGCGCCGATATCGTCACGTTCCAGCGACATGGTGGCGGGCAGGACGATATCGGCGAAACGCGCCATCGGCGTCCAGGCGCTGTCCTGGCAGATGATGGTGTCGACCTGCGAGAAGGCGCGCCGCAACCGGTTGAGGTCCTGGTGGTGGTGGAAGGGATTGCCGCCGGCCCAGTAGATCAGCCTGATGTCGGGATAGGCCAGCGTCTGCCCGTTATATTCGAACGGTGTCCCGGGGCCGAGCAGCATGTTATAGCCACCCCCCGGAAGGCCGATCTGGCCGACCATCGCCGCCAGGACGGCGGCCATCCAGACCGGCTGCTCGCCATATTGGGCGCGCTGGAGAGCGTGGGCGACCGTGACGAGGCTGCGACCGCCGACCAGCCTGCGGGCGATCTCGCGGATGGTGCCGGCATCGACGCCGGTAATTGCGGCCGCCCATTCGGCGTCCTTGACGGTGCCGTCGTCCTTGCCACCGAGATAGGCGGCGAAGCGGTCGAAGCCGACGCAGTACCGATCGAGGAACGCTTGGTCGTGCAGATTTTCCGCGATCAGCGTCCGGGCGATACCGAGCATCAGCGCGACATCGGTGCCCGGGCGGATCGGCAGCCAATGCGGACGGGCATCGTCCGGCATGTCGTCGCGAAGCGGGCTCACGGACCAGAAGGCGCAGCCGCGCGCGGCGGCCCGCGACATCGCGTCGGGTTCGATATGGCGGGTGATGCCGCCGCTGGCGATCATCGAGTTCTTCAACGGCATGCCGCCGAAGGCGAGCACGAAGTCGGTGTGATCGGCGATCTGCTCCCAGGTGACGTTGCGCCGGGACAGGTTCTCGAACGGCCCCAGCACATGCGGCAGGATGACGGACGACGCCCCGGCGCTGTAGCTGTTGACGGAGCGGACATAGCCGCCGCACGCCACGTTGAAGAAGCGATGGATCTGGCTCTGAGCATGATGGAAACGCCCGGCGCTCGCCCAGCCATAGGAGCCGCCATAAATGGCCTGCGGCCCGAAGCTCGTCCGGACACGGCCGATTTCGGAGGCCAGACGATCCAGCACCTCGTCCCAGCCGACCGCGACGAGATCGTCGCGGAAATCCCGCTCACGCCGGCCGGGACCGGCTTCGAGCCAGCCGCGGCGAACCATCGGCCGGCGAATCCTGGCCTTGTGATCCAGCGCGTCGGTGAAGTTGCCGAGGATCGGCGACGGGGCGGGATCTTCCGGATGGGGCGTCAGCACCAATCGATCGCCGTCGCGGCGGGCAAAGAAGCTGCCCCAATGGGCGCTGTGAGGCAGGCCGCGCGAGGGCGGTCGAGGACAATCCATGCGCAACTCGCCTGGGCACGCGGGCATCGGTGGTCCGGCGATATTGCTGAGCGAGGTCATATCGGTCCAATATCCTGACTGATCGATTTCAAGAATTAAAACTTCTCAATGCGAGGCATGACCGATGGCGCCAGGCCGACGTCCCAGCAGCGCGATGCTCGAACTGAGGCATCTGCGCTATTTCCTCGCGACCGCCGAGGAGCTGAATTACGGCCGGGCGGCCGAACGCTTACGCATCGCGCAGCCCGGTCTCAGCCAGCAGATCAAGAATCTGGAAGAGATCGTCGGCACGCAGCTCTTCGACCGAACCCGCCGCTCGGTGAAGCTGACGCTCGCGGGGGAGCTTTTCGCCGAGGAAGCGCGCAAGGCGCTCCAGCAGACCGAAACGGCACTGCTGGTGACGCGCCGAGCAGGCAGAGGGGAGCTCGGGCGCATCGCCATCGGCTATGTCGGCTCGGCCGCCTATACCGGCGCACTCACCACGATGATCGGCGAGTTCCGCAAGGCCTATCCGGAGGTCGAACTCGACATCTCCGAAATGGAGATGTTGCAGCAGCTCGACCAACTGGACCATGGCAAGCTGGATATCGGCTTCATTCGCCCGCCTGTGCCGCTGCCGCTGGGCATCGTCTCGACGCCGGTTCTCTTCGAGGAGATCATGCTGGCGCTGCCCGAGAACCATCCCCTGGCGGAGCAGGAGCGGGTTTCCCTGTCGGCGCTCAACGGCGACATCTTCATCACGCCGCGCCACCCTGCGGGTGTCAGCTTTCACGCGCATACAACCTCGGCCTGCCGCGCCGCCGGCTTCTTTCCGCGGCTGGGGCCGCAAGGACGCGATTTCGTCACCATCGCCAGCATGGTCGCCGTCGGGCTCGGCGTCGCGCTGGTGCCGCAGTCGCTCCGGAGCATCCAGGTTCCCGGCCTGCGCTACCGCGCCATCGCGGGCGAGCCGGTGCTGGCCGAGTTGGCGGTGGCCTATCGGCGCAACGAGCCTTCGCCGGTGGCGCGGGCCTTCGCGGCGCACGCCCGGAAAGGAGCGCCGCCCGTCAATCAATAACCTCAAATTATTCGGGCTACCTGCTGATCAATCCCGGCGAGCCCAGCGCCAATGCAGCGGGCTTCGGCCGCGATTGGGCGGCCCGGCAGATCGGGCTGGTCCAGGCGGGGCTGGACTGGCTGCGCGAACTCATGGCGGCCCATGCGATCGCCTGCGACTGGCAGGAAGACGTCCCTGCGATCACCGCCGCCGCGACATCGCGAGGCGAAAGCTCCCTTCATGCGACGCGCCGTCGCTACGAAACCTGGGGCATCGCATCGAAGGCGTATCCGGCCGAGGACCTGCGGCGCATTCTCGGAACCGCCTATTATCGCTGCGGAATCCAGTCGCTGACGCGTGCCCTGGTCCAACCGGCCGCGCTTCATCGAGGTCTCGCGGATCATCTGCCGGCGGGCGTTACGCTTCTGGAGAACACCACGGTGCATTCGCTGAGCGGTGAAGCGCCGTTCACGGTGGCGACCAGCCGCGGCGAATTCACCGCCGACCGGGTGTTCATCACGAACAACCTGCATGCCCGGGCCTTCGGGCTCGCTCGCGACCGCATGATCGGCATCTACACCTATGGCGCCTTCACGCCCGAGCTCGATCGGGATCAACTGGAGCTTCTCGGTGAAATGCCGCAATGGGGCGCGCTGCCTGCGCATCGGATGGGCACGACGATGCGGAAGACGGGTCGGCGCCTGCTGATCCGGAGCGGCGATTCCTACGAGCGGGAACGCGAACCTGCCGCGGTCCGTGCGATGCTGACCCAGCTCTATCGCAACCGCTTTCCGGCGATGAGGACGCATGAGTTCGAGCATGTCTGGGGTGGCTGACCGCGGTGACGCATAACGGCGCCTTCCTGTTCGGGCAGGTCAGGCCAGGCCTTTTCGTCTCGGCTGGATGCGGCGGCGCCGGCGTCACGCGCGGAACGATTCACGGCAAGTTGCTGGCTGAGCTGGCATGCGGATCGCAATCCCAGCTCCTGACAGACCGGTTGGCCCAGAAGGGCCCAAACTGGCTGCCGCCAGAGCCCTTCAGGGGCGCAGGAGCGAAGGCCCAGATCGCCTGGGAGCAATGGCTGGCGGGAGCCGAGCGCTAGCCGTCATTTCCGATACGGTCGTTCAACCCCGTCGAAAGCGGCTTTCCGCCGGCCGCTCAGCTCGTGAAAGCAGCTAGCCGGGGGATGTCGAGGCCAAAGCGCTCGCGCAGGGTGGTTTCCTCGTAATGACGGCGGAACAATCCGCGTTCCTGGAGGACGGGGATCACGAGATCGACGAAATCGTCGAGCCCGTCCGGCATCGAGGCCGGGATCAGGTTGAAGCCGTCGGCGGCGCCCTGCTCGAACCAGTTCTGAAGGTCGTCGGCGATGGTCTGCGGCGAACCGATGATGATGCGGTGGCCATGCGATGCGATGGCGAGGGCGGCGAGTTCGCGCAGCGTGTAGTTCTCGGCCCGCGCCTTGTTCAGCAGGAGGCGCACCCGGCTTTCGCCATGGATGCGTTCCCCCGGCTCCGGCACGGGACCGTCGAGGGGATGCTGCGAGAGGTCGTAGCCCCAGCGCCCGGACAGTTGGCGGATGCCGGCGGCGATGTCGGTATGCTCCTGCAAAGCGGCGAATTTGTCGCGCGCTTCGGCATCGGTCCGCCCCACGATCGGCATGACGCCGGGCAGGATCGGAAGGCTCGGCGCCTTGCGGCCGGCGGCTCTCGCGGCCTCGCTCAGCGCCGCGCGATAGACGAGCGAATCCTCGATCGTATCCTGCGCCGTGAAGGCGATATCCGCCTCGGACGCAGCCAGTCCTATGCCGTCCTGCGAGGAGCCGGCCTGCACGATGATGGGGTGCCCCTGCGGCGGCCGCGAGATGTTGAGCGGCCCGCGCACGCCGAAATGCTCGCCCTTGTGCTCCAGCAGGCGCACCCGCGCCGTATCGAGGAATACTCCCGATCGCCTGTCCATGATCAGGGCGTCGTCGGCCCAGCTATCCCAAAGGCCGCGGACGACATGGACGAATTCGCCGGCGCGCACATAGCGGGTGGCGTGATCCGGCAGCGCGGCGAGGCTGAAATTCTCGGCAGCGCGATCCGATTGGGTGGTGACCACGTTCCAACCCGCGCGGCCATGGCTGATGTGGTCGAGCGAGGCGAGCTGCCGCGCGACATTGTAGGGTTCCGCGAAGCTGGTCGAAATCGTGCCGACGAGACCGATCTTCGAGGTCGTGACCGCCAGCGCCGACAGCAGCGTCAGCGGTTCGAGTCCGCCGGCCTTGCCTTGGGCGCCCGGCTCCGGGCCAGCCAGGTTATCCGCGACGAAGAACATGTCGAACAGTCCTTCTTCGGCCTTGCGAGCGATCCGGATCGCCCAGTCGACATCCTCGGGATGGCCCTGCGCACTGTCCTGCCGCCATGCAGCCGGATGCCGGCCGAGCGGCTGGTGGAACAGGCCGAGATGGAGCCTGCGGGGCTTCCCGGCATTCTGGTCGACGGTCGTCATTGCATTCTCAGATAGGGTCAATCGAGTGAAGCTGCGTTCAATCCAGGCGCGGATCGAGATGATCCCGCAGCCAGTCGCCGAGCAGGATGACGCCGAACACCGTCAAGGTGATCGCGATACCGGGAAAGGTCGCAACCCACCAGCTCGTCGCCAGATATTGCCGGCCCTCGCTCAGCATCTGGCCCCAGGAGATCTCGGGCGGCTGAATCCCGAAGCCGAGGAAGCTGAGGGACGATTCCGCGAGAATGACGGTGCCGACATTCATGGTCGAGACGACCACGAAGGACGACAGGATGTTGGGGAGGACATGCCGCAGGATCAGGCCGAGCGGGCGCGCGCCGATCGCGCGGGCCGCCGCGACATAGTCCATTTCCTTCACGCCCAAGACATCGGCCCTGACGATCCGGGCACAGCCGACCCAGTTGGTCGCGGCGATGACGACGACGAGCGGCAGCAGCCCGGAGCCCGCGACGAGGGCCACGACGAGCATGAACAGCATCGTCGGAATCGCCAGCATCGCGTCGATCACGCGCATGATCAGGGCATCGACCCTGCCACCCGCCATGCCCGCCAGCAGGCCGAGCGAAAGGCCGATGAGGCTGGAGAGGGCGACGGCGGCGACGCCCACCGTCAGCGACGTGCGGGCGCCGAAGATGATGCGGCTGAGGAGGTCGCGCCCCTGGCTGTCGGTTCCCAGCAGGTGTCGCGGATTGCCGCCTTCGAGCCAGGCCGGCGGGAGCAGTTTCAGCGACAGGTTGCGCCGCAGCGGGTCGAGCGGCGCCAGCTGGTCCGCCAGCAGCGCCGTGAGAGCGATGAGGACGACGATGGTGAGACCGGCCAACCCGGCCTTGTTCGACAACAGCGAGCGCAGCACGCGCGGGGCACGCAGGCCATGGGGGATCGAGAGAGTTATCTGCATCGCTTTCACGTGAGCCGATCAGGGCCGCAGGCGAGGGTCGATCAGCCGATAAAGGGCGTCGGTGGCCAGATTGATCGTCAAGGCCATGATCGTGATGACGAAGACCGCGATCTGAATGACCGCCATGTCCTTGGTGTAGACGGCCTGCACGACGAGCTGGCCGAGCCCCGGCCAGGAAAACACGGTCTCCGTGACCACCGCACCGCCGAGAAGGGCGATGGCGTGCAGCGATGTCATGGTGAGCGCGGGGATCAGCGCGTTGCGCAGGCCGTGACGCAGGATGACGAACCGCTCCGGCACGCCCTTGGCCCGCGCGGTCCGGACGTAATCCTGGCCCATCACCTCCAGCAGGCTGGAGCGGATCAGCTTCGTCAGCTCCGCCGCAAAGCCGGTGCCCAGCGTGATCGCCGGCAGGATGAGATGCGAGAAGCCGCCGCTGCCGGACACGGGCACCAGCCGCAGCCACACGCCGAAGACGAGGATCAGCATGATTCCGACCCAGAAGTTCGGCATCGCCTTGCCCAGCACGGTAACCGCCGAGATCGCGAAATCCGGCATGCTGTTGCGGTTGACCGCAGCGAAGATCCCGGTCGGCACGGCAATGATGATCGCGACGACGAGGCCGCCCGCGGTCAATGTCAACGTCGCGGGAATGCGTTCGAGCACGACCGGCAGGGCATCGGTGCCATAGCGATAGGAGACGCCGAAATCCCCGGTCAGGATGTTGGCCATGTAGCGCAGATACTGGGCGTACCAGGGCTGATCGAGCCCCCAGGCCGCGACGAGCGCGAGACGGTCCGCTTCGCTCGCATCCTCCGGGATCAGCAAGGCCGAAGGGTCGCCCGTCAGATAGACGAGGACGAACACGATCAGCGAGACGATGTAGAGCACCGGGACGAATTGCAGCAGCGCCCGCAGGGGAGAACGGCCGCTCATGGGCGCGAGACGTCCTCGGCCGCGATCATCTCGTCGAAGCGCCCGTTGTATTTGACGCGGTCGCTGACGCCATAGATCGACTGCGGAAAGAGCAGGCCGATGCGGACACGTTCGTCGGCCACGATCTGCTGGCCCTTCTGCGAGATCGCGATGCGCTCCTCTTCGGTCCTGGCGGTGCGCACGGCAGTCGCGAGCCCGTCGAAGGTTTCGTCCGCCCAGTCGTAATGGCGCTTGAAATTGTCGACGAAGAGGGTGGAGGCGTCGGTGTAGGAGCCCATTCCCCAGAGATAGAGCTCCCCGAAGCCGTCGCCGACCACCTTGTTGTTGTAGACGGTCCAGTCCAGCACCTCGACCTGAACCTTGAAGCCGACATCCTCGAGATAACCGGCCACTGCCTCGACGATTTCGCGATCCTTCACGTAGCGGCCGCTCGGCGTGCTGATCCTGATCGCCGGCTGCTTGCGGCCGCCATAGCCGGCCTCGCGCAGCAGCGCCTTGGCCCGCTCCGGATCGAAGCGGATGTTGCGGCTGAGATCCGGCGCGAAGCCCGGGATCGCCGGCGGGAAGAAGCCGCGGGTCGGCGTGCCATGTCCTTCCAGAACCTGCTGCACGATCGCGTTGCGATCGATCGCAAGATCGATCGCCTCACGGATGCGCGGATCGCCCGTGACGCGGTCCTTGCCCGTCCGGACATGCAGGGCGAGGTTGCGGGCGATATCGAAAGTCAGCGCCCGCGTGCCCTTGTTGTCATCCAGCCGGGCGATATCCTCCGGCGGAATGTTCACGGCGATGTCGACGCCGCCGGTCAGGAGCTCGGCCACGCGCGTCGTCGTCTCCGGGATCGAGCGGATGACGACGCTGTCCCATTTCGGGGTGCCGCCCCACCAGCGCGCGTTCTTCACCAGAACGACGCGATCGGACTTGATCCACTGCTTGAAGACATAGGGGCCGGTGCCGACCGGCTGCTTGAAGAACTCGTCCTTGCCGGCCTTCTCGAACGCCGCCTTGGGCAAGATGCCGGCGCCGTTGCCCACGAAGGCGTGCAGAAGCAGCGTGTCGGGACCATCGGTTTCGATCTTCACCGTGAGATCGTCGGGCGCCTCGACCGATTTGATCCGGCGGAACTTGCTCGAGTTGACCAGCTTCTTGTCTTGCTGCGAGCGCTCGATCGTGAACTTGACGTCCTGGGCGGTGAACTTGTCGCCGTTATGCCAGTAGACGTCGTCGCGCAGCTTGAACGTCCAGTGGATGTTGTCGTCGCTCTGCCATGTCAGCGCGAGGCGCGGTGCGAAGCGCAACCGGCCTTGGCTGAAATCCTTGTCGACCAGATAATCGTAGATGTTCACCAGCGCCGACTCGGTGCTGTTGTTGCCGTGATTGGCCGGATCGAGCGAGAGGATGTCGTTGCCCTGCGCGATCGTCAGCGTTTCGGCTGCGGCAGAGCTTCCAGGGCTTGCAAGGATCAACGCTGCCGACATGGCCAGAACCGGCCAGCGGATCAAAGCAGACAAACTCATGAAAGCGACGCCCTTGTCTTCGAGACTTCGAGATTGGCGCCAAAATAACGCGGGCCATCCGGAAAAGGCCTTCAAATCCACGGCGATATCGATAGAGATCCTCTCCCGTTCCCGGACGTCGCAGCAATTTCCATCGTCGGCGCGGCTCTCATGCGAGCGCGCGGCCAAGCGCCTACACCGCGCAGATCTCAACGCGATCCGTCGGCCGCGCCCTTCAGGAACAGAGCCCAGGCCTTCTCGAAGAACGCGTCCTGCGCCTCCGCCGTCGCATAGGCCGTGCCGCCGAGCATGGCGTCGATCGAGGGGCCGGTCGCGACGGCATGAATGAGCTGGTCCGCGATGAATTCGGCCTCGCCTTCCGCGATCGCGCCCTCGCCCTGTGCGTCGCGCACGATCTCGGTCAGGCGCTCGACGATCGGGTCGGGCGTCTTTGCAGCTAGAGCGCCGTCGAGCAGAAGGGCCTCGCTGAAGGCGATGCGCTTGAATGCCGTCAATTCGGCTTCGACATTGACGGTGAGGAACCAGCGTGCGGTCCGCCGCAGGCGCTCGATGCCGGTTCCCGCCTCGCTGGCGACCGCCTCCAGGCGCTGGAGAACCCGGGACCGCAATCGCTCGATCACGGCATCGAACAACGCCCGCTTGGAGGGAAAGCGGCGATAGATCGTGTCCTTGCCGACCCGGCAGGTCACGGCAAGCCGCTCCACAGAAGTGGCGGCATAGCCCTGGCTGGCGAACATCTCCGAGGCGAGATCGAGGATCGCATCGGAAATCTGGCCTTCGCGCGCCTTGGATGGCCTGCCGCCCTTTCCCAGGCGCCGGGAACCCTTCGCAGGCGAGGCTTTGGGCGGTGAGGAAGAGGGAGGAGCGGCGGACATGATGCTTCCTTAGCTCATGGCTACACAGTTTAGAAGCTTGAAAATGAAGGGAAATAAACTGGACAGGCAAGTCCCGTTTTGTTTAGGCGAGAGCGATCGCGCTTGCTGGGGCTACCGCTATGACGTCACGGGTTTCACATCTTTCCACATCGGTATGCGTGCTGGCACTCTTCGCCGGATCGGGGATCGCGGGGGCGCAAACGCGTGCCGACGCGCAACCCTTCCAGCTCGACACGCTCGTCGTGACGGGGGAGCGCCCGGACAGCCGCGACGAATACGCCCGCCGCACGACCGCCACGGCGACCAAGACCGCGACGCCCGTCCTGGAAACCCCGCAGGCGATCTCGACGGTGACGCGCCGGCAGCTCGACGACCAGAACCCGCAGACGGTGGGAAACGCCCTGCGCTATACCGCTGGCGTGCTCTCCGAGCGTGACGCGACCTCGCGCTACGACAGCGTCTTCCTGCGCGGCTTCGGCGGCTTCGGCACCGCGACGGACTTCGTCAGCTTCCTGGACGGGCTCAGGCTGCCGCGCGGACAGGCCTTCGCGGTGACCTCGATCGATCCGTTCCTGCTCGACCGCATCGAGGTGATCAAGGGTCCGTCCGCGCTGCTCTACGGCCAGATCAGCCCGGGCGGGCTCGTGAACCAGATCAGCCGGATGCCGAGCACCACGCCCTATAACGAATTGCGCGTCGAGGCCGGCAGCCATGGCCGGGTCCAGAGCGGCTTCACCAGCCAGGGGCCGATCGACCGCGAGGACAAGTTCTCGTACAGCCTCAGCGCCATCGGCCGCCTTGCCGACACGCGCTACGACGACGTCGAGGAGCAGCGGTTCGGCATCGCGCCGGCGCTGACCTGGCAGCCCACGAGCGATACGCGCCTGACCCTCTCGGGCTTCTACCAGCGCGATCCGAAGGGCGGCTATTTCAACTCGCTATACCCGCGTTTCCTGGCGCCCAACTACCGGGCCTTCCTCAACCGGGACCTCAATATCGGCGATCCCGGCTTCGACAGCTTCAAGCGCGAGAAATACGGCGTCGGCTACAGCCTCGAGCATCGCTTCAACGACACGGTGAGCCTGCATTCGAGCCTGCGCTATGGCGAGGTCGACACCAATTTCCGCTCGCTGCAGATGGCCGGCCCGATCAGCGCGGCGGGCACGATCCCGCGCATCGCGCTCAACTCGATCGAGGATGCGCGCCGGCTGTCGACCGACAACCACCTGCGGTTCAATCTGCGGACCCTCAATGCCGAGCATACGATTCTGACCGGCGTCGACTATCAGAACGGCGGCAGCAACTGGCAGTACAGGTTCGGGCCGGCAACGACGCTGAACGTCGTCTCGCCGAGCTATTATCAGCCGGCCGGGCCTCTCGCGACCATCATCGACAGCAAGCAGGATCTGACCCAGGCCGGCGTCTACCTGCAGGACCAGATCAAGCTCGGCGGATTCCGCGCGACTCTGGGTCTTCGGCACGCCTGGACCGAGCAGTCGACGCTTAACCGCCTGACCGGAACGAAGCAGAGCCAGTCCAGCGAGAAGACCAGCTATCGGGCGGGCCTGCTCTATCTCTTCGACAACGGCCTTGCGCCCTATGTCAGCTACTCCACCTCCTTCGAACCGACCATCGGAGTCGATGCCGTGGGCGTTCCATTTCGGCCGAAGACCGGTGAGCAATACGAGGCCGGCCTGAAGTATCAGCCCGGCTTCATGAACGCGCTTCTGACCTTCTCCGCTTTCGACATCAGGCAGCAGAACGTGCTGACCCCGGGAGCGATGCTTGGCTTCAACGTGCAGCAGGGAGAGATCCGCTCGCGCGGCCTCGAATTCGAGGCTCGCGGCGAGGTTCTGGAGGGCCTCGACATCATCGCGGCGGTAACCGTGCTCGATACCGAGGTCACCCGCTCCACCGTCGCGACCACGATCGGCAAGCGACCCCAGGCCGTACCGACCCAGTTCGGCTCGCTCTGGGCCAACTATCGCTTCGCGACAGGGCCGCTGGCGGGGCTTTCGATCGGCGGCGGCGTACGCGTCGTGGGCGCGAGCTTCGCCGACGACGCCAACACCATTCGCACGCCCAGCTACGCCGTCGTCGATGCCGCCATCCGCTATGACCTCGCGAAGCTGCACGCCTCGCTGAAGGGGGCGGAAGCCACGCTCAACGTCTCCAACCTGTTCGACAAGGACTACTACACGAGCTGCAGCTCCAAAATTTTCCTGCCAGTTCGGCGCCGGCCGAGAGGTTCTGGCCGGCCTGCGCTACCGGTGGTGAAGCTGCCGATGCACCTGCCGACACGCCGAACCGCCCTGGGGACGATGGCCGCGTTGATCGCGCAGCCATCACTCTCGCGCGACGACAGCCTTTCCGTCGTCGACATGCTCGGCAGGACCGTCACCCTGCCACGGCCACCGCGCCGGATCGTGCTCCTCGAAGGGCGCGACCTCCTGACGATGGCACTGTTCCACCCCCGGCCCGCGGAACTCGTCGTCGGCTGGGCGGCCGCAGAGCGCTTCGACAGCGACCTGCTGCGGGACCGTTTCGAGCGCTCGGCCGGCCATCCGATCGTGCTCGTCGGCAAGCAGCCGGCCGACACGCTTACGCTGGAAGGCATCCTTTCGCTCGCGCCCGATCTCGTCATCGCCACCGCCTTCATGGCGCCGGGCGGCGATCCGCAGGCGGCGGTCGAACGGTTGGCACAGTTCGGCATTCCGCTGGTGTTCAGCGACTCCGCCAGCAACTCCCCGTCCGAGAGCCGGCGCTCGCCGCGACAGGGGCTTGCGGCCCAGCTGCGCATGTGGGGCGCCATCCTCGGGGAGCCCGCCCGCTCCGAAGAGATTATCGCCTTCGTCGATCAACGGTTCGAGGCCGTCTCCCGGCGCCTGTCCGGCGCCAAGCCGGTCAAAACCTATCTCGAAATCATGTCGCTCTACGACGAGTGCTGCTGGGCTGCGGGAACCCGGATCTGGGGAGAGCTGCTCATCGACGCCGGTGGCCGCTCGCTCGACGGGCTCGATGCACCGTGGACGGCGAAGCTGTCGACGGAGCAACTTCTAGCGCAGCAACCGCAGGCCTATATCGCGACCGGCGGAGGCTATGCGTCCGCGACGCGCCCGGCCATCGGGCCGGGGCTCGACGCGCAAGCCGGGCGCCGCGGCCTGCAGCGGCTGACCGAGCGGACCGGGTTCGCGTCCCTGCCCGCCATTCGCGACCGTCGCGTCCACGGTATCTGGACCGGCCTGATCACGGTTCCGGTGCTCAACATCGTCTTCGTCGAGCTCGCCGCCAAATGGCTCCATCCGGAATTGTGCGGCGATCTCGACCCGGCGGCGACGCTGGCCGAGATCAATCGCCGCTTCCTTTCGCAACCCCTCGCCGGCCCGTTATGGGCAAACCTCGACGGAGCCGATCCGTGACCGCCGCCGTAAAGCCGACATCCAGCCCGGCAACCCCACGATTCGCCGCCAAGGCCGTGATCGCGTTCCCGCGTGTATCCGCCTTCCTGCCCGACATCCTGGACTCGATCGCGACGCATGACATGGAGATCATGCCCGACAGTGGCGGATACACCGTTTCCTCGCCATTGGGTGTCGCCACGGTCGCTGCGGGCCGGGGCACGCTGACCCTCACGGTCGGCACCGACGAGCCGGCGCATCTCAACCGCCTGAAACATGCGCTGGCCGGCCCGATCGAATTCATTGCGCGGTCGGAGCAACTCGTCATCGACTGGCRGGGCGACACGACGGGCCCTTCGCTCCCCGATGACCTGCGCATCCTGCGGGTTCGGCATATCGAGGATATGTCTCCTCGCCTGCGGCGCATCGTCTTCTCGGGCGAGAACCTCGTCCGCTTCGACCGCCCCGACCAGATCCATTGCCGCCTGCTGTTCCAGCCCGAGGGGATCGACGATCCCCAATGGCCGATGCTCGGCAATGACGGGAAGATCATCTGGCCGGAATCGGGGCCGTTGCCGTCCCGCGTCTATACGATCCGCGAGATCGACGCGGCGGCGGGGACGATCACGATCGACTTCTCCCTCCACCCGACGCCCGGCCCGGCAACGCGATGGGCGATCGAAGCCCGCCCCGGCAGCATGGCCGGCATCCTCGGCCCGGCGGCCAAAGGGCCCAAGCCTGCCGAATGGTATATGCTGGCGGGGGACGAGACCGGCCTGCCGGGCATCGCCCGGATTCTGGCTGATCTCCCCGCGCAGGCCCGCGGCATCGCCCTGGTAGAGGTCGGCGGCGACGGAGACGAGCAACAGCTGCGGCATCCGCCCGGCATCGCGTTGCGCTGGCTGCATCGCGCGGGGGCCGCGCCGGGACTGTCGACCGTGCTTGTGGACGCCGTACGCGCATCCGCATGGCCTGATGATCTGGCATCGGCATTCTTCTGGGGCGGTTGCGAGTTCCAGGCCTTTCGCGCCATCCACCGCCATCTCAGGGAGGAAGTCGGGCTGCCGGCCGACCGGCGCGTCCTCTACTCGCACTGGCATCGCAGCATGAGCGAGGAAGACATTATCGCAGTGGGCAGCGAAGCCTATCTTCCATAATCAGAAAAAGGGTGCTGCCACACGCGCTCATGCTGCAACCAGCCGCAGCGATTGCAGGGCGTGACCGAGACGCATCTCTAGCCAGCGGCCTTCCTGGCCGCCCAGTTAAGCGGCGGCGAAGAATGATCACGTCGAGCTCTTTCGGCGTCCGGCGCTTGCCTCAAGAACGTCCTTCGCCCGCCGGCGCGCTGCCCCGTTCCGGCGCTTGGTCCGGAGGCGCGCTTCCAGCTCGATCGCCTTGTCGATGCCGCGGGAAATCAGCGCGGGTATGAGCTGGTCCCGCGATCGCGCCAGGGAACCGGTGTACCAACTCGTCACCGCCCCTTTCGCGCCGCGGTTCACCAGATGACGGACGACGTCCAGGCTCTTCAGCCGTTGAGCGAGCTCCCGCGATTTGAGGTGATTGACATCCTCCTGATGCAGGATCGCGCCATAGGCCTCAGCCTCCGCCCAGCTCGGCGACAGCATGAAGTGCCGATATGCCGCCAGAGCGGCGCTTTCGAGGGCTTCGTAAAGCTCCGCGGGCTCGTACTGGTCGCGCTCGACCGCATCCGTCAGGTAATCGACGAACCGAAGCGCGATCTCCTGCTGCTGGCGCGCGCCCCATGCGACCAGAACCGTATCGTCCTGCAGCAGTGGAACGCAGACCGGCTCCCCACCCTCGGACAATCCGAAGCCCTTCACGCTCGTATGATCCGCCGCGGCCATCACCTCGAGCAGCGCGGTCTTCCACGGCGCGCTCGGCATCCATATGCACGTCCGCGCCTCCGGCCCGAGCACCGTGGTGCTGAGCCCCATGTAATAGCCAACGAGACTGACACGATCGCCGACGACCCGCTGAAGCCGCCTCTGCGTCGTGCCACGCCAACCCAGATCGACGATATAGGCGTCGTCTGCGGCAAAGAAATCCTTGGTTTCAAGATAGGCCGTGGTCGCCGCCCGCGCCTGCCGGACCCGCTCGCGCAGGGGAGCCAGCCACAGCGGCCGCAGCAGCACCTCTTTCAGCCGGTCCCTGTCGTTCTCGCTCAGTTCAGTGCGCGGCGTACCCGGATCGAGGCTCGAGGCCTGGGCGATCAGATCGATATCGCCGCGAGGATAGCTCAGGGAGAGCAAAGCTTCGGCGAGCGAGATGCGGTCGTAGTAGGCCAGCGCCAGCGCCTGATCGACCATCTCTTCGTCATCGTCGTCGGGCAGCGCCGGCAGCAGGAAGGCCTGCCGCGACGCGTAGGTGTAATGCACGGCCACGTCGACGCCGAGCCAGCGGACGAAGCGCTCGCAGATAGCAGCCAGGACCTGCCCGTCGCGCGCGAGGAAATGAATGGCGCGCCCGCCCCGCTTCAGCACGTCGAGCAAGATCCACAGGACATAAGCGGCGAAGAGCGGGCCGACGACGCTGGCTGCGGCCGTTAGAATGCCTTTATCGACCGGCGCCTCCTGTCCGAGACGAGCAGCCCGCGCCGACCCCGCTATGGTGGAGGCCAGGACATCGCCGGCTCCGGATGCGAACAGCACCCGCTCGCGGGTCGTCCAATGGGAGTCGCTGAACAGCGTGGCTTCCCAGCCATTCGCCCGGGCGTTCTGGACATCGCTCAGCGCATTGTCGCCCAGATGCCGGAAGCGCAGGCCGGAGAGGTTTTTCCGGCCCGCAACATGGCCGAAAATGCTGCCATCGATCTTGCTCCTGAGCTCCTCGCACGACGAGATGATCGCCATCGGAGGGGCATAGCCGGCCTTGGCGAGAAGCTGGCCGACCTCATCCGCCGTGAAATAGGTATCCGACAGGAAGAGCAGCGGCTGCCCGCTCCGTGCCAGCGCCGCCACCCTGCTCCGCGTCGACGCGATCGGGCGGATGAGACGCAGCTCCTCCTCGAATTCCATTCCGCGCGCGACACGCGCGACCTCCGGCGACAGGCCGAGAAAGCCGGCCAGGCGGCCGTAGATATCGTCGAGCGTGACCTCGCGGTGAGGAACCGTGAGCCTTTGATCGAACTCGGCCTGTGCCCGGGCGTAAAGCCACTCGGTGTCGCCGAGCTTCGATAGGCCAAGCCGGCGCAGCTTTCGCCCGACGACGAGGTGCAGGTGTTCGGGCAGATGGAGGAGGCGGCAGAGGGATGTGTCGAACACGTCGAAACTGAAGGCCAGCCCGGTCCGCGCGGCGTTCGGCGGGGATAGGTCGTTCATCTCAACCTCCTGCGACGGACCGCAACAACTGCTCCGTTCAAAGGCATCGAACATGCGACGCAGCGCGCTTTGCCAGGCCTGAACCGGCCTCACGCATAGACGCGGAAGTAATCGACCCGCATGCTGGTCTCGCGATCCTCCTCCCTCAGCGGATCGGGAAAGGGCACGTCCGAGCGCAAGGCGAGGGTCAGCAAGGGCCAGAACACATCCCCTTGGTCGTCCAGCTGCCGCGCCCGGCCGATCGTCCAATCGATGGGGAGGCCCGATTTTGGATCCCTCACTGGTTGTCGCTCGAAATACGGGACACAGCGCGCGCCTTCGACGAGCACGCCATAGCGAAAATATCCTGCGGTGATGTCGGTCCCCGTGGGCACGCCGACGCCCTCGTGATGTTCGCCGGGCTGCCCCCATTCGTGGAGATAGGTGCCGTAGAGGTCGAGCTCCCAGCCCTTGTGCTCGACGACATCGATCTCGATGCTCGTCTTCGGCAGCAGGATGCTGCGGCCGTTCATGAGCCAGAACGCCGGGAAGCTCAGGGGATGCTTGGGAAAGCGAATCCTGGCCTCGAAATAGCCGTTCCGCCAGCCGGCGACGATCGTGCCGTCGGGGCGCGCCGTCTGCAGGTTGCCGGAGATCCACTGATATTCGGGCAGGACGTTTCCGTAATAGGCCGGCACCCTCATCGTGCGACCGATATATTTGGCGGAAATCTGGAGAGCCTTGCCGTTCTCCGTGAGGGGATCGTCGATGATGGCGTAGGGGTTGAACCCTTCCTCGCCGTCGATCCGCGCGAAAGCCGAGCGCCCGTAGAAGCCGGTGTCGAAGGTCGTCGCCTTCGGGCCGGCCTGCCAGAGCTTCGTATCGAGAACGGCAAAGTCGTCGCTGAACGAGAGCGCCCTGCCGGCCAGCGGGTCTGCGGGAACGGCAGCCGCGCCACTCGCAGGCCCCGCCACGGCAAGCGGAGCAGCCGCAAGGGCCGCCATCCCCTTCAGCAGGCCGCGCCGCGGCAGCGCGAGGTTCCGGGATGAAGAGCGTCGCTCATGCATGCGCCGCTCCCGCCGCTTCGTAGACGCTCATGGTCTCGCGAGCGACGCGGTCTATCGTCAGATGCGTCAGGTTTCTCTGGCTGCGCGCCCTCCATTCGGACAGGATCTCCGGATTCCCGACGATCCGGCCGAGCGCGTCGGCAAGCTTCATAGGGTCCTTAGCCGGAACAAGAATTCCGGCCTCGCCATTCTCCAGAAGCTGCGGAACCCCGTCGACGGCCGTCGCCACAACGGCGCAGCCGGCCTCTCTCGCCTCCGAGAGAACCAGCGGCGCAGGGTCCGCATGCGACGGCAGCACGAAGATATCGGCCCCCAGCATCCAGGGATAGGGATCCTGCTGCGCACCGACGAAGGTCACGGCCGGCGCGCAGCGCATCTGTCCGACCATCTCGCGATAGGACTCCAGATACGGCCCCTCCCCGACGATCCAGAGGCGCGCGGTGGGATGGTCGGCGTGAAGCCGGTCGAAGGCCGCGAACAGATCGGGCAGCCCCTTGCGCGGATGCTGCCCGCCGACGGACAGGATGCTGGGCGAGCCGAGATCCCGCGGCGAATGATCTCGCCCCTCGAACCGGGCCGAGCCGATCGTACCGTTGAGAACCACGCTCAGGCGGGAGGCGGGAACACCTCTCTTCTTCATCGACAGGCCGACGGCTTCGCTGACCGCGATCACGCGCGTGCCCAGCCCCATCAGGGTCGCGCTTTTCTCGAACTCGTTATGGACAGTCGTGACAAGCGGGATGCGCGCCAGCTTGCAGGCTGGCCAGGCCAGCACGGCGCTGGTCATCATGTGAGCGTGGACGATATCGGCACGCCACAGCCTTATCTTCCGCCGCAACGCCAGGAACGCCCTCATGAGATCGGAGGCCCGGCGACGGTGATCGATATGAAAGCTCTCGATGCCGTTCCTGGCGAGGAGGTCGTCGAAATCGCCGCCGCCGCTCGCCACCGCGACCGAATGGCCGAGCTGTCGTTGCGCACAGGCCAGATCGACCGCGGCATGAACATGCCCGTTGAGGCGCCGGGTATGGTTCAGCAGATGGAGGATGCGCATGATCCGTTTCCCGTGGAGGCCGGCGTAGCTAATCTTCGCTTGCTGTCCCGACCGGACCGAGCGGCTGCCGCCCGGAAACGGCAGCCTGCCCGGGGTGGGAGCCTCGTCTGGCTGCGTTTGAGACTCACAGCGCGGACCGACTCGCGCCGAGCGCCGCCTCGGCTTCGTGCGTCGAGACCCGGGCGGTCGGCTGATAGTTGAACGCTCCCTGCCGCCCGAAGGATTCCACGCCGAACTGGCGCAGCGAATCCACCAGCGCCGCGGCCCTCGCCGCCGCTCCGTTGCGATAGATCGGATAGGCATTGGCGAGCATCTGGCTGCCCTCCAGCTTGAGGTCGCCGTCGAACAGCCCGTTCAAGCGGACATGCGCGCGGAAATCCGCCTCGGCTTGGGCGGCCGAATGCCCGATATGGTCGGCGATGACCTCGACCGCGAAATACTCGCGGCCATTAGCCGGCCCGTAGAAATCCGAGTAGACGGTCAGGCGCTTCCAGGCGCCTTCATGGGAGAAATTGTAGAGGATGGACTCCCGGAAGCCCCTTTCGCCGGAGAAGCTGAAATAGAGGCTCACCAGCGTGATCGTCTCGAGTTCCGCCTCGCCGAAATTGATTCCGCACAGCGCCGCCGCACGGTCCAGCGGAATTGTCGAGATGACGCGTCTCGCGCTGATCGTGCCGTCCGCGAACCTGACGCGGAACCCCTGTCCCGAACGCTCGATCCCCTCGAGTCGGGTCGACAGGCGGAATGTGACGCCACTCGCACTGAGGCGGTCGACCGCCGCGGCGTAGAGCGTCGAGAAGCCTTCTTTCGGGCGAGCGAGCTGCCGGTTCGTCGGCGCGCCGCCCTTCGGCTTCCGCAAGCGGGCGGCAAAGGCGCGCAGCGAGGCGTTTTCGCTGATCCAGAGCATCCGCTTGCGGGCGAGCTCGATATCGATCTGCTCCGCCGGCACGCCGTAAAAGCGCTTCATGTAGGATTCGAGCCCGGTCCGGTGCAGCAGATACCCGCCGATCCAGTAGCGCGCGAAATCCCGTGCGTTGCGCATCTGCCGCTGGAACAGCCGGGCATAGATGACGGAGGCCGCGATGCAGATGAGGACCCAGAGGCCGGCGGCCAGAACATCGTCCCTCGGCGAGATCGGATAGGCGGTCACCTTCCTCTGCGGGTTCAGCCGCGCCCAGCTCGGGTCGATCGGCACATAGCGCGGCAGCAGCTCCGGAAAATGAGCGAGCAGCGGCGAATCGTCCTGGAAGATGAGGCTGCCGATGTCGAAGGTGTAGCCGCCACTCGACCAGTCGATATGGTTCCCGCCGACACGGGCGTATTCGTCGACGAGGAGGAGACGCCCGCATCCCTGCGCGCCGAGGACCGAGGCGGAGACGAGCCCGGATATGCCGGCGCCGAGCACGACGGCGTCATAGTGCTCGACCAAGCCTTCGACGTCTTCCATGTCGCGGGCAACCGCGTCATCCATGGCTCGTCCCTTCTCATCCCTGCGCCACCGGATCGGTGGCCAGATGGATCGGGCGCGACGCTCCGGATCCAGAAGTATCCGGCAAAAGACCGGGCGCGTCGGCATCACTCCGGATCCCAGCAAGACTTAGGCCAACGTTCGGGAATGCGACTCGGCATCTTTCTGCCGCTGCGGCAGAGGCGCGTGACTGCGCTGGCACGATCTTCGCTTTACCTCAGCCCAAGCGGCTCTGGCTCTGGAACGAGGATTCCGACGTGCGAGGCCCAAGCGAACTCAACAGCAGGCTCGATGGTGTCAGCCTGATCTCCACGGACGTCTTCGACACGCTGCTGTTGCGGCGACTGAGATCGGAGCGCTCGCGGATCGTCGAAGGCGAAAGGCTGTTTGCCCGGTTTCTCGGCGAACGCGGCTTTTCGGTTTCCGTGGAGAGGCTCGTCGACCTCCGCCTTCGCGCGCAGGCGCTGGCCCACCGCGCCGTCAATATGAACGGAAACGGGGAAGTCGGCTTTCTCGACATCACCCGACGCCAGCTCCAGGTGCTGGGGCTGCCGGAAGAACTGGCGCAGGACCGGCTCGGCATCGAGATCGAGGTCGAGAAGCGATCGTTGCGACCCAACCGTGCCCTGGCCGCAGCGCTCCGGCGGTCCGGCCTGCCGGTTGTCGCGATCAGTGACACGGGCTTGCCGGCGGCGGCCATAGCCGGCTTGATCGAGCATCATCACGGGCCGGAATTGATCTCCCGGGTCTATTCAAGCGCGGACGAGGCGGCCACCAAGCGCCAAGGCGACATCTTCCTCCAGATCCTGGCTGCCGAGGAGGTCCCGCCGCACCGCCTGCTCCATGTCGGCGACGACGCCATCGCCGACCATGAAGTGCCCTGCGCATTGGGCATCAGGACGCTTCATTTGCCGCGAGCCCGGCTGCGCCGCCGCGTCTCGCGTATGCACGGGGCCGCCGCCGAGGCGCGCCGGCGCCTCGGCCGTGCATGGGTTGGCAGCCGGCTGGCCCTGCCCACGCCGGGAGATACCGCCAGCTTCGCCGGTGCGGTGCTCGGTCCGATCGTCGCGGAATTCTGCCTCCGGATCTGGCTCTATGCCGATCAGCTCCGAAAGGATGACGACGCGATACTGCTGTTCTGCGCCCGTGGCGGCCTCGGTATTCGGGAGGCGTTCGAACGTCTGCTCGATCGCTTGCATCTGCGGCTGGATACGCCCCGGGAAAACCTGCTGATCTCGCGTCTCGTCGCGGCGCGCGCGGCGATCGCAAGGCGCAGCCCCGCCGCACTCGAGGAACTGAGCCGCGAATTCCGGGACAGCAGCTTTGCCGACGTGGCGCAGGCCTTGAGCGGGCGCAATCGCGAGCTGCCCGCCAACTGGTCCGAACCGTTTGTACCGGACCAACTCTACGATCTCTTCAAAACGCCCGCAGGCCAGCAGGTCGTGGACGATATCGACGCGCAGAACGCTCTCTTCCGCCGGCACCTGAAACAGGTCTCAGCCGGGCGAGGACGGCTGGTGCTCTGCGATACCGGTCTCTACGGCAGCACCCAGCGGCTCCTCGCCGACGGGTTTCCGGAACTGTCGATCGAAACCGTCCAGCTCGCGCGGTCCAACTACAAGGGCCATTCGGAGGCGCATTTCCCGCGGGTCGTCGGCCTTCTCGTCGAGCAGGATGTCTACAGCCCGTTCCAGGTCGAAACGACCGTCTTGCGCTACTGGCAGCTCGTCGAAAGCCTGTTCGAGCCGGCCATCCCCTCGGTACGTCATTTTCATGAAGACGCCGCGGGCGATGTGCTGGCGAATTCCGGCTGCGTCCGCCGCGAGGCCGTGGATGTCGCCGCCGGCAACGCGCTGCTGCGGGATGTCCTCGCCTATATCGATCAGATTCCCGACGGCGCGACGCTCCTCGACGATGCGGAGCGCGCGTGGCCAAGGCTGAAGCAGGCGATCACCCGCCCATCGACACAGGATCTGCACGCGCTTGATGTCGGCCGGCGCTCGGTCGATTTCGGGCGCAGCGGTGTCGTCGCTGCAATCAACGGCAACAGCCCCGGCCATGCGCTAGCGCGCCTCTCTGCGGTCCGGTCGCATCTCTGGCGGGAAGGCGCCATCGCCCGCGAATTCCCGCATCTGCGCCCGGCGCTGCTGCTGGCGATGGAGGCAGGCTACGCGGTGAGAGGATTGTCGGCACAATGGCTGCGGTGACCGCTCCCGGGCGCCCCATGAACGTCGCGATGCTGCTCAGCTGCGGCTCCTTCGAAGGCTTCTTCGGCGGCGTCCAGGGCCAGACGCGGGAGACGTATCTGAAGAGCTATCGCGGTGATTGGTCCTGGTACTACGCCCGCGGCCTCGTCGAGAACGGGATCAGGCCGACGCTCTACATTCCCTCCCTCCGCGAGAGCGGGCGCTACGAAACGGAGCTCGGTGTCGCCGTGCGCTTCCTGCCGCTGGCGCGCTGGTATGTTCCGGCGGAGCGGGTCTGGCTCAAGCGGCTGAGCCGGACCAACCCGCTGTCGCTGTATCTCGACGAGCGCCTCAACACGATCGCGTTGATGAAGCCGCTGCGCGAAAGCCTGAGCGCGGACGAAATCGACCTGCTCTATATCCAGGAATATTGGAGCGGGCGTTTCGACCATGTCGTGACGCGCGTCGACATCCCCGTGACCGCGGCGGACCATGGCGGCGTTTCCAGGGGCGTCCTGAAGTGGTTCAAGCGCCGCAGCTTCGCCAGGACGCCGTTCGTCTACAGCCAGACGCCCAACGAATGCGACATCGTCCAGGCCTTCGGCGGACGATCGAAGCTCCAGCCCAATGGCTGCGACACCAGCGAATTCTCGCCCGACCCGGGCCGCCGGCGCGACAAGACGATCCTCACCGTCGCGCGCTTGACCGACAAGCAGAAGCGGACCAGCGACCTCATCCGGGCGCTCGCCCTGCTGCCGAAGGAGTGGCGCCTGGATATCGTCGGCTCGGGGCCGGACCTCGCCAAGCTGCAGAAATGCGCCGCCGAGGCGGGGGTCACGGAGCGTGTCGTCTTCCACGGCTTTCTCGGCCGGGCGGCAGTGCGCGAGCTTTTCCGCAGTTGCGGCGTCTACGCCATGCCGTCCTCGAACGAAGCGGTCGCCATCGCCGCGCTCGAGGCCATGGGCTGCGGCGCCTCGGTGGTGCTGAGCCGGATCCGCGCCTTCGAATGGCTGGTCGAGGACGGGGTCGATGGCCGGCTGGTGCCGGTGGCAGACCCCGCCGCGCTTGCACTGGCCATCACCGATGCCTGGAACAGGCGCGAGCAATTCGGCGCGGCGGCGGCGGCAACGGTCCGGCAGCGCTTCGACACCCGCAAGCTCTATCGGGAGCTGGCCACTTCGCTGCGTGCGGCGGCTCATGCCTAGGTTCCCTCTCCGTGCCCGGATTTGCGGCAGCCTTCCTGAAAAGGCCCAAACATGCTCGCTGTGAAGACCTTCAAGGGCGCGAGCTGGCTCATCCTTTCCCGTTTCGCCGGGCGCGCGATCGACATGGTCACGATGTTGGTCCTCGCCCGCATCCTTACCCCCGCAGATTTCGGGACGACCGCGCTCGCCATGAGCCTGGTCGCGATCGTCGATACCGTGCTGGAAGTGCCGGTCAGCCAGGCTCTGACCCGGCTGCGCACCATCGACAAGAGCCATCTCGATACCGGCTTCACGCTCGGCCTCGCGCGCAGCGTCATCGTCGCGCTGGCGATCCTGCTGGTGGCGCTGCCCTTCTCGTTCTTCGGGGCGCATGAGCAATTCCTGCCGCTGGTGCTGGTGCTCTCCATCGCCCCCGTTGCCCGAGGGCTCTTCAGCCCCGGCATGGTCGCGTATACGCGCGAACTTTCTTTCCGCCCGATGTTCGTGGCCGAGTTCATCGGCAAGGTCGTCGCCTTCGCCGCCGCGATGGCGACGGTCTTCGCCGGCGGCAGCTTC
Organism: Allobosea sp. P4_C6; assembly: GCF_056402015.1. NCBI lineage: Bacteria > Pseudomonadati > Pseudomonadota > Alphaproteobacteria > Hyphomicrobiales > Alloboseaceae > Allobosea > Allobosea sp. P4_C6. The sequence continues at coordinate 152,009 of NZ_JBFUIF010000005.1, forward strand.
TGGGCGATCGCCGTCAACTTCGTCGTGGCGCCGACCGTCGCCTCCGCCGTCTCCTATGTGCTGTCACCCTACAAACCGTCATTGTCGCTGGCGCGCTTCTCGCATTTCTCCAGCTTCGTCGGCTGGTTCACCGCTACCCAGGTCATTTCGGCCCTGAACTGGCAGCTCGACCGCGCCCTGATCGGCGTGACGGCCGACAAGGCGACACTCGGTCACTATGCCGTCGCGAGCGACCTGTCGGCGGCCCCGACGCAAAGCCTGATCGGCCCGGCGCTCCAGCCAGTCATGGCCGCCTTCTCCAAGATGAATGCCGACCCGCCGCGATTGCGCAGGGCCTTTCTCAAGGCGGCCCGCATCGCCATGCTGCTGGCGGTTCCGGCCGCGTTGGGAATAGCTCTTACCGCCGATCTCCTCGTCGCGATCCTGCTCGGCCCGAAATGGACCGGTACAGCCCCCTTGCTGCAGTGGCTGGCGCTCGCGGTGCTGCCGATCCCCTATTTCCAGACGCTGTGTGCCCTGAGCATGGCCGTCGACCGGCCTTCCCTTCTGGCCCGGCTGAGCGTCATCGATCTCGGTTTCCGGATCGTCCTCGTCTCGCTCGGCGTCTTCCTCGCTTCCGCGACGGGCGCCAGCATCGCGAGGCTCGCCCTCTCGGGCATCATGTTCGCCTTCTATCTCGACGCGACCCATCGCCTGATCGGCGTCGGCGTTGCCGAGCAGTTGAAGAACCTCTGGAAGGTGCTGGCCGCGGCAGCCGTCATGACCGTGGTCGTCCTGCTGCTCCGCGAACGTCTTTCGCCTCTCGGCCTGCAAGCGGTGCTGGAATTCGGGATCATCGCGGCTCTGGCGGCAGCGACCTATGGCTGCACGCTGCTGATCCTCGGCATCAGGCTCATGGCCGGTCCGAGTCGGCTGGAGCTCGTCGACCGCTGGTAGAGTTCAGTTCATCAGCGCCTTGAGGAAGCCGAGCGGAGAGCGCCGGCCCGGCTGCAGGCGATAACCGAGCAGGCGCACGGCAAGGCTGGGCGGCAGAACCGCCGCGAGCGCGAAGAAGAGGGTCATGACCGCCTTGATCTTCGCCGGGTAATATTCGCGCCAGAGGCTCCCGATCAACGCCGGGAATTGGCCCCGGTCGAGGCGGTTTCCGGTCGCGAGAGCCAGATAGAAGCTCCGCTCCCGGTGGAAGTAGGCCTCCTGCGCCTGGACCAGCGGCACCGTCACATCGGAGCGGGCGACGACCTGCCGCAGATGCTCCATCCGCCGAGCGAAACGGACGAGATCGCGACGCAGCAATCCGGGGTCCAGCGGCTTGCCGAGGCCCGAATCGTTGGCGGCGTGCACGCGATAAAGCGCGAGCTCCTCCGGGAGACTGACGACATCGCCGAGGAACGGAGCGGCGAACAGGATGACGCCATCCGCCGCCCGGTCGTAATCGGCCTCGCGCAGCAGCTCGCAAACATCGCGGCGAAAGACGTTCCCGGAGGTCGGCGGGGTGGTGTAGACGCCAGTGCGCAAGACGCGCTGCACCAGGTGATCACGATCGCGGCCGGCGGACAGGGGCGGAAAGGCAGCCCCCACCCGCTCGCCATTCTCGTCGATCCTGGCCAATTGGAACTGCACCTTGGCGACACCGGCATCGAGATGCGGAAGGATCGCAGCGAGCGCGCCGGGTTTCAGCTCGTCATCGGCATCGAGAAAGAGCACGAAGGGGGCGCTGGTCTGATCGAGCCCGAAGAGGCAGGCCGCCCGCTGGCCCCCATTGGCGATGCGGAACGCCGTGGCGCCGGTTTCGCGGATCGCATCCCACGACCCGTCCGTCGAACCGTCATCGACCACCACCAGATCGCATTCGGCGCAGCTCTGCCCCTGAACGCTGCGGATCGCCCGCCCGACGAAGCGCTCGTAGTTCCAGCAGGTGATGATGACGGCGATCCGCGGTGCGGGCGTGCGCCGGTCCTCGCGCATGCCGACGCTGCGAGTCTCAACCTCCCGAGTCTCAACCTCCATGGACGTACCAGCCGTCCCACTGCGAATACTCCGGAAAGCGCCGCTTGAAGCCGTGTTGCGCCAGGAACGCGTCGATCTTGGGCTCCTGCGGGCTGTTGCTGTGCTCGACCGAGAGAAGGCGCACCTGCCGCTTTCCGAAGTCGAAGGCTTCGAGAATCTCGAGCTCGCTGCCTTCGGTGTCGATCGACATGTAGTCGATGACCGAGGGCGCGGCGTGATGGTCGAGCAGATCGTCGAGGGAGATCGTCTCGACTTCGATCGGCGTCCCGGCCTGCCGAACCGCAGCGAAATGGTCACGTCCCGCGCTCGCCGAAATGCCGCTCAGCTCGGGATCCTCGGTCGCCATGAAGCCGAGGGTTTCGCCCGACCGCGCATAAACGCAGCGCTTGTCGACCGCGCCGCTGCGATTGCGGTCGAGGGCGTCATGCCAGACGGGGTTTGGCTCCGCCAGGATGCCGCTCCAGCCGAACTGTTTCTCGAGCCGCCAGCTGTTGCTGTTCGTCAGCCCGTCCGTCGCCCCGAACTCGACGAAGAACCCGCCGCGCATGTCCGAAAGCTCGTAGGCGACCCAAAGATCCTGCAGGATCTGGGACTTTGAGCTGTCGAGGTTTTCGAAGACGTAGGCGAGAAAGCGGACCGCATCGTCTTCGCGCAATTGCATGATCTCGGGCCGGCGCAATCGCAGGGCGTTGAAGACGATCTGACGGACGTCGGGCCGAGCGGCCAGGGCGCCTACGGCACCTGCCGCCATCCTCTTGGTCGTTCTAGTCAGCATGTCTTCACCTCTCGACAGCGGCAGCTAGGCCGCCGCGTTGCTCAGGACGGCACCGATGACGTTCGCTCCCCCGGCTCGAAGGGAGCGCGCAGCCTCCGCGACCTCGTCGATGCGCGTGCTCCCGGCGACTGCGACCAGGATGACGGCGTCGGCGTGCTGGGCCAAAGCGAGCGTATCCATCTCGCTGCCGACCGGAGGCAGATTGAGCAGCACGTCGCCCTTCTGCCTGACGGCGTCGATCATGGCGTCCACGCACGGGTCGTTGAAGTCAGCGAAATGGTTCAGATCCTCGGTCGCGGAGAGAAGAGGCAGGACCGAAACATCGTCCAGCCTGAAGCAGGACAGCTGAGCGGGCAGCGCGCGATGGGCCAAGGCGTCGACGACGGTCACGGCCCCGCCACCCTGAAGCTCATAGCGGTCCGGGCCTTCCGTATTCAGCACGGTGACATGCGTCCCGCTGCGGCCGATCACCCGCGCCAGATTCATCACCAGCGTCGTTGTGCCGGCTCCGGTGTCACAGGCGACGAAGGCGACGACCATGTTCTCTCCCGGCCTGCTGGCGGAGCAGGCCAGCGCCACCGCGGTGCGCAGCCGGCGGACGGCCAATGCGTAGGCGCTCGTCGGATGCGTGACGGCGAGGCGCTCCATTTCCGCCTCGGACCGACGCCTTGCGCCGCGACCGCCGTTGCCCTGCGGGATGCTGGCCAGGCAGGGCAAGCCCGCCTGCCGCGGCAGATCGCCGGAGCCGCGCAGCTTGCGATCGAAAGCCCCGACGAGCGCGGCCACCATCAGGCCGCTCATCAGGCCACCGATCGCCCCGAGCAGCAGGATCAGCGTCTTTCGCGGTGCCGAGGGCGCGAGCGGACGTAGCGCGGCCCCGATCACCCGGGCATCGGCGTCCGGCGTCGGCCCCGCCGGCACGACGCCCTCGTTCAGGGCACGCCCGGCGGCCTCGACCTGCGCATCCAGCGCGTTCACGCGTCCCTGGAGATTCTCCGCTCCGTTCCGGGCGAGCTCGGCCTTGAACGAGACGGATTGCCAGATATAGGCCGAGGCGGCGGCATTCACGACCTGAGCCGCGAGGGCGGGATCGGACGACGAATAGGTGATCTCGACGACATAGGATTGTCCGACGCGCCGGGCGGTCAGGCGTCGCGCGAAATTCTCGAATGCGACCTGCCGCGTCAGGGCCGCGTCGGGCGCCGGCGACGAAGCTTCGTTACCAGCGTCCTTGTTCTCACCGGGGTTTTCGCCGGTCACGGCACGCCTGCCTCCCCGCACCTGGCTACCGGCGACCCGGCGCATCCAGTTCGAAAGGTTTCCGAAAGCTGCGCCCCCCTGCGGGAGAAACTCGGGCTTTTCGGCCAGGCCGAGCCCCTCGAACACCGCATTCAACAGGCGCTCCGAGCGGATGACCTGAATCTCGCTGTCGGCACGGTTGAGGTCCAATGTCCCTGAGCCCGCCTGCTCCCCGACGCCGCGAGACACCCCGCGCCTCGGCTCGAGCAGGAGCGTCGCGGTGGCGGAGTAGATCGGCACGGCCGTGTAAGCGTAAAGGCCCGCGGCGAGGATGCAGAGGCCGGTCCACAGACCGAGCGGGACCGCATAGCGCCGCACCTTGGCTCCAACCGATCTCAGCAAGGCGAGCGGCCCGTCCTCCGCCGGCGCGGTGGAAACCTCGTCGATCGGCCAGACCGTTTGCAGGCGACGCCCCCCCGTGAACCCCTTATGCATCATGCCCTCTCCGAACCGAGTGTGATCGATGCCGCCCGCTCCGGCTGGACATGCCCCCGGAGCACGTCGGCGATCGCCAGTACGTTGCCCCGCAGGCGTCCACGACGGTCGATGAACGGCTCCGGCCAGGCGGCCTTGCCGATGTTGCTCGCCATGTTCCGGAACAGCTGCCCGGCGACTTGCGGCAAGGTCATGGTTCCCTTCCGCAGCATGTAGAGCGGATTGACGACCTGCGAGTAACCGAGGCGGTCGCCCGCGATCCGGCCGCTCTTGACGCCCATGTGCACGCCGACGAGCTCTGCGGATTTGGCGACGCGACCGCCCTTCCTGGCGAGCGCGGCGCCGAAGTCCCGGTCCTCGAGCCAGCCATAGAGCACGAGGCGCTCGTCGAAGCGCAGATCGCCGAGCTGCGAAACACGGAAGGCCATGTTGCAGCCATAGGGGCTGTAGCTGTCGATCCAGGACCAGTCGCTGCGTGGAACATGCTCGACCAGCCGGCTGGCCTCCTCGAAGCCGATGCCCGGCCCCGTGGCGCCGTCCGCCAGGACGCGGCCTGTGAGCGCGGCCACGTCGACATCGTCCCGGAAGGCCTCCGCCGCCCGCGCCAACCAGTCCCGGTGCGCGACGAAGTCATCGTCGAAGAACACGACGATCTCAGCTCCCGGCGGCAGCCGGGCCAGCGCCGTATTGCGCTGGGCAGCCAGCCCTGCCGGGCCGGTCACGATCGTCACGTCCGGGCTGCCGACGAGATCGCCGGCATCCGAGCTGCTGCAACAGGAGACGATCACGTCATCCGGCTTCAGCGATTGCTGCGCGAGGAGATGCCCGACGGTGCGGGAGACCACATCCGGGCGGCCCCGCGTGGCGATGACGACGGCGATTTGCGGCCGCCGCGACAGGTTGGCCGCTCGCCCGGAGAGCGACGCCGCAGGCTGGCGAAGCAGATCGAGATAGCCGGCGCCGGTCTGCGCCCAGGAGAAGGACGCCACCTGCTCGCGCCCTTTCCCGCTCAGCTCCTCGCGCAAGCCGGGAGACCCGGCGAGAGTCAGAATTGAGCTGATCCAGGTCTCCGGCTGCGTCGGTGGGGCCAGGAGCGCGGCATCGCCGCACACTTCGGGCATGCTCGCGCAATCGGACGAGACCACGGGGCAGCCGCGTGCCATCGCCTCCACGATCGGCAGACCGAAGCCCTCGGTCAGCGACGGAAAGGCGAGGCACAGCGCCCTGTCCATCAGATAAGCGAGATCATCGTCGGACAGGCGGCCGAGGAGGTGGACATTGGGCGCCGCGCGCAGCGTTTCCGGCGCGAAGATGTCGCCTTCGCCCCCGGCGATCAGGACATCGATGTCGCTTTCAGCGAGCTGGGGAGCGATATCGATCAGGAGCTTCAGGTTCTTGTGTCGCGCCCGCGAGCCGAGCGCCAGCACGAAGCGGCGGCCCGCTCTGTCCGCGAGCAGCAGCGGCGCCGTCTCGGCGCGCTCCGGCCGCCAGGCAAGGGCATGTTCGTGGCCGTTCGGCAGCACGGCGATCTCTTCCGCCCGGATCGGCAGGTAGCGGGCGAGCTGCCGCGCCGAGGCCTGCGACACCGTCGCGATGCGGGCCGCGCGGCGCACCAAAAGCGGCTGCAACCGGGTGTAGAGTTCCCGGAACGCCCGGCCATAGCTGCCGGGAGCGGTGAAGACGTTCGCATCGTGGATGCAGATGATCTGCTCGCCCTTTGCCAGCGGCGCGGTGTTGCAGAGGTTGAGAAGCGGACCGGAGAACGAGATCGGCAGTTCGAGCTGCTCCCAGCCATGGCCGGAGAGACGGCCTGTGCGGGTTAGCGGCAGCGCTTGAAAGCCAGGATCGTCGACACGGCGCGGCCCGATGATCGCCGCAGCCTGTCCGCGCTCGACAAGCGCCGCGTCGATCGCGGCAACGACGTTGCGGGCGTAGCGCTGCACACCGGTCACCCGTTGCGTCAGAAAGCGGCCGTTGATGGCGAAGCCGGTCGTGGAACTCATGCCGGCAGCCTCCTGCCGGGAAAGCCGGGGATCATCGATCTCGCGGTATCCGTCTCGCCCTTCGGCCGTGCGGCGGCCAGCGCGGCGAGCATGTAGAAGAACAGGCCCTGGTCGATCACCGGGCTGACGAGCATGTCGCCCAGCAGCAGGCCGATGCAGCCGTGGCGAGCGGCGAGGCGCACATCGGTGGCGAAGCTGCCCGGAATGCCCTGCCGCATGAAAAGCGCGCTGGCGAGAAAGGCCCCATAGAAGAGCGCGCCGGGAACACCCACCGTCGCCAGCAGGGCGACTGCAAAGCTCGACGCCCTGGCGGTGCCGAGCCCGACCCCGATGCCGTGGGTATCCAGGAAGTTCTGGAACGATATCGCATTCCAGGCGCTGCGCTCGATGCTGGAATCCGAAGACGATTTGTCGAGGAGAACCAGGTTGAAATAGTCCTGGATGATCTGGGACAGCGTTGGTTCCAGCATCACGCCGATGCACACCGCGACCGCGGCGGCCGGTGCTGCGACCACGACCACCGCCGCCGTGCGACCGCCCGGCCGCTGCGCGCGTAGGACGGCAGTCGCGTAGAGCAGCAGCAACATCAATGGCGCCCCGGCGAGCCCGGTCGACGAGGTGGAGAAGACAAGGGAGACAGCCGCGCAGACGGCAAGGCCTCCCGTCAGGAGCGTGTATCGACCGCAGAGGAAAAGCGTCCCGGTCAGGCCGAACACGCCGAGCGTGGAGCGCGCGAATGCCGAGGCCTCCGGAAACGAGCCCGCAATGCGCTTCATTCCGGCGACCTGATCCTCGGTATGCATCACGTACTGGGCGTTGCGCATGAATTCGAGCACGGCCTGCGTGCCGGAATAGAAGGTCGCGAGATCGATCGCCGCGAAGGCGAGATTGGCGGCGCAATAGGCCAGGACGCCCTTCAGAACCGCCTCGAACCCCTTCTGCGTCGCGGCGATCGCCACGACCGCAAGGAAACAGACGAGATTGGCGATCAGATAGACGCTCTGCGTGAGATTGCTCGAGACCGGCGTCAGCGGCACAGTCGAACCATTATCCTCGTAGATCGAGGTTCCCAACGCGACGATGTCAGTCGTGCCCGCCAACAGGCGCGGCACGAAGAAGGCGCTGGCGACCCCATATATCGCGAGGCAGGCGAGCCAGAAGCCGGGCTCATCGGGGTTGAGCGCCCGGATCGCGGTGCTGGCCTCCCGCCTGCGGCTGAGGGCCGCGATCACGACGAAGCCGAGGAACAGGTGGCCCGGCTGGACATTCGCCCCGCCGACGAACAGCGCGCAGGCCGCGCCCAGCACGGCCGCGATACCGAGGCCGACGAGAGAGGCTTCGATCGTGGAGAGAAGGCAGGCGATCCCGATGAGGACCGTGACCAGGCCGATCGGCTCCAGCATCATGTCCGGCGGCCTCCCGCATCCTGCTGGAGGAACTGCTGGCTCCGATGCCCCGCGACCTGCCTGCGCCCGCCATCCATGGCTATTCCGCCAGAACCATCAGGGAATAGCCCCCGAGCATGCGGACGGCGAAATCCGGATTGACCGAATAGAGGAGCCGGCGCGGCAGCCGCATCAGCTGGCTGCTGAAGGCCTGATTGGGAAGCTCCAGCCGGCTCGCCGTGTATTTGTAGTCGAGGACGACGTATCCGCAGTCCTTCAACGTCGCGAGGACACTGTCCTTGAAGAAATAGTGTAGATGCCCGACGCTCTCCCTGAGCCCCATGATCGGCCAGGCCCGCAGAACCGATTGAACCGAAAGATCCAGCGGAACGTGGATCACCTTGTAGCGGGCACGGTCCTTCAGGCTCTTCAGAAAGGAAATGTAATCCTCGACATGCTCGACGACGTCGGCGATGACGAGGATATCGAAATGGGGCCCATCCTCTTCGATCAGGTTCGCGAGATGGAACCGGACACGATTGGTCTCCTTCGATTTCGCACGCCGATAGGCATGCGGCGAGATCTCGTAGCCCGAAAACCTTGCTTCGGGGAACGCGGCGGCGAGGTTGAGCAGAATCTCCCCCGTACCGCAGCCGACCTCGCAGATCGTCTCGAAGTCGAGATCGTTCTTCCTGATGATCTCGGCGACATGCTTCGCCTTCCAGGGCGAATCCTCTTCGTGCCAGTTCGGATTCCGGTCGGCATATTGCTCGGTTTCGTAGATCGTCTGCACGGCACTCACTCAACAAGGGTTGCGGGGGCTATCGCGCTCTGCGAGCCCGGGCGAACGCGTTCCCGGTGCGTTGGCGATGCGGTCCCTGTCACGACGCATTCCTCAACCTCCCGCCGGGGCGAGCTGCGGCGTGAGTCCGGAATGCAGGACCGCTTTCCGCATCGTGTTCGGCAGCGGCTTCAGCAATTGCTCGATGTGCAGCTTGATCTGCGTTTCGAAGACATCCCGCGAAAAACCATGCGCATAGTCGGCGATCGCGCCGGAATCCCAGGCGATCGCGCGCGCCCGGTTGTCGGCCGCGATGATGGCTTCGACGCTCTGCTCGTCGAAGAAGATGCCGGTCTTGCCCTCGATGACCGTCTCGGTGGCCCCGCCGCGACGATAGGCGACGACGGGACGACCGCTGGCCATGGCCTCGAGCGGAACGATCCCGAAATCCTCCTCGCCGGGGAAGATCAGCGTTCTGCACCGGGAATAGTGATGCCGCAGTACGTCGAAGGGTTGCGGTCCGAGAATCCTGACGTTCGGCTTCGCAAGCCGGCGCAATTCACCCAGCATTTCGCCGCCGCCGATGACGACGAGCTCACGGCCGGATTCGTTGAAGGCCTGGACCGCCAGCTCCGGCCGCTTGTAGCGCACGAGTTCGCCGACCATGAGGCTGTAGTTCTCGACGGCCTCGTTCGGCACGACCTCGAACRCATCGACATTGACCGGCGGGTTGATCACCGCAGCGGCCCGGCGATAGTAACGGTACAGCCTTCCTGCGACCGTCTCCGAATTCGCGATGTAGTGATCGACGCGGCTCGCGGAATTTGCATCCCAATTGCGGATGTAATGCGCGAAAATAGGCATCATGCATCGCGTGATGAAACCCGATCTCTCGCGATAATCGTGGAACATGTTCCAGATGTACCGCATCGGCGAGTGGCAGTAGCAGATGTGCATCGATCCGGGTGGAGGCACGATGCCTTTCGCAGGCCCGGATTCGCTGCTGATGATCAGATCGTAGCCGCGCAAATCCAGCTGCTCGAGCGCGAGCGGCATCAGCGGCAAATACTTCTGATACATCTTTCGGGCCCGGGGCAGGCCATTGATGAAGCTCGGAATGACCCGATGCCGCCGAATTTCCTCGGAGACGGCCTCGGGCACGTAGACATGCGTGAAGATGTCCGCGTCGGGATAGATGCGGCACAGCGACTCGACGACCTTCTCGCCGCCCCGCATGCCGACCAGCCAGTAGTGGATGATCGCGACCTTCATGGCGCCGCCTCCGCTGTCGTCCTGTGGGACCGCACGCCCTGCCGCGTATCGGCAGCCGGCGGAGAGCATCGCTTGTGCAGGCATGAAAGCTCGAGGCTGGAGACGAGGCCCGAATTCATCGACTTCCCCTCCCCGAAAGCACGGCAGGAACGGTCTGCACGAGGATCTGGAGGTCCAGCGCGAGGGTCCAGTCGCGCGCATAGCGCGCATCCAGCGCCACTCGCGTGACATAACCGCAGTCGCTGCGCCCGCTCACCTGCCAGAGACCGGTCAGGCCCGGAGGCACCGAGAAGCACTGCGAGAAAGCCTCGCCATATCGCGCGATTTCGGCTTCCACGATCGGCCGCGGCCCGACGAAGCTCATCTCCCCGGACAGGATGTTGAGCAGTTGGGGCAACTCGTCCAGGCTCGTGCGCCGCAAGAATTGCCCGAGCGGCGTAATGCGTGGATCGCAAGAGAGCTTCTGATTTTCTGTCCACTCCCGCGCGGCCTCGGAGTCCGCTTCCAGGAGGTCGTTAAGCGCCTTTTCCGCGTCGCATCGCATCGTCCGGAACTTGAGACAGGTGAACGGCTTGCCCTGTCTGCCGACCCGCCTCTGACGAAAGAGCGCCGGGCCGCCATCGGATGCGCTGATCACCGCCGAGAGCGCGACGAGCAACGGGATCAGGAAAGCCAGAAGCACGAGCGCCAGAACAACGTCGAACGAACGCTTGGCGGCACGTTCCGCAGCAGACCGAACTTTGGGATTCAGCCGCGTACCGACTGGACGCGGAAGAGAAAGGCCAGACGGTCGATTTGATTTCGCCATGGCATCACCCTTGGCCGTAAGACGACAACGTCGCTTAAGAAAATATCAACCCAAGTTAAACAAACTTCAAGATCAATTTAGTTGCTGATTACTATTTATACTATCAATACATGAGATGATGCTTTTTCAACCAGCCATCAGAAAATACCCTACAAAACGAGAACGAAAATGGCTCTAAATTCATCGCTTTGCGACCGAGCGTATTACGACAATTCATTCGCCCAATTAATTTGCATTACCTTGGGTTAAATTGAGCCACTCCCTTAGGGAATGTCACCCTGGACACGGCATTGCCGACCATCCGCCTATGGCAGCACGAAGAGAGCAATCCGGCCTACAGGAAGGGGAGAGGTAGCCCAGACCCAACCACACCAAATTCAGGCGGGGGCGCTGCTGGCGGTCTAATTCGGCGCCGCGATCGAGGCGGGCCGCGCCACGCCCTGGAACCACCCCATGACGATGGCGTACTGGATGATGTCGGAGCGGCCGTGAAGTTCGAGTTTCCCGGTCGCCCGGATCTTGTAGGTTTCGACGGACTTTGTCGTCAGGCCCAGGCGCGTTGCGATCTCCCTGCTGCTGTAACCGAAGGCAACCAGCCTGAGGACCGTGACTTCACGCTCGCTGAGCACCGTTCGGTGACCGTTCGAGCCGCCGGCCAGCTGTCCGCCGGCACGCACCCCTTGGCCCTCGACATACTGGCCTCCCCGGCGGAGCGCCTCGACCGCACGCAGCAGGCTCTCGCCCGGCGAAGTCTTCAGGACATAGGCACGCGCCCCGGCCGCCAAGGCCTCTCCGATATGGCGATGGTCGTCCTGCTCGGACAGGCAGATGATGCGCGCATTGGGGAATGCCTGGACGAGGCACCTGATGAGCGAAATCCCGCCTGGCACAGCGTCGACGATGATGATGTCGGGGCACGCCTCGCTTATCAGAGGCAAGAATGCCCCAGCGGAACTTGCTTCCCCGACCACCTCGATATCGGGCGAGCGGCCGAGAAACGATCGCACTCCGGCCACGAGGATCGGGTGTTCGTCGCATATGAAGACACGCAGCTTCGTATCCGAGGCCAAACTCATGGCGTCCCTTTGGTCAGGTCGTCGCTTCCACTCTCCTCCCCCAGTCTTTTTTTATAGATTCATTGGATCTCAATTTTGCTTCACGCCGGCATCATCGCTCTTCCGCCTGTCGAGCGACAGCAAATCAGGCGCGATGGCCTGCAATTGCGGACGCTCGACCTTGATGAGATCGCCGGGTTGCACGCTTGACGTCTCCTCGGCAGCGAACTGCTTCGTCAAACCACCTTCCCGGCGGATCAGAACGATCGACATGCGGGACGCGGCGCGCGACTGCTCAGTTTCGAGCCGCGGCCCGATCGTACCGGATTCGTTGATCAGCAGCTTGAGCGAGCCGATCCGATCATCGGCCTGCTTGAGGCTCGTCTGCGTCTCCCGCAATTCCCTGCTGACGTCCGCATCGCGCTGGTTCTGCAGATCAAGGCTGTTGCGTTCGGTACGGGCAATCTCCTGCTTGGCCCGCGCCATCGCCACGATCAGGTCCAGCGACTGGCTCTCGAGCTGGGCGAGGTTTTGCTCGACGGCGAGCTGGCGCGGGCTCACCGCAAGCCCCTTGCTCATCAGGGTGTTGATGTTGTCGAGTTCGCGGCGGACCAGATCGACCTGCTTCCGCTGATTGGTCTCCTTGGCCCCAAGCGTCCTCAACTCATCCTCGAGCAGCGATCTCGCCTGTTGCAGCAGCGTCAACTGGGAGAGCAGCGCGGTCCGCCGGGCGTTGAACAGCATCGTCTCCTCCCGCATGCCTTGCGCCGCGGACGGGGCATCGGGGTAGCGCTGCAGGGCCTGCGAGAAGGCAATCGCATCGGCCTTCTGGGCTTCCGCCAACAGGCGGTCGCGGCGCAGAAGCAGCGCGAGCCTTTGCGTCTCCTGCAGGCGGATTTCTCCGTCCGCGACGATGGTCTCGCGCTCGAACCGCGCGAGAGCAAATTCGGCCCGCTGGAAGCCACCGGCGATGCTGATGGCCTGAAGCGCGTTGAGGCCCGGGCGGTAGGCGTATTCGCCGGGCTTCTCGACGGCCCCGACGACATAGATCGGCCGATACTGGGCGATCTCCACAGCCGCGGCGGGAGCATTGACCAGCCCTGCGGAGACCTTGAGACGATCCGCGATGAGCGCCGCGATCTCGTCGGTCGTCCTGTTGTCGACCGACACCGATCCCACGATGGGGAGCGAGATCAGCCCGCCGGAATTGACCGTGAACTCGCCGCTCAGCCCCGTCCATTCAAAGACTTCGCGAGAGTTCGGCCTCCATTCGGAAACCTTGATCCTGACCTTGTCCGAGGGGCCGACCCGATAGCTGGGCTCGCCGGCCATAACCGTCGAAACAAAGCAGAAGGCGCCGACAACAGCGGCAAGCAGGGGCGCGAGCCGTGGCGGCACGATCCGGCAGTTCGACGCGGTGGCAGATCGACGAAGCACCATTGACGCCCTCGACAGCTACAAGGGCGTCTCATAGCAAGTTCTCTGCCAAGCGCCGGCGGAGTTCACCTGGGCTTAACGGCCATGGCCGATGATATCGAGCGGCTGGCGGGATTCGAGGCCCTGATTCAAATTGGTGCCGGCCCGCGGAGCGCGTATAGTCCTGACGAGGCTTCCTGCGTCGTCAGAGAATGGTGGCCGATGATTTTTGTCCTGTTCCTAGCCGCATTGATCGGCGGTGGGCTCACGGTCGTCATGGCCTGGCCGCTGGGGCCGTTGCCTGCCGTCATGCTGGCCTCGCTCGTCGCGAGCTGCGGCGCATTCGCTGCGGCGATGATTGTGGCGCGTCTCGCGAACAGGCCCGGCGACGAGCCCCGCACCGGCCTCCGCTCAGCGTTGAATCGTATCTTGCCGCGCTGATTGGCACATCAATTGCTATCTCGACGTCGGGAGGTCCCTGCCCCATGTCGATGATCACGCGCTTCCGCAGGCCCGATCGCGATCAACAGACGGATGACGGCCGGAACCAAGCGGTTCGGCTCGCGCTGTTGAGGGCCAGACGCAGCCTGGAGCAAGAACGGAAAGGGCTCGATCGACGCCTGGAGGAAGCCAGGTTGCGCGCAGCATCGCTTCTGGGAAACGAGAGCGGCATCTACTTCGAGCGCGAGCCGGAGGACGAGCAGATGCTGTCCGAGGCGGAAGCCCAGATGGCCTATGCCAGCCGGCGGCTCGCCGATCTCAGAACACAGTATCTCGCCTTCTCGAACATGCTCGCGGCGCTGCCCGGGCCTTCAACGAGTCTCGACAAGCGGCACGGCCTCCGTTCCCGTATCGCTGGCGGCTTCTATCTGCTCTACCGCCGCATGGCCCGTCGACAGAGCCGAACCTGAGCCGCGGAAATCGGTGGCGCTCCCTAGGGGACTCGAACCCCTGTTTTCGCCGTGAGAGGGCGACGTCCTAGACCGCTAGACGAAGGGAGCAGCGCTGGCCGAGGGCGCCTATGTAGTCGGACCACCGCGCCGCCGCAACTGCTTTTTGCGGTGATCCCGACAAAAGATTCGTGAAGCGCGACGACGCCGTTTCGCATCCGACCACAGAGATACGCGGCGGGATTGCCCGCCTCTCCGGAACGTTCGATGCTGAGGGCCATCCGCCGGACGCGCCTTCAGGCCGCTCCAGCGGGCAGACGCCGCAGGGACGGCCTTGGGGAAGCGGTTCGTGACGCAGGGCGAGCAGCGACGATATCCACTCCACGCCGTCCTTCGGCGCGGACACGCCGTGCTCAGGGCCGGGCTCGGCAGCCTGGTGTCGGTCGTCTATCCCCCGATCTGCATCGCCTGCCAGGCGGCGACGGGCGAGGCGCAGGCGCTGTGTCCGGCCTGCTGGAGCGGCATGGGCTTCATCGAGCGCTCCTATTGCGAGCGGCTCGGCACACCCTTTGCCGTCGATCTCGGGGCGGGCCTGTTGTCGCCGGCCGCGATCGCCGATCCGCCCGTCTTCGCGCGGGCGCGGGCCGTTTGCCGCTTCGACGGCGTGGCGCGCGAGCTGGTGCACCGCCTGAAATACGGCGATCGCGTCGAGCTGTCCCTGACGCTCGGCCGCATGATGGCGCAGGCCGGCCGCGAACTTCTCGGCGAGGCAGAGATCGTGGCGCCCATCCCGCTCCACCGCACGAGGCTCTGGAGCCGGCGCTTCAACCAGGCCGCCGCGGTGGCCGGCGTCGTGGCCCGTCAGGCAGGGCTTCCGCTCCGGCCGACGGCCCTCGTCCGCGTCAAGCGCACGCGCCAGCAGGTCGGGCTCACGCGCTCCCAGCGCGCCGACAACCTCCAGGGCGCGTTCCGGGTGCCGGATGCGATGCGGCCGCAGGTCGAAGGCCGGCGCATCCTGCTGGTCGACGACGTGCTGACCACCGGCGCGACCGCCAATGCCGCGGCCCGTGCCCTGCTGCGGGCCGGTGCCCGGGAGATCGACATCCTGACATTCGCGCGGGTCGTGACGGATGGCCGGGAAATCACTACATGAGATCAAGCGCTATCAAGAGAGACTCCAGCCCATGCCGCCGGTCACGATCTACACCACCTCCTGGTGCCCCTATTGCAAGACCGCCAAGTCCCTGCTGACCCGGAAGGGGGTCGCCTTCACCGAGATCGACGTCGACGGCAAGCCGGATCTGCGGCAGACGATGACGGCAAAGGCCGGCGGGCGCACGTCGGTTCCGCAGATCTTCATCGGTGAGCGCCATGTCGGCGGTTCCGACGACATCCATGCGCTCGATGCCCGTGGCGAGCTCGACAAGCTGCTGGCGGCCTGAGCGGGACGCCCCTCCGGGCTTCCTGCCGTGCTACCCTGCCGTGCCTATTTGCGCTGGTGGCCAAGCGCCACCATCTGAGACGATATGATCCGTTACACCCTCATCTGCGACAATGCCCACGAGTTCGAGAGCTGGTTCTCCGGCTCGGCCAGCTTTGAGGAACAGGCCAGGCGCGGTTTCGTGACCTGCCCGCTCTGCAACAGCGCGAAGGTCGAGCGCGCGGTGATGGCGCCGAATGTCGCGCGTACCGATCTCGGCCAGCGCGCAGCGGCCGAGCCCGCAGCGGAAGCTCCCGCGCCGTCGGGCACGCCTGCGCCAATGGCCCTGATGAGCGACAAGGAGATCGCCTTCCGCGAGATGCTGACCGCGCTCCACAGCCATGTCCGCGAGAATGCGGAGCATGTCGGGACTCGCTTTGCCGACGAAGCCTTGAAGATCCATCACGGCGAAACGGAAGCGCGTGCGATCTATGGCGAGGCGAACGCCGACGACGCCCGCATGCTGCATGAGGAGGGCGTCGATTTCCTGCCCCTGCCGCGCCTGCCGAACTCGGGGAACTGAAGCGCCTTCCACCGCGACGGTCGCCAACGACACATCGATGATCACGATCGACCTTTGATCGAGAAACGGTCGGGAGGCCGTCGAATTGCCGGCAAGCCGCTCCGCGATCGCGCCCCTGCTCCGGCAATGATGACCGATCCGTAACGCGGAAAAATGAAAATTCGCCGCGCCGTCCATCATAATTTTTCTTGTTTTACCAACATGTTAGAATATCCATAGCCGGCGAGATCACTCGCCGCGGCCACCTTTCATGGCTCGGCCCTTCCTTCCGGGATTAACTTTCTGTTAAGTGTTTCGGGTTTCCTTGCTGGTGATCCCGGTGTGCTGCGTCTGGCCACCGAGGATCCTGAACCCAGGAGTTACCGCATGAAGCGGGCCGCGATCGCTGCACTTGGTCTCCGCTCCGATGGGGTGCTCCGGTACGGCGGCCGCAGGTCGATCCCGCTTCTGATCGCGCTGGCGGCGCCCGCCTTGGGTGCCTGCAGTATGTCGCCGGTCGAGACCGCCGCTGTCTCCGCGCCGACGGCGAAGGACCCGACTGTCGCGCGCAAGCGCGCCGTCGCTCTGGCCAAGGCCGATCCGCGCGAAAAGGAATGCCTGGTCCGCGCGATGTATTTCGAATCGAACCGCTCGAGCGAAGCCGGCCTGCTCGGCGTCGGCACGGTCGTGATGAACCGGGTCGAATCGGCGCGTTATCCCGAGACGATCTGCGGCGTGGTCGGAGCTCCCCGCCAGTTCGCGTCCGGCGTCCTGACACGCCCGATGCCGGAACGCACCCGGCCGCAGATCGAGGCCATCGCGGACGACATCCTCGATGGCCGCCGGAACGAGGCGGTCGGATCGGCCAAGCACTTCCACATGGCCGGCATGCGCTTCGGCTACGCCAACATGCACTATGTGACCGTGGCCGGCGGCAACGCCTTCTACCTCAAGGGCGAGCGCCCCGAGCGCAAGCGCATCGAGGAGCCGACGATCCAGCTCGCATCGGCATCCACCTCCGTGCCGCTCACGACCGCTTCCCCGGTCGCCTCCACCTCCTTCGCATCGGCGCCCCTGGCCTTCGCGCCTCAGGCTGCCACGCCCAGGCTTCCCGCGGTCGAGACGCCGGCCGTCATGCTGGTCAAGAACGCGCCGCTGCCGCCGGGCCGGCCGATCGATCTCGATCTGCCGAAAGCCGCACGCGCCTTCGCCGCTCCGCCGAGGCCCGACCGCCGCCTGGCTTCGCTTGAGCTGCCCACCGTCGAGATCAAGGGCAGCGTTTCGCCGCGATAGGCGCGCGACGCCCGCTTGGCTCGGCTTCCGGCGCGTTGGTCCATCGTTCGGCCGCCTGCCGAAGGAGCTGCGCGTTTCCCTGAAACGCGCTCTGCCCGCGTGAAAAACCCGTCATCCTAACGTCGCACGCGACAGCCGCGACGCTCTGGCGTTATCCTCGCCGCAGTGCAACATTCAGATTGCTCTGCAATACCGGGAAACGCCATGACCGCGACGAAGACCGGCGGCCAGCAGACGGCGCGCGACAAGCCCTGGATCTTCCGCACCTATGCCGGTCATTCCGACGCGGCGGAGTCCAACAAGCTCTATCGCAACAATCTCGCCAAGGGACAGACAGGCCTCTCCGTCGCCTTCGACCTGCCGACCCAGACCGGCTACGATCCGGATCATGTGCTGGCGCGCGGCGAGGTCGGCAAGGTCGGCGTGCCCGTGAGCCATCTCGGCGACATGCGGGCCTTGTTCGAGGATATCCCCCTCGCCCAGATGAACACCTCGATGACGATCAATGCGACGGCGGCCTGGCTGCTTGCGCTTTATGTCGCGGTGGCCGACGAGCAGGGGGCCGACCGCAAGCTGCTGCAGGGCACGACGCAGAACGATCTTGTCAAGGAATACCTCTCGCGCGGCACCTATGTCTTCCCGCCGCGTCCTTCCATGCAGCTCACCACCGACATCGTCGTGTTCGCAGCGAGCGAGCTGCCGAAATGGAACCCGACCAATGTCTGCTCCTACCACCTGCAGGAGGCCGGGGCCTCGCCGGTGCAGGAGCTATCCTTCGCGCTGGCGACCGCGGTGGCGCTGCTCGATTCCATCCGCGCACGCGCCGAGGTGAGCCCGGAAGAATTCCCCGGCATCGTCGGGCGCATCTCCTTCTTCGTGAACGCCGGCATGCGCTTCGTCACCGAGCTCTGCAAGATGCGGGCTTTCGTCGAGCTTTGGGACGAGATCACGCTCGGCCGCTATGGCGTGGCCGATGAGGCGATGCGGCGCTTCCGCTATGGCGTGCAGGTCAATTCGCTCGGGCTGACCGAGCCGCAGCCGGAGAACAACGTCTACCGCATCCTGATCGAGATGCTGGCGGTGACGCTGTCGCGGAAGGCGCGTGCCCGCGCCGTGCAGCTCCCGGCCTGGAACGAGGCGCTCGGGCTGCCCCGGCCGTTCGACCAGCAATGGTCGCTGCGCATGCAGCAGGTCCTGGCATACGAGACGGACCTGCTCGAATTCGGCGACATCTTCGACGGCTCGACCGTGGTCGACGCCAAGGTCGCCGAGCTCAAGGCGGCCGCGCTGGAGGAACTCGCCAAGATCGACGACATGGGCGGCGCGCTCGCTGCCGTCGAGAGCGGCTACATGAAGCAGGCGCTGGTCGAGAACGGCGCGCGGCGCATCGAGGCGATCGAGCGCGGCGAGCAGGTCGTCGTCGGCGTCAACAGGTTCACCAGCAGCGAGCCCTCGCCGCTTTCGGCCGGCGAAGGCAACGTCGTCACCGTGCCGGATTCGGTCGAGATCGAGGCGATCGCGCGGCTCAAGGCCTGGCGCGCGGCCCGCGATACGAAAGCGGCAGAGGCGGCATTGGCCGATCTTGCAAGCAGCGCCCGCGAGGGCCGCAACGTCATGCCGGCCTCGATCGTCTGCGCGAAAGCCGGCGTCACCACCGGCGAATGGGCGCAGACCCTGCGCGAGATCTTCGGCGAATACCGCGCCCCCACCGGCGTCGACACCAAGAAGCTCGGCGACGCCGCAGGCCTCGCCACAGCGCGCGCAGCCGTCGAGAAGGCGACGGAAAGGCTCGGCCGGCCGCCGCGCTTCCTCGTCGGCAAGCCGGGTCTCGACGGGCATTCGAACGGCGCCGAGCAGATCGCCGTGCGCGCCCGCGATGCCGGCATGGCAGTGAGCTATGGCGGCATCCGCCAGACGCCAGAGGAGATCGTCACCGAGGCGAAGGCGCAGGATGCCGACATCATCGGGCTTTCCATCCTCTCGGGCTCGCATCTGCCGCTGGTGCGCGACGTCACAGCGCGGCTGCGCGTCGCCGGCATGAACGTGCCGGTCGTGGTCGGCGGCATCATCCCGCCCGACGACGAGAACGCGTTGCGCAACATGGGCGTGGCGCGGGTCTATACGCCGAAGGATTTCGCACTGGACGGCATCATCGCCGATGTGGCGGGGCTGGCGGCGAAGGAGCGGTAGCCGTCATCCCGTGCGCGCTGCGGCGTGTAACGCCGCTGCGCAGACACGGGACCGTGCGCAGGATAATGCGCCTTCCCGTCATGCGATCCCGCATCTGCGCAGCAGCACTGCGTGCCGCAGCGCGTGCGGGATGACACGCCCGGTCAGACCATCCCCACGCTCTTGAGCTGCTGATAGGCCTTCAGGATCTCCTGAAGCGTGCCCTCGCGCGAGCGGTCGCCGCCATTGGCGTCCGGGTGGAAGCGCTTCACCAGTTCCTTGTAACGCGCCTTGATCGCGGCCGAGTCGGCGGTGTCGTCGAGACCGAGCGTATCGAGCGCCTTGCGCGCGACAACGCCGACGCGCGATTCCGGCTGCGCCGCCTGCTGCTTGTTGCGCGCGCCGAACAGATTGAAGGCGTCGTGCATGTCGGCGCTGGCCTCGCCCTTCGCCGCGCGGCCGCGCTGCGACATCCGCGCCGCCTTCGAGTTGACGCCGAGCTTCCAGGTCGGCCGGTGGCCGATCTCTTCCTGTTTCTGGTAGGCGGCGAGCGCCTCGTCATCCATCCCGGCGAAATAGTTATAGGTCGCGTTGTAGGTCTTCACATGCTCCATGCAGAACAGGAAGAACTGGCCTTCGCGGCCGCGCCCCTTGGGCGCGCGGAATTCGCCGACGCGCGTGCAGCCGGGATGGTCGCAACGGGGCGCATCATTACCCTCGACCGCTTCCGCCTCGGAAGGGCCGATCCTGATGCGATCGAAAAGGCGCGAGTTGATGTTCATCGTCGAAGGGTTATGAGACGCAAGGTTCGGACCGGCAAGTGCGATGCAACACACCGCCGAACCGATAGGACAATCATCGCAACGGTGGCGCGATCATGACCGCAATCGCTGAAAGAATCACGCAAAAGCTGACCGAGGCCTTTGCGCCACAGGAGCTGAAGGTGATCGACGAATCGCACCAGCATCACGGCCATGGCGGCTGGCGCGAGGGCGGGGAGACTCATTTCCGCGTGGATATCGTGTCGGATGCCTTCGCCGGCAAGAGCCGGCTCGAGCGCCACCGCCTCATCAATGCGGCACTCGCGCAGGAGCTCGCGGACCGCGTCCACGCGCTGGCGATCGCGGCAAAGGCGCCAAACGAGGTTTGAGCGCGCAGCTCTATTCGGGTGCGATCAGTTCGACCGATGGAAAATAGCTGCGATAGCGCCGCGCATCACGCGTTAGCAGCGGGACCTCCGCCACAGCGGCATGCGCTCCGATGAAGAAATCCGGGAGAACGCTCGCCCGTGTGCCACCGGCCGCGCGATAGCGCCGGAAGGCCTTGCCGGCGACGAACAGCGCTTGCCGTGACATCGGATCGATTTCGACGCGGAAGTCGGCCAACATGGTATCGAACGTCACGATATCGTCGAAGCGAATGGAGAGCTCGGCATAAATCACCTCGGTGATGACAAGGCCTCCCCTGCTCATCGCCGCGCCCAGTTGTCCGGCCGACCATTTACCCCACTCCGGATCATTGGTGACGAGATCCAGAAAGACATTCGAGTCGACGAGCGTCGCCTTCAAGATTCTCCCCGGGTCATTTCCATGATCTCGTCGGTGCTCGGGCCCGGCCCGGCGATACCGCGCCATTTATCGAGAGGATTCTTTACGACCTCCGCGCCGACCTTCAGCAAGACGACCTTGCCATCCGGCTCCATCCGGAAATCGACCGCATTGCCGGGCTTGATGCCGAGCTTATCCCGCACGACCTTGGGGATCGTGACCTGCCCCTTGCTGGTGACAGTCGTCGCCATGGCCACCTCCGTATTACCGCCTGATCTAAAAGTAATACCTAGGCGGGCTCGCGACAAGAACCATCCGGCCCCGCCGGTCCGTCAGCCCTTCGGCCGCGCCGGCGCGAAAGCGTAGATCGCGACCGAGGCCAGCAGCAGGGCGGCGAAGGCCCAGTGCAGGTTGGCGAAGGTCGAGGCCGCATCGAACCCGGTCGCGCGCTGCTCGGCGATGAACCAGCCGGAAGCGGACTGCACAGCCGCGGCTCCGGCGATGAAGAGGAAGTTCACGAAGGTCATGCCGCGCCCGATCAGATGCTCCGGGAAGAACTGCCGGGCGTGTGCCATGAGGATCGCATAGGTGAAGCCCGCCGCGCCGATCAGCGAGAACAGCGCGATCGCCGTCAGATGCGAATTCTGGCCGCTCAAGGCCAGCAACACGAAGCCGAGCGCCGTCAGCAGCGTCCCCCACAGCACGATCGCCTTGGCCTGCCCGGTCCGGCTTTCCAGCCAACCATAGACGAAGGCACCGACGATCATCGCCACCGCCATGATCGTCGCAGCATGCCCGGCCCAGACGGCATCGAAGCCATGGACCTGCGTCATGAAGGGCGCGATCCACAGGCCGCGCACGGTTGCGACGATGGCGTAGCCGGTGATCGTCAGGGGCGCGAGCAGCCAGAGCGGTCGGATGGCGACGATGCTGGCTAGTCCTTGCAGCAACCCTTCATCCGGCGCCGCCGAGGCGGGACGCGGCGGCGGGTCGCGCACCAGCAACGCCGCCAGGATGGTCGCAGCCAGGAAGGCGGCGGCCATCGCCATCATCGCGCCGCGCCAGCCGAAATGCGCCGCCGCGATAGCCAGCGGCGCCGCCCCGGCGATATTGCCGAGCGAGCCCAGCGCGATGAACAGTGAAGTCAGCAGCCCGAAGCGCGCCGGCGCGGCAGTGCGGGCGAACAGGAAGAGCGATGACATGAAGATCGGCGAGCAGCCGATTCCGATCAGAGCCATGGCGACGCCGGCCGAAAGCGCCCCGCCGGCCTGCGCGAACAGGAAGGCACCGGCCGAGCCGATCGCCATCGCGACAGCCACCGTCCGGCGCGGGCCGACCCGATCGAGCCCCCATCCGACCGGGAACTGCGCCAATGCGAAGGCGATGAACCAGGCCGCGCCGAGCAGGCCGAAGGCAGCCGGGCCGATGCCGAGATCGGCCATCACCGGCCCGGCGATCACGCTGAGGAAGGAGCGGTAGAAGATCGAGAGGATGTAGGCCGGCAGAAGCGCGATGAAGACCGTCACGTCGGAGAACCCGCTTCTGCCGGAGATTTACAGGATCACTTGATCCGTTCGAGCACGGAGACGTAGTTGGCGACCGCGGCTCCGCCCATGTTGAAGATGCCGCCGAGACGCGGCTCGCTGAGCTGCATGCCCTCCGGCGCCTCGCCGGTGAGCTGCATTGCCGAGAGCACATGCATGGACACGCCGGTGGCGCCGATCGGATGGCCCTTCGCCTTGAGGCCGCCGGAGACGTTGACCGGCAGCCTGCCGTCCTTCTGCGTCCAGCCTTCCTTGATGGCGCGGGCGCCGTCGCCTTCCTTGGTCAGGCCCATCGCCTCGTATTCGATCAGCTCGGCGACGGTGAAGCAGTCATGGGTCTCGACGAAGGAGAGGTCTTCCAGCGTCACGCCGGCATCGGCGAGCGCCTTCTGCCAGGCGAGCGCGCCGCCCTCGAACTTCAGGATGTCGCGCTTCGACATCGGCAGGAAATCCTGCACATGGGCCATGCCGCGGAAGCCGACGGCGCGGCGCATCTCCAACGCGGTCGCCTCGTCGGCCAGCACGATGGCGGCGGCGCCGTCCGAGACCAGCGAGCAGTCCGTGCGCTTCAGCGGCCCGGCGACATAGGGGTTCTTCTCGCTCTCCTCGCGGCAGAAGGCGTAGCCGAGGTCCTTGCGCATCTGCGCATAGGGATTGTCGACGCCGTTCTTGTGGTTCTTGGCGGCGATCATGGCGAGCGCATCGGACTGGTCGCCATGGCGCTGGAAATAGGCGGCGGCGATCTGGCCGAAGACACCGGCGAAGCCGCCCTGGGTCTCGCCATCCTCGGGCAGGTAGGAGGCCTTGAGCAGGTTCTTGCCGATCTCGGCCGATGGCGTCTTGGTCATCTGCTCGACGCCGACGACGAGGACGACCTTGGCGGCGCCGGCCTTGATCGCCCGCACGCCCTGATGGACGGCCGCCGAGCCGGTGGCGCAGGCATTCTCGACGCGCGTGGTCGGCTTGAAGCGCAGGGCCGGATCGGCCTGGAGCACCAGCGAGGCGGTGAAATCCTGGGCGGAGAAGCCGGCATTGTAGTGGCCGAGCACGATCTCGTCGACCTGGTCGGCGGTGATGCCGGCATCGACCAGCGCGTCGGTCGCGACGCGCACGATCAGGCTTTCGACGGTTTCGGCATCCTGCTTGCCGAACGGCGTATGCGCCCAGCCGACGATTGCAGCGCTCATGACGGTTTCTCCCTTAATGTGCAGCTACACTATATCTTGGCAGCCTTGCTCCGCCCGGCAAGCCGGTATCCGCGCATGATGGCCGTGCGCGGATCGGCTGACGGGCTTTTGTTCAGCACTAGCCGGCCGCTCCGCTCATCGCAATGCCACCGAGAGCAACAGCCCGACCCCGCCGACGATCATCGCCATGCCGAGGATTTCGCGCTTGCTGGTGCCTTCGGAGAACAGGCGACGCGAGGCGATCTGCGCCAGCGGCACCTCGATCAGGGCGAGCGTGCGGACATTGGCGGCAGTGGTCAGCGAGAAGCCGATGAACCAGAACTGCGAAGCGGCGGCGCCGAGGAAGCCGGCCGAGAGCGAGCGCCGCCAGTTCCTGAGGCTCTGAATCAGCGCGTCGCGGTTGGCGGCGAGCAGATAGAGCGTCAGGATTGCGGTCTGCAGGCCGAGGCCAAGGACGAGGATGGTCGAGGCGCGGATCAGGAAGCCGCCTTCCGGCAGCGCCTGGATGCCGCCGCGGAAGCCGATGGCGGACAGGGCAAAGAAGGCTCCGGAGACGATGCCGAGCACGGCCGGGCGCATGCCCGCGCGGGTCAGCTTCTCGCCCGGCTTCCACGAGACCACGATCACGCCGGCCGTCGCGACCGCGATGGCGAGGAACTTCAGCGGGGTCAGCGCATCGCCCAGCAACGCGGCGCCGAACAGAGCGACCTGCACGGGCTCGGTCTTGGTATAGGCCGTCGTCACCGCGAAGGAGCGCTCGCGCATCGCCGCCAGCATGAGCGCCGTCGCCGCGATCTGGGTCAGCGCGCCCCAGAGCGTAAAGCCGAGGGACGCCATGCCGATGGCGGGCGGCAGGCGCTGCAGCCCGATGCAGGCCAGGAGCAGGAAGAGCGCGGCAAAAGGCAGGCCGAACAGGAAGCGCACCTGCGTGGCACCGACGACGCCGATGATGTCGGTGAGCGAGCGCTGCGCGAGGTTGCGTGCGGTCTGCAACAGCGAAGCGACGATGGTCGCAGGGATCCAGAGAAGACCGAAAGCCACGGTAACCCTTGGGAAAGCAAGACGGGCCTAGGCTTTTGAACCGGCCTGCGCGACTAGGCAAATCGCTCGGCTAGGGGTAGGTATGCGTTCATGGGCGGACAGATCTGCTCGCCGTCTCGAAATCGCCGCATGCATCGCGTTGAACCCTGCGCCGTCCTCGCCACCCGCCAAGACAGGTTCAAGACCGCCCGATGATCCTCTCACGCTGTGTTGCCGCCCTCGCCCTCACCTTCGCCGTGACGGGTCCCGCCCTCGCCGGTGCTAGTCTGGTCGTCGACGCGTCGACCGGCGAGGTGCTCTCCAGCGAGAACGCGACGCAGGCCTGGCGCCCGGCCTCCACGACCAAGATGATGACGATCTATCTCGCGCTGAAGGCAGTGCGGGAGGGGCGCATCGGCCTGGAGACGGCGATCCCGGCCTCGAAGCTGGCCGCGAGCCAGCCGCGCGTGAAGGTCTATATCCGGGCCGGGCAGGAGGTCACGCTCGACAACGCCCTGCGCATCATGATGGTGAAATCGGCCAACGACATCGCCTATGTCGTAGCCGAGGGCGTCGGCGGCGATGTCGGCACCTTCGTCGAGATGATGAACGCGGAGGCCCAGCGCTTGGGCATGCGCGACACCCGCTTCGTCAATCCCAATGGCTGGGACCATCCCGACCAGCAGAGCAGCGCGCATGACCTCGCCGTGCTCGCCATGGCGCTGATGCACGATTTCCCACAGTATTCGGACTACTGGAACACCTCGGCCGTCCAGCTCGGCAAGCAGGTGATGCACAACACCAACGGCCTGGTGGGGCGCTATTCCGGCATCGGCGGCATGAAGACCGGCTTCACCTGCGCCTCCGGCTTCAACGTCGTCGCCACCGCCAATCGCGGCGGCCGCACCCTGATCGCCGTGGTGCTCGGCTCGGTCTCCGGCGTTGAGCGAACCGTCAAGGCAGCCCAGATTCTCGACGAAAGCTTCGGCCGCTGGGGCGGCACGGGCTACAATGTCGCCTCGATGCCACCGAGCGGCACGCGGGCGCCGAACATCTGCGACGATGTCCGCCGTCGCGGCGGCGGCGTCGCACTGGCCGACGATGCCGATCTCTCCGGCCCGCTCTCGGCATCGGCAGCGGCGGCTGCCGGTAACGATTCCGACGGCGGCCGGTTCGGGACCTTCGCGACCCAGTCGGCCGGCGCGGTCGCGACACGCTCGCCGCGCGGGCGCGTCATCCTCGGCCAGCGGGCGCAGGTCGTGCCGATCCAGGTTTCCTTCGGGCGCACCGCCGGCTCCGCCTCTGCTCCGCTCGCGGCCAATGTCACGGCGCAGCCGGACTCGCGCGTCGCGCGCGGCACCGCCCCGACGATCGAGCCGGGCGCTCCGATCGCCGCCGGGCTCGCTGCCACTCCGACCCGGCGTACCGCATCGAGCAATGGCGCGATCCCGCGCGGCACCACGGCCTTCGCGCCGGCAGATACCCCGGTCCAGCCCTCCACCGACGCGTTCGAGAGCGGCCCGCTGCGGCTCCAGGGCGCGGTCCAGCGGGGCGCCGCGAATGCAGCGAGCCTGCGGCCGGGCGCAGCCGCCGGCATCAAGGCGGCACCCCGCAACGCCAAGGCGCAGGCGGCCAAGACGCAGCCTGCCAAGGTTCCGGCCGCAAAGCCCCAGCCCGGCAAGACGCCCGCAGCCTCGATCCCGCAGCCCAAGCCGCGGCCATCGCAGGCCGCCGTGAAGCCGCCGGCCGAGAAGCCCGCCGCGAAGGCGAAAGCCAAGCCCGCCAGCGACGCCTGAGGCCTGATTGGACACAAGGCCGGCGAGCGAACGTAACGGGTTGCTGCTGGCCTTCGCCTCGGCCGCGGCCTTCGGCACCAATATCGTCAGCGCGCAGATCGCCGGACAGGCCGGCCTCAGCGGCCCCCTGCTCGTCTTCTATCGCGTGCTGCTGATGCTGGTCCTCGTCGGCGGCACGGCGCTGGTCTGGCGGGGCTCGCTCAGGCTCGCACGCAGCGAAAGGCAGCCGGTCCTGCTGTTCGGCTTCGCCACGGCGCTCGTCGGCATCGCCTATCTCTCCTCGGTCAGCTTCGTGCCCGTCTCGGTCGCGGCCGTGGTGTTCTACACCTTCCCGATCCTCATCGTGCTGGCCGAGCCTCTCCTCACCTCCGCGCCGTTCCGGGCCGACAGGCTCGCCGTTGCGCTCGTCGCCTTCCTCGGTGTCGCCCTGGTCGTCGGGCCCGACCTGCACGGGCTCGATCCGCGCGGGCTTGCCCTCGCCTTCCTCGCCAGCCTCAGCGCGACCGCGCAGTTCTTCGCCGCCGCCCGCTGCGCGCAGGTCGCGACGCTGCCGAAACTGTTCTGGTCGCATGTCGTCATCCTGCCGGTGACGCTGGCGATCCTGGCAATCACCGGCGGCCTGCTTCCGCCGCAGACCTTCCTGCTCGCGCCGATCGCCATCGCCATCACCTATGGCGGCTACATCATCGGCTTCGTCCTGCAGATCCTCGCCCTTGCACGGATCGCCCCGGGCCCGGCCGGCCTCGCCTTCTGCGCCGAGCCGGTCTTCGCCGTGGCCATCGCGGCCATCGTCCTGGCCGAGCGGCTGGGGCCATTGCAGTATGGCGGCGGCGCCCTTGTCATCGTGGCGCTGGTCACTAATGTAATATTAGAACATTCAAGGCGGAGCGTCGTGCCCGCCTGAAGGCCGCATCGCTCTTGCGTCACGGGACGCATGATGGCGATCCAACCTTTGACCATGCATCGGACCGGACGACAGACCATGACCGGCACCCCCGCCCGCCCCGCCCCCGTTCCGCTGATGCTGCTCACCGGCTTCCTCGGCGCCGGCAAGACGACGCTGCTCAACCGGCTCCTGAAGGACCCGGCGCTCGCCGACACGGTCGTGCTCGTCAACGAGTTCGGCGCGGTCGGGCTCGACCATCTGATGGTCGAGGGCGTCGAGGAGAACATGATCCTCCTCGAATCCGGCTGCCTGTGCTGCACCATCCGCGACGACCTCATCGTGACGCTAGAGGACCTGCTGCGCCGCCGCGACAATGGCCGCATCGGAGCCTTCAGCCGTGTCGTCATCGAGACGACCGGGCTCGCCGATCCCGCACCGATCCTCAACGTGCTGATCAACCACCCCTATCTCGCCATGCGCTTCCGGCTGGACGGCGTCGCCACGCTCGTCGATGCGGTCAACGGCATGGCGACGCTCGACGAGCATGAGGAGGCGCGCCGGCAGGTCGTCGCCGCCGACCGCCTCGTCCTGACCAAGACCGATATCGCGACGCCGGCCGAGGCCGATGCGCTGCGCAGGCGTCTGGGCGCGCTGAACCCGGGCGTCGAGATCCTGCTCCCCGACGCGCCCGCGAGCGACCTCGTCGGCGCGAGCCTCTACGATCTGGCGCGGCGGCCGGCGGCTCTGCGACGCTGGCTGGCGGAAACGACGGTATCCGGGCACGACCATCACCATCACGGCCACGACCATCATGGCCACGATCACGGTCATGACCACCATCATCACCACGGGCAGGACCCGCATGACGTCAACCGTCACGACGAGGCGATCCGCGCCTTCGCCCTGACGGCCGACCGTCCCGTCGCGCAAAGCACCTTCGATCTGTTCTGGACGCTGCTGCGCTCGATCCACGGACCGCGGCTGCTGCGGCTCAAGGGTCTCGTCGATCTCGCCGAGCAGCCGGGCCGTCCGCTGCTCGTCCATGCCGTGCAGCAGATCCTGCACCCGCCCATCCAGCTCGAAGGCTGGCCCGATGCCGACCGGCGTTCGCGCCTCGTCCTCATCGTCAAGGATATCGAGGAGGAGACCGTGCAGCGCCTCTGGTCCGCCTTCCTCGGCCAGCAGGCGGAGCAAGCCGAAACGGCGCATCACCACTGAGAACGCCGCGGCGCGCTTCTTGAACCTGTTCCCTCGCGCGGCGAGGCACATGCCTGTTTCTCGCCAATCCGGCACAGCCATGCGCCGGAACGATGCATCGGGAGCAGGATCGGATGAGCGAGATCATGGCCTTGGCGGGCACGGGCGCCGCCATGTCCACCACGGCATCGAGCCCGCCTCGACTGCATCCCGGCACGGCGGTCCATTGCGAGATCCGCCCGCTCGGCTCCTGTGCCGACATCATCGGGGAATGGGCCGATCTCGCCACCCGCGCCATCGAGCCCAACCCTTTTCTCGATCCGGGATTTGCACTGGCGGCGGCACAGCATCTCGTCTCGTTCCGCGATGTCGCGCTCATGCTTCTCTGGCAGGGCGGACCCGGAGGCCAGCCGCGCCGGCTCATCGGCCTCGCGCCCTTTCGCAGGCGCCAGCGTCTGTTCGCGGCCGAGGCCCTCGACGAATTCGCCGATCCGCGCCTGCTCAACGGCACGCCGCTGATCGACGCCACCTTCGTGGCGCCGGCGCTGTCGGCGCTGCTGCGTGCCTGGCGCGGTGAGGCGGGGCCGACGGCCGGATTGACCTTCCACGCGATCGACCCGGGCGGCCCGTTCGCCGCGGCGCTCACGGGCCTCGCCCGCAGGCACGGCTTCTTGGCGGATTGGCACAGCCTTGGCCGGCCGGACGCGCAGTTTACGGCCCCGACCAACCTCCGAGAAGCCCGGGCCGCGTTCGAGGCGCATGGAACGCTGCGTCTGGAAGAGCCCTCGACGCTCGCCGGCCGGCGCGACGCCGCCGAGATCCTGCTCGCGCTCGAAGCCTCGGGCCGGCGTGGGCGGACCGGCAGCGCGACCCTGCAGGACATTCGCGAGGCCGCCTTCCTGCGCAGCATGAGCCGCAGCCTCAGCCGCCAGAAGCTCTGCCGGATCGCGCTGCTGATGCTGGATGAAATACCGATCGCGGCAGCGCTGACGATCGGCCGGTCTCCGGCGAGCTGGCTCTATCTGGCCGCCGACGAGGACGAGTTGGCTCGGGCGCGGCCGCTGGCCCTGCTCCTGGCGATGATGCGCAAGACAGCCCCGTCGCGGCAAATCCGGCTCGCTGGCGGCCTGCCGGTTTTCGGAGCCAAAAGCGACGGCTTCGCGACGCTGCGCCTCAGCCATCGGCGCGCCGGCACCCCGGCCGATCTGGCGGCCCGCATCAGCAGGCGGGTCGGCCAGTCGCTGTTCAGGCCTCGGCCCGCAATACACGGCGGATGATCTTGCCGGTCGTCGTCATCGGCAGTTCGCCGAGGAAGGCGATCTCGCGCGGATATTCATGGGCCGACAAGCGGGCGCGCACGAAGTTCTGAAGCTCCGAGACCAGGGCCGGCGACCCGCCCTGCCCAGGCTTCAGCACGACGAAGGCCTTGACGATCTCGGTGCGCAGCGCGTCGGGCTTGCCGACCACCGCCGCCAGCGCGACCGCCGGGTGCCTCAGCAGGCAATCCTCGATCTCGCCTGGCCCGATCCGATAGCCCGACGAGGTGATGACATCGTCGTCGCGGCCGATGAAGCGGACATAGCCGTCCTCATCCTGGACGCCCTCGTCACCGGTGATCATCCAGTCGCCGATGAACTTCGCCGCCGTGGCCTCGGGGTTGCGCCAGTATTCGAGGAACATCACCGGGTCGGGCCGGCGCACCGCGATCTGTCCCTCCTCGCCGGGAGTGCAGACGATGCCGTCTGGCCGGATGATCGCGACCTCGTGGCCGGGGACGGCCTTGCCGATCGAGCCCGGCCGGCTCACGCCGATGGCGGCGCTCGATGCGAGCACGAGATTGCATTCGGTCTGGCCATAGGCCTCGTTGATCGTCAGGCCCAGCGCTTCCCGCCCCCAGGCCAGCGTCTCGGCACCGAGGGCCTCGCCGGCCGCCGCGACCGTGCGGAGATGCAGCTGGTAACGCCCGCGCGGATTGCCGGCGCCGCGCAGCATCCTGAGCGCGGTCGGCGGCACGAAGGCGTTGCGGATGCCGAGATCCTGGATCAGGCGATAGGCCTCCTCCGGCTCGAAACGCGTCACCGGCCGCGCGACCACGGCGACACCGAAATGCAGCGCCGGCAGCAGCATGTTGAGCAATCCGCCGGCCCAGGCCCAGTCGGCCGGCGTCCAGGCGAGGTCGCCCGGGCGCGGCATGAACTCGTGCGGCATCTGCACGCCCGGCAGATGGCCGGGCAGGACGCGGTGACCATGCAGCGCGCCCTTCGGATTGCCCGTCGTGCCGGAGGTATAGATCATCAGTGCCGGGTCGTCCGGCGTCGTCTCGGCGGGCACGAAATCCGGGCTGCCTTCGGCAAGCAGCGCGTCCCAGCCTTCCGCGCGCCCATCCGCTCCGTCGGTGGAGATCAGCAGAGAGAGTTCCGGCAGGGGCTGCGCGATCTGGCTGAGCTTCGCGAGACCTCCATCATTGGTCACGACGACCTTCGCGCCGGAATCCTCCAGCCTATAGGCCAGCGCATCGACGCCGAACAGCGCCGCCAGCGGCACCGCGATGGCACCGAGCTTGTAGGCGGCGAGATGCGCCGCCAGGACCGCCCGGCCCTGCGGCAGCAGGATCGCGACGCGGTCTCCACGGCCGACGCCGCGTGCGCGCAGGGCGCTGGCGAGCCGGTTCGAATGCTCGCGGAACCAGCCGAAGCTGACCGGCGTCACCAGCCAATCCTGCGAGACCTCGATGATCGCCGGACGCTCGGGCTCGCTTGCCGCCCAGCGGTCGCAGACGTCGACGGCGATGTTGTAGCGATCCGGAATGCGCCAGCGGAAAGCGTCGCGCAGCGCGGCATAGTCGGACAGGTCTGGCAATTTCAAGATGTGGGTCCAGCGGGAGGCGCGGCACGATAGGCAGGCGGCTCCCGGCTGTCACCCCGCCGCGCGCGCAAGTTTTCCGTGCGTCAGGATGCGCTCAGAACATGCGTTCGCCCGGCGGCGGCAGGAAGGCGTCGGAGAAGGCATCGCCCGCCCGTGCCTTGTCGCGGAAGCTCCCTGCCAGCGCGAGCTGGTCCAGCGCCCGCGACCAGCGCTCCCGGTCGATGCCGCCGAGGCCGTGGACGCGCACATAAGGCGTCAGCACGTTCTGCGCGATGACCATGGCGAGCTTCTCGCGCTCGATCTCCGGCTGTGCATCCTCATTGCGGCGCAGGACCAATTGCCCGCCCAGGGCCGGATTGACCACGGCATCGCGGAAGCCGCGGGTGACGGCGCGTACGAGGCCGCGCACGGCATCGGGCTTCTCCGCCGCGAGCTTGCCCGCGACGATGACGGCGCTGCCATAGGCCAGGAGGCCGTGATCGGCCATCTCCATCAGGATGATGTCGTCGACCGGCACGCCGCGCGCCTTGAGGCCGACATAGGAGGAGGGCCCGAAGCCGAGGGCGGCGTCGAGCTCGCCGGAGGCCAGCATCGGCTCCCGCACGGGGTAGCCCACGGTTTCCAGCCTGATCTTGCTGTCGTCGATCTTGTTGAGGTTCTTGAAGACCGGCCATTGCGCCAGCGCGGCATCGCCGCTGGCAGCACCGATCTTGCGCCCCTCCAGGCTGGGCGGCTCTGCGGTCAGACCGCGGCTCTTGCGGCCGACGATCGCGAAGCCCGGCCGGTCGTGGACGATCATCACCGCCTTGAGATCGGCACTGGGGCTCTCGTCGCGGAAGCGGATGAGCGCATTGACGTCGCCGAAACCGGCGTCCTGCGCACCTGTCGCCAGGCGCTGCAGCATGGCGCGAGAGCCCGTGCCCGGCTCGATCGTGACGTCGAGCCCCTCGGCACCGAAATAGCCCTTCTCCTGCGCGATCAGAAACGGCGCCGACGGCCCATCGAAGCGCCCGTCCAGGGCAAAGCGGATCGCCGCATTGCCTTGCGCTCCGGCCATGCCGCCGCTTGTCGCGGCGATCGCGGCCCCCATCGCCAGCCGCCCGAGCGCACGGCGCGACAGGTCAGTGGACGGACGGGACGGAGCGATCGGCATGGCAGGCCTCTGAGTGCCCTGCGGGCATCGGCACGGCATATCCGTGCCATCCACGCTTCTTGACACCATAAGATGTTGAAATGGCGTCAACGCGGCGGCATTTGCGTCACAATGGCAGGGCACCGTCCGTCTTGACCTCCTCCATCACCGCATAGGTCCGGGTCTCGCGCACGGCCGGGAGCGCCAGCAGCACCTCTCCGAGGAAGCGGCGATAGGCATTCATGTCGGCGACGCGCGTCTTGACCAGATAGTCGAAGCCACCAGCCACCATATGGCATTCCAGCACCTCGGGCGCCCGCTTCACCGCCGCGGCGAAGCGCTCGAAGGCGTCCGGTGTCGTCTTGTCGAGATAGACTTCGACGAAGACGAGGAGGTTTAATCCGAGCTTCATCGGATCGAGCGTGGCGCGATAGCCGRTGATGTAGCCGTCGCGCGTCAGCCGCTTCAGCCGCTCGCCCGTGGCGGTCGGCGAAAGCCCGACCTTCTCGGCCAGCTCGACGCCCGCGATGCGGCCGTCGCCCTGGAGCAACGCGAGGATACGGCGATCGGTCCTGTCGAGCATGATGAAACTCTATGGAATTGCCATTCTGTAGAGATTGATACGGGAATGGCGTTGTAAACGCCAATTGATATGCGGGATATCATCCCTCATCCTTCAGATAATCCAGTCTGACAGATCCGGAGCCCTTCATGGCCGCCTCTGCCCCGCGTTTCGCCGTGCCGTCTTTCCGCGTCCCCTTCGCCGAGGATGACGGTGCCATCGCTGGCCGACTGCTCGCCTCCGCTCGCCGCGATCCCGCGGCCAAGGCGCGGATCGATGCGCGCGCGACGGGGCTGATCGAGGCGATCCGCACCCGCAAGGTCGGCCTGGGCGGCATCGAGGAATTGCTGCGCGAATACTCGCTCTCCACCAAGGAGGGTCTCGCCCTCATGGTGCTGGCCGAGGCGCTGCTGCGTGTGCCCGATTCTGTCACCGCCGATCGCCTCATCGAGGACAAGCTCGGCCAGGGCGATTTCGCCAACCATGAATCGAAGTCGGACGCCTTCCTCGTCTCGGCCTCGGCCTGGGCGCTCGGTATCACCGCGCGCGTCATCCAGCCGGGCGAGACCCCGACGGGCATCGTCAGCAGCCTCGCCAAGCGCCTGGGCGTGCCGACGGTACGCACCGCCACGCGCCAGGCGATGCGCGTCATGGGCAACCATTTCGTGCTCGGCCAGACGATCGAGGAAGCGCTGAAGCGCGCCGGCTCGGGCACCGGCAAGCTCTATCGCTATTCCTTCGACATGCTCGGCGAGGGCGCGCGCACGCAGGCCGATGCCGACCGCTATTTCGGTTCCTACGCCGCCGCGATCGACGCGATCGGCCGCTCGGCTGGCAACGACAAGCTGCCGAACCGGCCGGGCATCTCGGTCAAGCTCTCGGCGCTGCATCCTCGCTACGAGGCGACGAGCCATGAGCGCGTACTGACCGAGCTGGTGCCGAAGGTGATCGAGCTCGCCCGCCAGGCCAAGGGCTACGACCTCAACTTCACCATCGATGCCGAGGAGGCCGACCGGCTCGAGCTTTCGCTCGACGTGATCGATGCAATCTTCGCCGATCCCTCGCTCGACGGCTGGGACGGTTTCGGCCTCGCGATCCAGGCCTATCAGAAGCGCGCCTCGGCCGTGATCGACCATATCGGCCGGCTGGCCGAGGCCTATGACCGGCGCATGATGGTCCGCCTGGTCAAGGGCGCCTATTGGGACACCGAGCTGAAGCGCGCCCAGGAGCGCGGCCTGCCCGATTATCCGGTCTTCAGCCGCAAGGCGATGACGGATCTGAATTACGAGGCCTGTGCCGCGCAGCTGCTCCAGCTCCGGCCGCGCATCATCCCGCAATTCGCCACGCACAACGCACTCACCGTCGCGGCTGTCGCGGAAATGGCGGGCAACACCGAAAACTTCGAGTTCCAGCGCCTGCATGGCATGGGCGAGGCGCTCTACGAGAAGCTACTGCGCGAGAGCGAGGGCTATGCCTGCCGCACCTATGCCCCCGTCGGCGGGCATCAGGACCTGCTCGCCTATCTCGTCCGTCGCCTGCTCGAGAACGGCGCCAACTCCTCCTTCGTCAGCGCCTCCGGCGACCCGGACGTGCCGGTCTCGCAGCTCCTGCTGGCGCCCGCCGACATCATCGGCACGCCGAGCGCCGCGCGTCACCGCCGCATTCCGCTCCCGGCCGATCTCTACGGACCCTCGCGCAAGAACTCGGCCGGCACCGAGCTCGGCCATGAAGAGAGCCTGGACGCCCTGGTGAAGGAGATCGCGGCGGCGAAGAGCTTCCCCGATGCCGCGCCGATCATCGACGGCAAGCGGCAGCCCGGCGCGGTACGCGACGTACGCTCGCCGATCGACAACAAGCCGATCGGCAAGGTGACGGAAGCCGACGCGGCGACGGCCGAACGAGCTCTCGTCGCCGCGAAGGCCGGCTTCCCCGCCTGGAACGCCACCCCCGCCCGCATCCGTGCCGCAGCTCTGCGCAACGCCGCCGATCTGCTGGAGGCCCGCCGCGGCCTGCTGATCGCGCTCTTGCAGGCGGAAGCCGGCAAGACCATCGACGACGCCATCTCCGAGATTCGCGAGACCGTCGATTTCTGCCGCTATTACGCTGCCGAGGCCGAGACCCATTTCGCCGCCCCGACGGCCCTGCCCGGCCCGACCGGCGAGGAGAACCGGCTGATCCTGCGCGGTCGTGGCCCCTTCATCTGCATCGCGCCCTGGAACTTCCCGCTCGCGATCTTCACCGGCCAGGTCGTCGCCGCGCTGGTCGCCGGCAACAGCGTCGTCGCCAAGCCGGCGCCGCAGACGCCGCTGATCGCGGCCGTCGCCATCCGCATCCTGCACGAGGCCGGCATTCCCGCGAGCGCGCTGCATCTCGTGCCCGGCGGAACCGAGGCCGGCGCGGCGCTGGTCGCGCATAAGGACGTGGCCGGCGTCGCCTTCACCGGCTCGACCGCGACGGCGCGCGGCATCAACCGGGCGCTCGCCGCCAAGGACGGGCCGATCGTGCCGCTGATCGCCGAGACCGGCGGCCTCAACGCCATGATCGTCGACGCCACCGCCCTGCCCGAACAGGTCGCGGACGATGTCGTGATGTCGGCCTTCCGCTCGGCCGGGCAGCGCTGCTCGGCGTTGCGCCTGCTGGTCGTGCAGGAGGATGTCGCCGACAAGATGATCGAGATGATCGAAGGCGCGACCAAGGAGCTGAAGCTCGGCGACCCCCGCAAGGTCGACACCCATATCGGCCCGGTGATCGACGCCGCCGCCAAGCAGCGCCTCGACGGCCATGTCGCCGCCATGCGCCAGCAGGGCCGCGTCGCCTGGGCCGGCCAGGCGCCCGATCTCGGCGGCACCTATGTCGCGCCGCATGTGATCAGGCTCGACCGCGTCGGCGACCTGACCGCCGAGCATTTTGGCCCGATACTGCATGTCGTGCGCTGGAAGGCTGGCGAACTCGACAAGGTGATCGGTCAGATCGACGAGACCGGCTACGGGCTGACGCTCGGCGTGCATTCCCGCATCGAGACGACGGTGGAGCGGGTGACGCAGCGCCTCTCGACCGGCAATATCTACGTCAACCGCAACATCATCGGCGCCGTGGTCGGCGTGCAGCCCTTCGGCGGCCACGGCCTGTCGGGCACTGGCCCGAAGGCCGGCGGCCCGCATTACCTGATGCGCTTCGCCACCGAACAGACCGTGACGATCAACACCGCTGCAGCAGGCGGCAATGCCAGCCTGATCGCGATGGGCGAGTGAAGCGACAACGCCTGCAGGTTATGGCGAGCAGTGACAATTCGCCACGGTCATTCCGGGGCAAGCGCGAAGCGCTTGGGCCCGGAACCCAGAACCGATGCGATCACCGGATAGGGCTCTGATCCTGTCACCTTCCGACGAAGGGCTCGGTTCTGGGTTCCGGGCTCGCCCCTGCGGGGCGCCCCGGAATGACCGCGCCATTCTTCCCGGTTCACGCCGCGCGGTAGCGCGACAGCCAGTGGGCATAGGGCGCCGGCAGGGTCTTCCACGCCGCGTCCTCGACGCCGAGCGCCTTTGCCGCCGCATAGGGCCAGTGCGGGTCGGCCAGTAGCGGACGGCCGAGCGTGACCAGATCGACCTTGCCCTCGCGCACCAGTGCGTCCGCCTGTTCGGGCTGGCTGATGTACCAGCTCGTCGAGGCCGGCAGGCCGCTCTCGCGCCGCACCCGCTCGGCGACGGGCGCCAGGAAGGCCGGCCCCCACGGGATCTTGGCCTCGTTGGTCGAGAAGCCGACGCTGACATCGATGAAATCGAGCCCCTCGGCCTTGAGGCGCTTCACCAACTCGATCGCCTCGGCCAGCGTCTCCTCGTCCTGCCCGTCATACTCGATGACGCCGAGCCGGGCCGAGAGCGGGCGATCCTCCGGCCAGACCTTGCGGACGGCCACGAGCGTCTCGATCAGGAAGCGGGCGCGGTTCTCGAAGCTGCCGCCATAGGCGTCGTCGCGCTTGTTGGCGTGGCGCGACAGGAAGCTCTGCGCCAGATAGCCATGGGCGAAGTGCAGCTTCAGCCACTGGATGCCGATGTCGCGGGCGCGCTCCGCCGCCGCAACGAAATCGCCGCGCACGCGCTCGATATCGGCTGACGTCATCGCCCGCGGCACCCGCCCGAGGCCGCCGCCCTGAGCGACGGCGGAAGGCGCGATCGTCTCCCAGCCGCGCGGATCGCCCGCCGGGATATGGTCGTCGCCTTCCCAGGGAAGATTGGCGCTGGCCTTGCGGCCGGCATGGCCGATCTGGATGCCGGCGACCGCACCGGCCTTGTGCATCTCCGCGACGATGGGCTCCAGCGCTTCGGCCTGCTTATCGTTCCACAGGCCGAGGCAGCCGGGCGTGATCCGCCCTTCCGGCGAGACGCCAGTCGCCTCGATGACGACGAGGCCGGCGCCGCCGCGCGCCAGCCCGGCGAGATGGGCGCGGTGCCAGTCGTTGGCGACGCCGTCCTGCGCCGAATACTGGCACATCGGCGAGGTGACGATGCGATTGCGAAGGGTGATGGTCTTCAGGCTGAAGGGGTCGAACAGACCGGGCATTGGAGCGGCTCCGCGCTACGGGAAATTGGCGACAGGATCTTATTATTCGACAGTTCGATATTTTTCGAAGTTTGGCAACATCAAAACTCTGTGATAGCTTCCCCCGATGCGACAGACCCGCCTGCCCGCTCTGGAAGACATCGCGCTCGAGGACGTCTTTCACGCCTTGAGCGATCCGATCCGTCTGGAGATCGTCCGGCGTCTGGCCGTCGAGGGCGAGGCGAGCTGCCAGGCCCTCGACTGCGACCGGCCGAAATCCAGCGTCTCCCATCATTTCCGCGTCCTGCGCGAAGCCGGGCTGATTCGGACGCGCAGCGAAGGCGCGTCACGGATGAACGCGCTGCGCCGCGAGGACATCGAACGCCGTTTCCCCGGGCTGCTGTCCTGCGTTCTCTCCGCCCCCAGCGCCTGAAGACTCTCGCTTGCCGGCGCTGACCGCACCAAGTGACATCGCCGGCATCAGCACCCGGCCGTTTCGCTCCCCGGCACAGCGCCCTATGCTTGCCGGATGAGCCTGCCCTACCGCCCCAATGTCGGCATCGCCCTGTTCAATGCGCAGGGCCTCGTCTTTGCCGGCCATTCCCACAGCGCCGGGCCCGAGATCGTCCTGCCCGGCTTCGACTGGCAGATGCCGCAGGGCGGGATCGACCCTGACGAGGACATCGTCGCCGCCGCGCGCCGGGAGCTGGAAGAGGAGACCGGTGTCACCAGCGCCGCCCTGCTGGCCGTGACGGAGGATTGGTGGAGCTACGATTTCCCGCCCTATGACGGCCCGCCGCACAAGCTCACGGCCTTTCGCGGCCAGCGCCAGCGCTGGGTCGCCTTCCGCTTCACCGGCAGCGAGGACGAGATCGATATCGGCAAGCCCAATGGCGACGAACCGCCGGAGTTCAACGAATGGCGCTGGCGCCCGCTGAACCAGATGCCGGGGCTCGTCGTTCCCTTCAAAAGACCCGTCTACGAGCGCGTGGCCGTGGCTTTCGCAGCCTTCGCTTCGCCCGTCGCGGCAGAGGGAGCAACCAGATGAGCATCGTCGAGCTCGATCATTGCGTCATCCACGTTTCCGATTGGGAACGCTCCAACGCCTTCTATCATGACATTCTCGGCGCGGAGGTCGTCCGGAACGGCGACGGCTTCGCCTATCGCATCGGCCGGGCGCAATTGAATTGCCATGGCCCCGGCATCGAGCCGACGCCGGTCGCGCGCGTGCCGGTGCCGCCGGGCGGCAGCGATCTGTGCTTCGTCTGGCCGGGGCCGATCGCGGAGGCGATCACGCACCTCCAGCGTCAGTCGATCGCGATCGAGCTCGGCCCGGTCCAGCGCTTCGGCCGCGGCGGCCACGGCACCAGCGTCTATTTCCGCGATCCCGACGGCTCGCTGCTCGAATTCATCAGCTACGCATGAAAAAGGCCGCTCGCGCGGCCTTTCCTGTTTCCAGCTTGGCAGGCGGCGTCAGGCCGCCTTGCGCTGCTCGAAGACGTGCTTGAATTCGCGCAGCTGCACCAGCGTGTCATGCAGGCGCTTCTGCTCGTCCTCGTTGTGCGAGCCGGCGAGACGGGTCTCGGCGGTCAGGATTTCGGCGTCGAGCACGGCGGTGTCGACATCCTCGATGAACTTGCCCTGCTCGGCGAGGATGGTCATCGTCTCCTGGTTGACCTCGACGAGGCCGCCATTGACGAAGAATTCCTTGCCGTTGCTGTCGGTCGTCTGGACGAAGACGATGCCGGCCTTGACCGTCGCCACCAGCGGCGCATGGCCGGCGAGCACGGTCATCTCGCCCTCGGTCGAGGGGACGATGACGCTGACGACATCGCCCGAGAACAGGATGCGCTCCGGCGAGACGAGTTCGAACTTGAAGGTGGCCATCGCTACTCTCTCCTCCGACGTCATTCCGGCCGGAGCGAAGCGGAGAGCCGGAATCCATCATAGGGCGTGCCCTCGGATGGATCCCGGATCAGCGCCGCTTCGCGGCTTGTCCGGGATGACGTCGTGCGTTTGTCGACGTTACGCCGCTTCGGCGGCGAGGCGCTGCGCCTTCTCGACGGCTTCCTCGATCGAGCCGACCATGTAGAAGGCCGCCTCCGGCAGGTGATCGTACTTGCCCTCGATCAGGCCCTTGAAGCCCTTGATCGTGTCCTCGAGCGGGACGAGCTTGCCGGGCGAGCCGGTGAAGACTTCCGCGACGAAGAAGGGCTGCGACATGAAGCGCTCGATCTTGCGAGCGCGCGCCACCGTCATCTTGTCGTCTTCCGACAGTTCGTCCATGCCGAGGATCGCGATGATGTCCTGCAGCGACTTGTAGCGCTGCAGCGTCTGCTGGACAGCCGTAGCGACAGCGTAATGCTCCTCGCCGACGATGTCGGCCGAGAGCATGCGCGAGGTCGAGTCGAGCGGGTCGACCGCCGGGTAGATGCCCTTTTCTGCGATCGAACGCGACAGCACGGTGCGTGCGTCCAAGTGGGCGAAGGAGGTCGCGGGCGCCGGGTCGGTCAGGTCGTCGGCCGGGACGTAGATCGCCTGCACCGAGGTGATCGAGCCCTTGTTGGTGGTGGTGATGCGCTCCTGCAGGTTACCCATGTCGGTCGCCAGCGTCGGCTGATAGCCCACCGCCGAGGGAATGCGGCCGAGCAGCGCGGACACTTCCGAGCCCGCCTGCGTAAAGCGGAAGATGTTGTCGACGAAGAACAGCACGTCCTGACCCTTGTCGCGGAAATCCTCCGCGATGGTCAGACCGGCCAGGGCCACGCGCATGCGGGCGCCCGGGGGCTCGTTCATCTGGCCGTACACAAGAGCGCACTTGGAACCTGCGGTCGAGCCGCCGTTCTCCTTCGGGTCCTTGTTGACGTTGGACTCGATCATCTCGTGATAGAGATCGTTGCCCTCGCGGGTGCGCTCGCCGACGCCGGCGAACACCGAATAGCCGCCATGGGCCTTCGCGACGTTGTTGATCAGCTCCATGATCAGCACGGTCTTGCCGACGCCGGCGCCGCCGAACAGGCCGACCTTGCCGCCCTTGGCGTATGGTGCCAGCAGATCGACGACCTTGATGCCGGTGACCAGAATCTGGGCTTCCGTCGCCTGATCGGCATAGGACGGGGCCGGCTGGTGGATGCCGCGCCGGGCGGTGGTCAGGATCGGGCCGGCCTCGTCGACCGGCTCGCCGATGACGTTCATGATGCGGCCGAGAGTTTCGTCGCCGACCGGAACGGCGATCGGCGCGCCGGTGTCGGTCACCGACTGGCCGCGGACCAGGCCTTCGGTGGCGTCCATCGCGATGGTGCGGACGGTGTTCTCGCCGAGATGCTGGGCGACCTCGAGGACAAGGCGGTTGCCGAGATTGTCGGTCTCGAGCGCGTTCAGGATCTCGGGCAGCTCGCCGTCGAATTGCACGTCGACGACCGCGCCGATGACCTGAGTGACACGGCCGGTGCCGGTGTTGGCGGGCTTCTCGGCGGTCTTCGTCTTGGTGGTCTTGGTAGCGGCTTTGGCCATGGTGAAACCTCGGGACTAGCGCATTCGGATGTAGCGGCAGCCGGCGGCGGAACCGCCGGCAGAAGTCTAGGCGGTTATAGCGCTTCCGCGCCGGAGATGATCTCGATCAGTTCCTTCGTGATCATCGCCTGGCGCGAGCGGTTGTAGAGCTGCGTCTGTTTCTTGATCATCTCGCCGGCGTTGCGCGTGGCGGAGTCCATCGCCGACATGCGCGCCCCCTGTTCGGAGGCGGCGTTCTCGAGCAGCGCGCGCAGGATCTGGACGGTCAGGTTGCGCGGCAGCAGGGCCTCGAGGATCTCGCCCTCTTCCGGCTCGTAGTCGTAGACGGCGTCGGTCTGCTTGGTACCTTCCGGGATCTCCGCCGGAATGATGCGCTGCGCCGTCGGGATCTGGGCGATCACCGAGCGGAACTTGGAGAAGAACACCGTCGCGACATCAAATTCGCCATTGGCGAAGCGGGCCAGCACGTTCTGCGCGATCGCCTCGGCATTGACGAAGCCGACCTGCTTGAACTCGCGCAGGTCGATGAACTCGATGATATCGTTGGCGAACTGCCGGCGCA
This sequence comes from Allobosea sp. P4_C6, assembly GCF_056402015.1. Classification (NCBI taxonomy): domain Bacteria; kingdom Pseudomonadati; phylum Pseudomonadota; class Alphaproteobacteria; order Hyphomicrobiales; family Alloboseaceae; genus Allobosea; species Allobosea sp. P4_C6. Next base: position 193,929 of record NZ_JBFUIF010000005.1, read on the forward strand.
GGATGTCGTAGCCCTTCTTGCCGATGCAGATGATCTTGACCGTCTTGCCCTCGGCCTTCAGCGCCAGTGCCTTGTCGCGGGCGAGGCGCGCGATCGAGGAATTGAAGGCGCCGCACAGGCCGCGCTCGGCGGTCGCCACCAGCAGCAGATGCACCTTGTCAGAGCCCGTGCCCGCGATCAGGCGCGGCGCGCTCGAACCGGACACGCCGGAAGCGAGGTTCGACAGCACCGTCTCCATGCGCTCGGCATAGGGGCGCGCGGCTTCGGCGGCCGACTGCGCGCGGCGCAGCTTCGCCGCCGCGACCATCTGCATGGCTTTGGTGATCTTCTGCGTCGACTTCACCGAAGCGATGCGATTTCTAAGGTCCTTCAAAGAAGGCATTTGGCGCTCTCACCCCGTCATGGTCGAAACTGACCATCTACGTCTCATTCCGTCATGCTCGGGCTTGTCCCGGGCACCCATGTCTTCAACCCCGCCTGCCTTGCTCGATCGGTCGCAAGGCGTGGATGGTCGGCACAAGGTCGACCATGGCGGAAAGTCCCGCCTTAGGCGAAGGACTTCGCGAAGTTCGTCACGATATCCTTGAGCTTGGCGGCGTTGGCGTCCGACAGGTCCTTGCTCGTGCCGATCTCGTTGAGCATATCGGCATGCTTCGAGCGGACCAGCGACAGCAGGCCGTCCTCGAAGGCGCGGACCTTGTTGACCGGCAGCGCGTCGAGATAGCCGTTCACGCCGGCATAGATCACGACGACCTGCTCTTCCATCTTCAGCGGCGAGAACTGCGGCTGCTTGAGGAGCTCGGTCAGGCGGGCGCCACGGTTGAGCAGGCGCTGCGTGACCGCGTCGAGGTCCGAGCCGAACTGGGCGAAAGCCGCCATCTCGCGATACTGGGCGAGCTCACCCTTGATCTTGCCGGCGACCTTCTTCGTCGCCTTGGTCTGCGCCGCAGAGCCGACGCGCGACACCGAGAGGCCAACGTTCACCGCCGGGCGGATGCCCTGGTAGAACAGGTCGGTCTCAAGGAAGATCTGGCCGTCCGTGATCGAGATCACGTTAGTCGGGATATAGGCGGACACGTCGTTCGCCTGCGTCTCGATGACCGGCAGCGCCGTCAGCGAGCCGAGGCCGGCGGCCTCACCCATCTTCGCCGCGCGCTCGAGCAGGCGTGAGTGGAGATAGAACACGTCGCCTGGATAGGCCTCGCGGCCCGGCGGACGGCGCAGCAGCAGCGACATCTGGCGGTAGGCAACGGCCTGCTTCGACAGGTCGTCATAGATGATGACGGCGTGCATGCCGTTGTCGCGGAAGAACTCGCCCATGGCGCAACCGGCGAAGGGCGCCAGGAACTGCATCGGGGCGGCGTCCGAGGCGGTGGCCGCCACGACGATGGAATACTCCATCGCGCCGCGCTCTTCGAGCACCTTCACAAGCTGGGCGACTGTCGAGCGCTTCTGGCCGACAGCGACGTAGACGCAATAGAGCTTCTGGCTCTCCGGGGCGCCTTCGACGTTCAGCGGCTTCTGGTTGAGGATCGTGTCGAGCGCCAAGGCGGTCTTGCCGGTCTGGCGGTCGCCGATGATCAGCTCGCGCTGGCCGCGGCCGATCGGGATCAGGGCGTCGACCGCCTTGAGGCCTGTCGCCATCGGCTCGTGCACCGACTTGCGCGGGATGATGCCGGGCGCCTTGACGTCGACGCGGGCGCGGGCCTTGGCCTTGATCGGGCCCTTGCCGTCAATCGGATTGCCGAGGGCGTCGACGACGCGGCCGAGCAGCTCCTTGCCGACGGGAACGTCGACGATGGCGCCGGTGCGCTTGACGGTCTGGCCTTCCTTGATCTCGCGGTCGGAACCGAAGATCACGACGCCGACATTGTCGCTCTCGAGGTTGAGCGCCATGCCGCGCACGCCGGATTCGAACTCGACCATCTCGCCGGCCTGGACCTTGTCGAGGCCATAGACGCGGGCGATGCCGTCGCCGACGGAGAGAACCTGGCCGACTTCGGTCACCGAAGCTTCCGAGCCGAAATTCGAGATCTGAGCCTTCAGGATGGCGGAGATTTCAGCGGGGCGGATGTCCATCAGCCGACCTCTTTCATGGCAAGACGAATTGAATTGAGCTTGGTTTTCAGCGAGGCGTCGACCATCCGCGAGGCCATCTTGACGATGAGCCCGCCGATCAGCGTCGGATCGACCTTGATCGAAACGTCGACATCCTTGCCGGCGACGCCCTTGAGCGCCGCGCGGATCTCGTCGACGCGCTTGGCCGTGGGCTGCTCGGCGACCGTCACCTCGGCGGAGACGATGCCCTTGGCCTCGGCGACCAGGCGCTTGTAGCCGGCGATCATGCCCGGCAGCGCGAAGAGACGGCGCTTGCTGGCCACGAGTCCGATGAAATTGGCGGCGATGCCGGTGATGCCGGCCTTCTCGAGCACGGCCTTGATCGCCGCGACCTGCTCCTCGGCGGTGAAGGCCGGGCTCTCGATCAGGCGGGTGAGATCGGCGCTCTCGGCGAGCAGGCCGTTGAAGGCATCGAGTGCGGCGGCGACGGTGTCGATCGCACCCGTCTCCTCAGCCAACTCGAACAGAGCGGTGGCATAGCGCTGAGCTACGCCCGACACCAATGTCCCCTGCGATCCGCCTTCTGCCACGCTTCCCGTCTCTCGTTTCAAGGGACTGCACCGGCGACCTTCCGGAGAAGGTGGAGTGCGTGGTCCCGACACTGCGAGTATCTTAGGCGCAAAGTCGACAAGACGACTTCGCGACCGAAATGTGGCGGTGCACTAGCATGCGGTTCCGGGCCACGCAATCGCTAGTTCGCCATCGTAAGCGGCGATTTTGCCGTGGCTTTCAGCTCTTCAAAGGAAGCTTTGCGGATCGACGTCGATCGCGACCCGGACCGAACCCTTGGGCTTGGGCGCCCGCTTCAGCCAGGCGCGGAGATAGTCCTGCAGGTTGATCTCGCGTGCCGTCTTGACGATCAGACGCATGCGATGGCGCCCGCGCAGCACCGCCAGGGGCGCTTCAGCCGGCCCCAGCACCATGATTCCGGCCCCAGCGTCGGCGCAGCGCGCCAGCGTGCGGGCATGGCTTTCGGACTCGGCCTGGCTGTTCGCCGAGACGATCAGCGCCGCAAGCCGGCCGAAGGGCGGCAGCCCCGCCGCCTCCCGCGAGGCCTCCTCTGCGGCATAAAAGCGCTCCGGGTCGCCGGAGATCAGCGCCTTAAGCACGGGATGCTCAGGGTCATGCGTTTGAAGCAGGGCGCGGCCGGGTTTCTCGCCCCGCCCTGCGCGGCCCGTGACCTGCCGCAGTGCCTGGAAAGTGCGCTCGGCCGCGCGCGGATCGCCCGAGGTCAGGCCGAGATCGGCATCGACGACGCCGACCAGCGTCATGCCGGGGAAGTTGTGGCCCTTGGCGACGAGCTGCGTGCCGATGACGATGTCGAACGCGCCCTCGGCCACCGCCATCAGCTCCGTCTTCAGGCGCTCGGTTCCGCCCGGAAAATCGCTGGAGAGCACGATCGAACGCGCCTGTGGAAAAAGCGTCGCGACCTCCTCGGCCAGCCGCTCGACGCCCGGCCCGCAGGCCATCAGGCTCTCGGGCTGGTGGCAGGCCGGGCATTCATGCGGCCGGCGCTCGACATGGCCGCAATGATGACAGACCAGCGCCCGGCGGAAGCGATGGTCGACCAGCCAGGCCGTGCAGTTCGGGCACTGGAAGCGATGGCCGCAATCCCGGCATAGGGTCAGCGGCGCATAGCCACGCCGGTTGAGGAAGAGCAGCGACTGCTCCTTGGCTTCGATATTGGCCTCGATCGCCTTGACCAGCGCGCCCGACAGCCAGCGTCCGCGCTCCGGCTTGTCCCGGCGCAGATCGACGAGGCCGAGCACAGGCAGTTCGCGCCCGCCGAAGCGCTCCGGCAATTTGAGATGGGCGTAGCGTCCGCGCTCGGCATTGACGCGGGTTTCAAGCGACGGCGTGGCGGAAGCCAGCACGACCGGCGCGTTCTCGATGCGGCCGCGCACCACCGCCATGTCGCGGGCATGGTAGGAGACGCCGTCCTCCTGCTTGTAGGCGGCTTCGTGCTCCTCATCGACGACGATGAGGCCGAGGTCTTTATAGGGCAGGAACAGCGCCGAGCGCGCGCCCGCCACCACCTTCGCCTCGCCACTCGCGATCGCCGCCTGCAGCCGCTCGCGCTTGCGGCCGGTGACGGCCGAATGCCATAGCCCCGGCCGGACGCCGAAACGCGCCTCGAAACGATCGATGAACTGTGCCGTCAGCGCGATTTCCGGCATCAGGATCAGGCTTTGGCGGCCCTGCCGGATCGCCTCGGCCACCGCCTCGAAATAGACCTCGGTCTTGCCCGAGCCCGTCACGCCTTCGAGCAGCGAGACGCCGAACGTCTTCGCCTGGACGGATGCGACCAGCGCCTGCGCAACCGCGCCCTGTCCGTCGGACAGCTCGGGCACGGCATGGTTCGGATCGGGCGCGGCCGCGATCGCCTCGCGCGGCAGCGGCTCGACGGCGAAGGTGCCGGCATCGACGAGGGAATCGATCACGGCGGAACTGACCGACGCCGCCTCGGCCAGCGCCGATTTCGCGATCAGCAACCCGCCTTCGGCGGCGGCCATTGCGCGGGCGCGGGCCGGCGTCATCCGGCCGGGCGGCGGGCCGACGAGCCTGACACCGAGCTTCGGCCGCTCCGGCGTATCGTCCGGCGGCCGGCGCAGCGCCAGCGCCAGAACCGAGCCCTTGGGCGCAAGCGTGTACCACGCCACCCAGTCGACCAGCTTCATCAGTGCCGGATCGAGCGGCGGCATGTCGAGCTTGCCGGTGACCTTCTTGAGATTGCCGCCGCGCCCCGAGCCGGCCTCCCAGACGACACCGACGATCTCGCGCGGCCCGAGCGGCACCTGCACGACATCGCCGGGCTGGAGGACGAGCCCCGCCGGCACGGCATAGCTGTAGGCCTGGTCGAGCCCGAGCGGAATCAGCACGTCGACCGTGCCGCCCTGATCCGCCGCTGTCGTTTCGTCATCGATCAAATCGAACTGCGCCATCGCCAAACTACCACCGCCGTCATCCCGGACGGAGCGAAGCGGAGCTCCGGATCCATCATAGGGCGCGGTGCTCTGCGATGGATCCCGGATCGGCGCCGCTCGCGCGGCTTGTCCGGGATGACGGCGTGTTTCTCCCGCAGTGTCTAGCATCGATTCGCGACCTGTTAAGGCGGGAGCGTCATGGTCTGGCTTGACCCGACCATCTCGGGACAGGCAGGCGCGGGAAGAGATGCCCGGGTCAAGCCCGGGCATGACGAGTACACCATGACCGATTTCGACAGCTTCCGACGGGACTGGCTTTCCCACCTATTGTCCGAGCGGCGCCTCTCGCCCAAGACGCTGGAGGCCTATGGCCGCGACCTCGGCCAGTTCACGGCGTTCCTGACCGCGCATCTCGGCGGCGCGCCTTCGCTCTCGGATATCGCCGCGCTGAAGCCCGTCGACCTGCGCGCCTTCCTCGGCCAGCGCCGCCGCGACGGCGTCGGCAACCGCACTCTGATGCGCCAGCTCGCCAGCTTGCGCTCCTTCGCCCGCTTCGGCGAGCGCAACGGCAAGCTCACCGCCGCCGCCTTCGCCGCGACGCGCGGGCCGCGGCTGGGCAAATCGCTGCCGCGCCCGCTCGAGCCCAGCGCCGCCCGCGCCGTCACGCAGGCCGATACCCGCGCCGGAGAGGAGCGCGAGCAGTGGGTCCTCGCCCGCGATGCCGCCGTGCTCGGCCTGCTCTATGGCAGCGGGCTGCGTATCTCGGAGGCGCTCTCGCTCGCTCGTTCGCAGGCGCCGCAGAATGCCGGCGACGCGCTGACCGTGATCGGCAAGGGGAACAAGACACGCATGGTGCCGGTGCTGCCGGTCGTGATCACGGCCATCGCCGAGTATCTCAAGCTCTGCCCCTGGCGCCTGCCACACGAGGGCCCGCTCTTCGTCGGCGCCAAGGGCGGGCCGCTCTCGCCCCGCATCATCCAGCTCGCGGTCGAGGGCCTGCGCGGCGCGCTAGGCCTGCCTTCCTCCGCCACGCCGCACTCGCTGCGCCATTCCTTCGCGACGCATCTGCTCGGCCGCGGCGGGGATCTGCGCGCCATCCAGGAGTTGCTGGGCCACGCCTCGCTCTCGACGACGCAGATCTACACCCGCATCGATTCGACGCGGCTGATGGCGGCCTATGACGCCGCCCATCCACGCGCCGGGCGCTGAGCTGTTGCTGACTTAACGGAAAGCCTTAAACAGCGCCCGCCAATATCGGCCCTGCGAGGTGATTCGTGTCCGGCTCCGTCGAAACGCCCGAGGGCGGCAACAAGCGCATCGCGCTCCTGATCGCGCTGCTGGCGCTGATGCTCGCCTTCTCAGAGATCGGCGGCAAGAATGCCGAGCAGGAGGCGGTCGCCAAGAACATCGAGGCCTCCAATCTCTGGGCCTTCTTCCAGGCCAAGACGATCCGGGGGACGGCGGTGCGCACCGCCGCCGAGGCGATGGAGGTCGAGCTTGCCGGCGCCACCGACGAGGCCGCCCGTCAGCGGCTGACCAAGCGCATCGAGAGCTGGAAGCAGACCGTCGCGCGCTATGATTCCGAGCCCGAGACCCAGGAGGGCCGCAAGGAACTCGCCGCCCGCGCCAAGGCTGCCGAGGCGCAGCGCGACATCGCCGCCGCGCGCGACGACAAGTTCGACATCGCGTCCGGCCTGATCCAGATCGCGATCGTGATCTCATCGGCAGCGATCATCACCGGCGTCGTCCTGCTCGCCTGGACGGGTGTCGCGCTCGGCCTTGCGGGCTTCGCGCTGATGGCCCTGGCGCAGTTCGCCCCGACGGCGCTGTTCTGAGGGAAAGACGAAACCTCGCCGTCATCCCGGCTTGATCCGGGATCCATGCCGGGACGTTGCCGACGGAGGCTCGGGCATGGATCCCGGATCTCCGCTTCGCTACGTCCGGGATGACCCGTGTTTCCGTGGAAACACGTCAGAACCTAGTTGTTTAGTCCCGGCATTTGGTGGATTGGATCGAGGGTGAATCGTTCCGGCTCTGAAGTCCAGCGCTTGCAGATGAACTCGTAGGGCGTGAGGCCTTTGAGGGTCTTCAGGCGCCGGCCGAAATTGTAAGCTGAGACGAAGTCCTGGAGGTGACGATCGAGCTGGTCGTGGCTGTCGTAGTG